>JBJOMZ010000187.1:0-3058 GCA_046052105.1 Verrucomicrobiota bacterium | reverse complement strand
GATGCGCGGTAGCATCTCTTGCCGAAATTCGCTCAACGTCGCGACTTTTTCATCTTCCGATGACATGCCTACATGGGCTTCATAGATCAGCGGGAAAGCAGGGATTTCCGTTACACGATGTTGCCAGCGATACTCCGGTTCTTCCCATACTTGGGCGGTGAATTCCAACGTGTGAGGATCCTGCACCATGCGTCTGCCCCATGCCGGGAGTCGATCGCCTTGTCCCCCTGACCATTTCACGCGGACGCGATAGTGTTGCCCGTGTTGCATGGATGCGGCGCTCATGCGCAATTCCCAACAACCGTCGCCGATGGCTTGGGCATGAAAATCTGGGCTTTCCTGCCAACCGGAAAAATCACCGATCAGCAGCAAGCTGGTTGCGTGTGGGGCCCAGTCACGGTAGACCCAGGAGCCGTCATGCTCCCGATGCAGGCCGAAGTGGCGGTGTCCTTGCGCAAAATCCGTTAGAGAATCTCCGCAAGAATGCCTCACCTGATCCGCGCGCTGGCGACGTTCCTCAAAAATCGGTCGCCACGGTTCGAGCCATGCATCGTCAGCAAAATCTTGCATAGGCATGCCCGCTCGCTTCATTCCTTCACTTTACTCCTTTCAGCCTGATTCACAATCAAAACCCGCTGTTCATGATGGGAAAGTTGGCTCGGTGGAGATCGCTTCGCGCAGGGAATCCTGTGTTTTATGACTTGGATTTCTCTGCTGGCGGTTTCAAGCTGCGCCTCCATGCAGAGATTGATCCGTATATCCGAGGTGTTTGCTCCACTTCACGAGGACATTCTCTCGCGTTGTGGGATTCGCGCCGCCAAGCGATTGGGCCGAGAATACTGGCTGTTTTCTTGCGATGAGTCATGGAATGCCTCACAGCACGAGGAGAGTCTCTGGCTGCGTTGGAATATGAGAGTGGATCACGCATGGCCCTGTGTGCCGGAAAACACGGAGGATTTTATCGAAAAATCCGCCATGGCCCTCATCAGGAAGTTCGCTACGGTGCCACTCCAGCAGGTGATGGTGGGTCCTTTGCTGTCGGGTTCCCCGCATCCCTTGTACAAAAAGATGGCGGCGCAGTTGCAACAGCGATTGCGGACGGAATTTCCGCTGAGATGTCGCGATCGCGACCCCGAGCTGCAGGATCAGCTTGGTTTGACGATGTTTATTTTGTTAGGGAAAGAGGGTCTATTTGCCTCGGTCTCCACTCCGCGCGAGTGTGGCGGTTTTTTTGCCGGTGGAAGCAAGCACATCAGTCACCGTGCCGCACACAGCATCAGTCGTGCCGGTGCCAAGGTGGCTGAGGCATTGCATTTCCTGCGATTGCATCGCCCACCGCTTGCGGAATCCTGTCATTGGCTGGAGCTGGGAGCGAGTCCCGGAGGAATGACCTCGGAACTTCTGGAACGTGGATACCGGGTCACGGCGGTGGATCGGGCGCCGATGGATGCTCGTGTGGCGTCGCATCCCCGCTTGCTGAGTTTCGCAGAAAATGCACGGACATTTCAACCACCGCGCGGAATGCTCTATGATGCTCTCTTGTGTGACATGAACGGTAGCGCCGAAGAATCGCTCGAGGTGGTGATTGGTAAGATTTCCTGTTTGCGGTCCGGCGCGATTGTGGTTTTTACCATGAAAACCCACCGTGCGGCTGATTTGCAGGATATTCTGGCCTTGCACCAACGCGTTTTGAGTGATGCGGAGAAAGGTGGACTGGTGTTTCTCGCGCAGACCCATCTCACCTACAATCGACACGAATTCACTCTGTTCTGGCAATTGCCCTAGCCTTGCGGTATCCGGTGGCAACATGCCGCACTCACTCCTGGCGCATGAGAAAATGCCGCATGGCCTCCGCGGCGCCTTGACTGTAGGGTGCGCGACAAAGATAGCCACCTTGTCTGGCGACATGCGCTGCGATTTCCTCCACGGCATTCGCAGGACAGGCAATCATGGCGGCCGTCTCGTGATGCAACATCTCGATGTCATTGTGACTATCGCCAATCGCAAAAACCTCTGAGGGCTTCAAACCGAAGTGGCTCGTGACACGCGCCAAACTACTTCCTTTTTGATAGGCGCGATGGCCGAAACGGAGATAAATCGTATTGCGTTGCCAGCCGAGTCGCGAGGTGGCGGGGACCATCGATTCGACCTGCCCGACGATCCAGGCCATTTCTTCTTCTGTGCGCGAGATGATGCCAGCCGGCTCGCCGACCTGCTCCAGCCATTCTGCACCGGTTCGTTCTTCGACCAAAAAACGGATTTTTCCCATCAAGTCTTTTGATTCCCCGAGGAGATCCGCAATGGCCTGATGGCATGCATCATTCCAGTCGCGATCCGCATGCCATCCGCCGTTTGTATCGGGATAAAAAATTTCGCGTTCACGGGCCACAATGAAGTCTGGCAAATAGGGAACCTGGCTTTCCTCTAGGCCCTCGATCAAGTGCGGCAGTGACCTGCCGGTATTGATGCCCCAGACTGCCGAGCGGTCATCGCGCAGACGGTTTAACAAATCCCAGAATTCATCGGCGATCGGCGGTGTGGATGCAGGATGATGCATGGTGCCATCAAAATCAAAACACAGCAAGATGCGCGGAGAAATGGCGTCGAGGGCAAAAGTCATCTCTGTTGATCTAACGCATGATCGGGTGGCAGGCAATGCCCTTTCCCGGCATCGGTCAGGCAAAGCCATACGGAAGCCGATGATGCCATGACTTTCCCCAACTGTTGCAAAGAAGATGTTTTTTGTTTTGCCATCTTGTTCATGCAACCGCGTTTCCTCAAGAAATTTCGTTAGTTTTACTTGTAGAATACCTGTTGCTACAATACCCCAGCGACCTCCATCCATCATGCGATTCTAGACACACATGATGGGTTTCATGGGAAAACTGTCGCATGGCATCGGGGGGTGCCATGCGACAAAAATTCATCTGGTTCATCCTCCCTGTTCTTGAAATGGTCAGATGCTCGGCGATGAGCCACCACGGGCACGATCTTGGCCTTTTGGGGTCAAGGCCTCAACATCACCCCTCTGCGGTGAAGCATAAATTCCCCCATTCCA
>JBJOMZ010000186.1:0-3133 GCA_046052105.1 Verrucomicrobiota bacterium | reverse complement strand
ACGGACAGATAGAGCTTGCGGGTGTTGCCCTGGCCGGCGCGCAGTTGCTCGGGCGAAGGCCAAAACGGTGAGTGCACATCATCGAGCCAGAGGTTCACGTAGAACGGTTTTCCCGCCGCACGCGCTTGATCGATGAAGGGAATCGCGGCATCGATGAATCCGCTGGTGATGCGGGAACGCGGCATCCAGGTAAAAGGTGTGCCGAGCCGCTCGGCGTCCTCCCAGATCTTGCCCTCGCTGCCATCCGCCCTGGTGATGAGGGGAAGAAGTTTCGGGCCCATACCTTCAAAGTTCGTCAGCGAGCGATCGAAGCCGTAGGCGGTGATGGCTGGTGCATCGGTGACATCGCGCTGACCCCCCATGTGCCACTTGCCGAAGTGGCCCGTGGCATAACCAGCCTGTTGCAGGGTGCGTGCCAGCATGGGCGCCTTCGGATCCAGCCACTGGGCCATGCCGCGCTTTTCATTTTGGTCGCGGAACGCAAGGTAGGACGTGATGTTCCAGCGCTGCGGATATTGCCCGGTGGAAAAGGCCACACGTGAAGGGGAACAGATCGGAGAGTTCACGTAGAATTGCGAAAACGAGAGACCCTCGCGCGCCATGCGATCGATGTTCGGCGTTTTTGCCTCGGCATTGCCAAAGCAGGAAAAATCTCCCCATCCCATGTCATCGATGAGCACCATCACGATGTTCGGCGCCTGGGGCGGCTCCATCGCGCCAGAGTGCATGGCAACACAAAGTAACAGGAATAGTGTTTTCATACGCATCGCGCGCATCCCCGGCGGGCGTTTTTCTTATTCCACGGAAAATCGATGGATCATCACATGCGTGTAAGTCTCGCCGGGGCGGAGCACGCAGGAGGGGAAGGCTGGCTTGTTGGGAGCATCGGGGAAACCCTCCGTCTCGAGGCACAGCGCGCTGCGGTGACCGTATTTCACGCCGCCCTTGCCGGAGACGCTGCCGTCGAGGAAATTGCCACCGTAGAACTGGACGGCTGGCTGGTTGGTGGAAATTTCCATCACTCGTCCTGTTTCCGGATCTTTGAGTCTTGCGGCCGATTTGACACCCTCGCCTTTCTCCAAGACCCAGCAGTGGTCGTAGCCACCCCCGAATGTGAGCGCCTCGGTGCCGGCATTCACACGCGCGCCGATGGTGGTCGCTTGTGTGAAATCCATGGGAGTGCCCGCCACCGGAGCGATCTCGCCGGTGGGGATCAGACCGCTATTGGTGGGAAGATAGTGAGGCGCGTGGAGTGTGAGCTCATGATCGTTGATCGAGCTGCGTGGATCTCCGGATAGATTCCAGTAGCTGTGATGAACGATGTTCAGAATCGTGGGCGCATCCGTGGTAGCATTCGCTTTCCAAACGAGTTCATTGTCGGCGGTCAGCGTGTAGGTGACCGTGACCGTGAGATTGCCTGGATATCCTTCCTCGCCATCGGGTGACACATAGGTGAATTCCACCGCGTCGTTGCCGATCGCGCGACCGGACCAAAGAACCTTGTCGAAGCCCTTGGGTCCGCCGTGAAGATGGCACGGAATGCCGCCGGGCTTATTGTTGGTCGCCAGTTGGTATTCCTTGCCGTCGAGGGAGAACTTGCCGTCCTTGATGCGATTGCCGAATCGGCCTACCGATGCGCCGAAATACGAGGTATTGCTGAGCCAGCCTTCTAGGGTGTCATAGCCGTGCGTGACATCCGCGAGCTTTCCTGCTTTGTCGGGAACTTCCATGGAAACGAGAATCGCGCCGTATTCCGTGACGCGGGCTTTGAGTCCGTTCGCATTGGTGAGGGTGAAGATTTTCACGGCGCGTCCATCGGGCATGGTGCCGAACGTTTCCTGAAGGACCGCGGAAGCGGCGGTGGATGCGACCGGTTTTTGGCATGAGAACAGCGCCGCCATGCCTGCGGCCAAGAGCAAATGGGTTTTCATCACATGGCCATTCTCTCACGCGCCATGGATCTGCCAAGGGCAAAAGCACTATTTCGTGTATTCGTAGGGCGTGTCATTTCCCACAGGCAAATGGGCGTGATAAAGATACATCGCCCCATAGGTCCAGTTCTGTTTGGGCATGCCGGGGTAGTTGAGGCGATCCATCATCAAGGCGATGTAGCGGGCCGGATATCCCTCGGGCAGAGGCAGTACATTCGGCCAGATGCGCGTGCCCGATTGGCCGTCCCAAGGCGGCAAGTGCATCTTGAGCTCACCTGCGGGCTCCAAGCCCGGATAGCTGCGGATGTAAACCTTGCGATCGGCGCTACCGAACATCGCATAGCGTTTGGAACCGATTTTCTGCAGCGAAGTCCCCGTGCTGTCCATTTCCACCGGACCGCTCAACCGTGTGTAACCGCGATCCCAATGTTCCGACTCCCACAAACTCGCACGAAATTTTCCTTGGTGCTCGGCGACAAGCATGCGCCACTTTCCAGCCTCGGCATCATAGATCCCGTGCGGATCCTCATGCATCCCTGGCGGCAGACCGATGGGCCTGGCCCGCATCACAGAAAAGCCCTTGCGCGGATCACGCTTGCTGGTCACGGCAAGGATGGCCTTTTGCTCTCCTTTTGCATCCTTGCCATAAGCGCTGAATCCCACTGTCCAGCCACGCCATTCCTTCGCGCCGTCATCGTAAAACAAATGCGAGGCAAGCTCATTGCGCAGCATTCCGTCACCCGTATCAAAAACAATAATGCCTTCGAACTTCAGATCAAATACCGAGGGATTCATCGAGAACACACCCTGCAGCGGATGAGGAAGGGCACGACCGCGCACGGTCATCGTAAACCACAAACGCCCCTCTTCCATCAAGGGCTCGCCATCAGGTCGTGTGATGGCTCGGATATCGGCCTGCCCGGTGCCGGGCGAAAGCGCCGCGGTCATTTCGCGTATCACCACCGCAGCACCGGCATCGAGATCACTGTGCAAACAAAACTCGAATCGCTGCATCCACGATTTCTGCCGCAGTTCGAAATGTTGCGAAAAGTCAGGATAGCCCAGCAGCTGCGACTCCCCATGAGTTTCCAGAAACAAATTGACTCCCACAGCTTGCATCTGCGCACGCAAACGCAGCGGCAAGCCAGCGTCCACGGCTTTGGCGAGAGCATACTCCTGTCGAGCGACTTCCTTGCCCTCTT
>JBJOMZ010000185.1:0-3227 GCA_046052105.1 Verrucomicrobiota bacterium | reverse complement strand
GCGGCGGGCAGTTTCACCGCGGGCTACAACTTCGGTAGCGGTGGCGATGCGGATGGCGGCTTGTTTAGCCCGGCCGACGGTGTGGTCACTTTGTGGACGAATGGAACCGAAAGAATGCGCGCCGACAGCGCTGGCAATGTTGGGATCGGCACGGGAGCTCCTGCTACGAAATTGGACGTTGCCGGTTCCATCAGGGCCAGTGGTGGGGCCCCTGCTTTCAGTGGCTGGGTGCCTGCCAACGGCTACTCCTTTGGCTCGGCCGGGGATCAGGATGGCGGGATGTTCAGTCCTGCCGATGGCCAGATCGCATTCTATTGCAACGGCACGGAAAGACTGCGTCTCAATCAGGACGGCCGACTCGGAATCGGCACCACGGGGCCATTAGCGCCGCTTCACGTGACCGGGACCGCATCGCTCACGTACAACACGGATGCCCGTCTGATTCACAACGGCGCTCAGGATAACAACAACTCGGTGACGGCGAATGTTTCGATCATCGCTGATAATGTGGTTAGGGGAGGCGAATATCACGTTGTTTCCGATGTGCGCATCAAAAACGTCATCGGACGTTCTGATGCCGCCAGCGATCTGGCCACGTTGATGCAGATCCAGGTGACCGATTACAAGTTCAAGGACATGCTGGCAAAAGGCACCAGACCACAGAAGAAGGTGCTGGCGCAGCAAGTGGGCGAGGTTTATCCCCTTGCCACGAGCAAGAGTACCGATACGGTGCCGGACATATACCGACTGGCAAAAATCAAGGATGGATGGATCGAGCTGGCCACGAATCTGAAACAAGGTGAGCGCATCAAAATCATCGATGGCAGCGTCAAGCTGATGGTCGACATACTGGAAGCGACCCCTGAAAGATTCCGCGTCGATCTCACCGAAGTCGCAGCTCCTAAAGCGGAAGTCTTTGTGTTTGGTCGTGAGGTGAAAGACTTCATGACCGTGGATTACGATGCGTTGGCGATGCTGAACATTTCCGCCACGCAAGAGCTGAATCGCAAGATCGCCAAGCTGGAAGAAGAACTTGCGGAGAAGAACCGAACCATTTCCGTGATGGAAGAAAGCTTCGAAGCTCGCTTGATTTCGTTAGAAAAACGTCTCGGTTCGGAAAACCCTGCGGTGAAACCCATTTCATTGCATAAAGAATCAGGGGATCAATGAGGCTTCAATCCGCCGCTCATGCGGTCATGAAACCTCTCGTAACTCTACATTCATTTTGTCATGACATTGTTGTCCTATTTTCGTTTCTTTCTCCTATCCTGTCTGCTGATTGCGCCATCCGCGCATGCTCAATTCAGCATCAAGGCGGGTTCGACCAACGTGCTTGATCGTCGCTGGGCCGGTGCCAGTGCGAGTTTGTCAGGCAATGCTGTGAATGCCATCACGGTGAGAAATGGTGGCGCCGGCTATACGGTGGCGCCATTGGTTACGATCGCTCCACCTGCCAGTGGCACTACGGCCGTGGCAACCGCTACGATCAGTGGAGGAGTTGTGACAGCGATTACGGTAACCTCGGGCGGTAGCGGTTACACCAGCATACCTAGCGTAAGTATCGCACCACCCCCAGCCTACAATCCCAGCGGCAGCCCAACGGTTACAACAGCTCAATACGCAGGTTTGGCGAATACATCGGCGACATCCTCGGCGGTGAACGCGGCAACCATTGGCGCTACCATTCCGGCACTCACCGCCGGACGTTATCCACGCGGATACAACAAGTCCAATCCCTCGAATCTCACGGTCACGATCGTGTTGGCGAGTTCCAGTTTTGGATACAGCTTTGCATCGGGAGTTCCCCGCTATTCGTTTGGTGATGAAATCCCGCGCCCCAGTCTCAATTGGAAAGGTGAGCCGGTCGCGGATGCCTACTGGCGTGCCAAACCCGTCGAGCCCGGGGAGATTTTTTCTCCTGCCGGCACCAGCAATCTGGGGGCTCTGGGTTCAGGCAATGTTCCCATTGCAACGGGTAGCGTGACGGTCGTGTCCAGTGCGGCGAGTAGTTCCACCGTTACCGTTGCTTCCGTCCCTGATACCTTAACCCCAGGAGCTACCTTGCTCGGGGAAAAAGTCGCTTACATTTCCGGCAATGTTGTCACGCTGGTCAATCCTACCAACATTACCACCACGGCCTCAACAGAAGTCTCCTTCACACCGCGATTGCCTTATTATTTTAGCCCTCATGCGCAGCGAGTCTTTGCGAGTCAATCGGGGCGAGTGACCATCACCTGGGTTTCCAATCTGCCCGATACCTCGGGCGCGAACGAGGTGACACCTACCTACAAATTCCGACAAGAAACTTTCGCTGTATCCTCCTCCTCGCGTGTTCCGGTGCGGACGATTTATTGGACCAGCAACGGCTTTTCCGCGCCTGCGGTGGAAATTCCTTCCGGTCGGATTTCTGTGGTGAATCCGATTTACAACAGTTTCGTGCCTCCTGGGGTGGCGAATCCTTACACGCCGGTCGGCGCGAATCCCGGCAGCGTGACCATGCCGGAAGAGCACAGGACGCTCTGGTTCAGTCAGGTAGGAAAAGCCAAAACGCTGGAGGCATATAACGTCGAGGGGATTCTTATGGTCGAGTATCTCGGTCCGCAATCCGGGGATGGCTCGTATGAGTTTATCGGAGCCGATGTGGTGCATATCAAAACAGCGCCGGAAATCGCGACTGTCACCACGGCGCTCGGAGACGAGTTGCTGCCGCGCGAAGGGCAACCTGCGGAAGGAGACGAACTATTGCGTCCGGCGACTCTCGTAACAGATCCGGATGCACTTTTCGGATTCAATCTCACATCGGACGGTGTTTCGCATTACTATGCGGAAAAAGAAAATCTCAATCCCGATCGCGCCCAGATCAGCTGGATGCAGCCTAGTGACGCGGCGATTCATTTCCTGACCGCTCCTGCGACGCCCAATTTGAAAATCGCCTGGCCCAAACGATTTTGCGCTTATCTGTTGAAGTGGCCCGAGACTCTTGATCGTTACGTGGCTGTGAATGTTCAAGCGGAAGGCAATGGGATTTCCAATGCGATTCAGTTTGATCCATCATCCTTGCCGGAAAACAAGTATCAAGACTGTGCTCCCGATGTGGAAACGGAGATCGATGCCAGCACGCAGCGTTTGCTAGTGGATTTCAGTCGTTCGGCGGACAAGACCAACCGCACATTGCTGAAGTTCATGGCCGGCGGAGGTTTTTGGTATCAGCGGCTCTACATTCAAAC
>JBJOMZ010000184.1:0-3233 GCA_046052105.1 Verrucomicrobiota bacterium | reverse complement strand
GACGAGGCGACCAAGTTCATCAGGATCGTTCGGGTTGCCCATGCAGAAGTTGTCGAGCAGACCGATTTTATCGGGGTTAGCGCCGACGAGCACAAGCGAGCGCATGGTTTCATCCATGCTGGCGCGGCCCATGGCACGGGGATCGGTTTTGCCCCACTCGGGCAGAAGGGAAAGGCCGAGTGCCATGGCCTTGGTGGTGCCATCGATGGCGATGACGGAGCCGTCCTGTGGCGCATCGCCCGTAGCACCCGCGAGAGGTTCGAGCAAGGTATTGCCCTGCACTTTGTGGTCGTATTCGCGAATGATGGGCTCACGCGAGCAGATGGCGAAGTCGCCTAACACATTTCGCAGAGCACTCGCGAGATCGACGTTTTCACCCACCAATCCGGTGGCACCCGGAGTGCCATGGAAACGGGCTTGAAGCTGGCGCGTGGGGGCATCATGGAGCTTCGAATTATCGAGTTCACAGACAATCTCGCCGTGATGCCAGATTTTCAGGATACCAGTATCGTCAGAGTGACCGAGCACGGTGAGCTCGGTTTGGTAGGTATCGGCCAGCGCCTGCAATTCCGGCAAGGAGGCTTCCTCCACGGCCAGCACCATGCGCTCCTGGCTCTCGGAAATGAAAACCTGCCAAGAAATGAGGCCGAGCTCTTTCAGCGGGGCATTGTCGAGAAACAACTCGCCACCGGTCTCGCTGAGCATTTCGCCCGCGGCGGAACTGAAGCCGCCAGCACCGCAGTCGGTGATGAAGACGATGAGATTGCGATCGCGCGCCGCGAGAATGAAATCGGCCGCTTTTTTCTCCTCGATGGGATTGCCAATTTGTACGGCGCTTTGGTCCTCGACGTGGCTATCGCCGGTGAGTGATGCGGAAGAAAACGTCGCGCCTTTCAGGCCGTCGCGCCCGGTGCGACCACCGACAACAATGATTTTGAGACCAGGACGCATCGTTTTATCGATGTATTGCTGATCGATCACCCCCGCCGTGCCGGCGTAGACGAGAGGATTGTAGATGTAGGTCGGATCGAACTGGATCGCGCCACTGACCGTGGGAATGCCCATGCGGTTGCCGTAATCGCGCACGCCGCGGACCACTCCGCGCATGATACCGAGCGGATGGATCACGTCCTTGCCCTTGATGGTGGCGGGATTGGTATCCGGCGCACCGAAACAGAAAACATCGACGTTAGCGATCGGCTTCGCGCCTTTTCCGGCACCGAGGATATCGCGCACCACACCGCCGATTCCGGTATTCGCGCCCGCATAGGGCTCGATGGCGCTGGGGTGATTGTGGGTTTCCACCTTGAGGCAGACGGCTTTGTGATCATCGAGCCGGATGAATCCTGCATTGTCATGAAAACAGCTCAGCACGAAGTCCGGCTTTTTCTCCATGATACGCTCGCTGGGCTTCTTGATGAATGTTTTGAAGAGTGATTGAATTGTTTCCGTGCCGTTGGGAGTCTCGTGCGTGATGGTGGCGGCGAAAATCCGGTGCTTGCAGTGCTCGCTCCAAGTTTGGGCGATGACTTCCATTTCCACATCGGTTGGTTCGCGGTCCCATTCGCGATAAATCCCCTGCACCACTTCCATGTCCTCGCGAGAAAGCGAAAGTTTCATGGAATCGCTCAGGGCCTTGAGTTCTTCACCGGTGAGATTGCGAATCGGGATGTGGCGGTAGCTTTTCATGCGAAAAATGTCGTAGTAGTTCCGTGCGTGGAACGGCGCGACTTCACCACAGTTTGCGCGGCTGTGACAGATTTTTTTGTGGCGAAATGTACGACCTAGTGGGCCATGGCAAATTCCGTTTACGGGTCGGAGGGGCTTGCAGAAGCGGCAATGGCAAACAATTTCCTTGAGAAAACCTAGGATCTCCCGAAGATGACATCATCGATGACCAAACTGAATTTGATTCTCACATGCATGATACTGGCGGTCGCCTCTATGAGTTGCGGATGCAAGCAGAAAACAACAGCACCATCGGCTAGCAAACCAGAGGCGACTCCATTGGTAGTGGCACCCATTCCCGTGGTCGTATCGACGCAGGGAATGACCCGTGGTGGCAAGCCGTATTTCGTGCAGGGAGTGGGCGGAGACAAGAACCTCAAGGCTTTGGCCGACCGCGGCGGCAATTCAATCCGCACCTGGTCCACCAATGGCTTGGATACCATCCTCGACGAAGCAGAAAAGCTGGGACTCACGGTGAGTGCCGGGATTTGGTTGGAAAACGAGTGCAGTTGGTTCTCCTACAAAAATCCGGAGCATTGCAAAAAACAAGCGGAGCGCGTGCGCAAGGAAGTGAATCTCTATCGAAACTACCCGTCACTGCTCGCGTGGGGCGTGGGCAACGAGGCAGAGGGCGACGGATCGAATGAAGCCTATTGGCAACAACTCGAGCGCCTCGCGGTCATGGTCAAGGAAATCGATCCCCATCACCCGACCTTCACTGCAGTGGCTGGACTCAATCCATCAAAAACCCAAGGCTTGATGAAATTCACACCGAGCCTTGATTACGTCGGAATCAATACCTATGGCGGCGTTTTCGGCCTGAGAAAACATTTGCAAAACGTCGGATGGAATCGTCCCTGGCTTCTAACCGAATGGGGTCCTCGCGGATTTTGGGAAAGCAAAAAAACCTCATTTGGAGCACCACTCGAGCAAACCAGCACAGAAAAAGCTGCGATGATGATGAGGGCTTATCGCGAAGTGATACGGCCAGAGGGAGGATGCCTCGGCAATTACGCCTTTGTCTGGGGATGGAAATTCGAATCCACCGCCACCTGGTTCGGTCTCTATACCCATGAGGGGGACACCACCGCGTCAGTCGATACCCTTGAGGAAATTTGGAAAGGTCGCAAACCAGAGAACCTTGCGCCCGAGATCAGTCCCATCAGCGGCATGCCATCCTCAGCAGTCGCACCTGGTCAACAATGGCAACCACGTGCGGAATCCAAGGATCCCGATTCCGATCCGCTACAATGGCAGTGGTCGGTATTGCCGGAGCTTCAAGGTCATCAGCACAATGGTCGCAAGATTCCCGCCGCTGTGGCCGATACCGTTGTTGAGGCTCAGACCGCCACCCCCGAGGTAACAGCGCCGAAAAAACTAGGGATTTACCGCCTTTACGTATGGGTCAAAGATGGCCATGGCCACGTGGCCACCGCCAACGCGCCATTCGAAGTGCGTTGATCTCTCGACACACAACACCAGCGGGCCATCATCCTAGGGATGAC
>JBJOMZ010000183.1:0-3270 GCA_046052105.1 Verrucomicrobiota bacterium | reverse complement strand
TGAATTTCCCGCCTCTCATGAAACGGATGTGATCATTCCGACAAAGGCGGTGCAAGAGTTGCAGCGTCTGCTTGGCACGGAAGGTGAACTTTCCCTGCGCCTCAGCGATAACCAAGTCTCGATCTCGATCGGCGACACCCTCTTGGTGAGTAAACTCATCGAAGGAAATTACCCCAACTACCGTCAGGTCATTCCCAGCGATGCAAACGAACGCGTCGAGCTTCCTCGCGAGGCGCTGCTTGATACCGTTCGCCGCGTGTCCTTGCTTTCTTCCGACAAGTCAAGCTCTGTCAAGTTGCTCTTTGCCGACAACAAGGTGGACATCTCTGCCAACTCTCCCGACGTCGGCGAGGCTCGCGAGGAGATGCTCGTGAAATACGAAGCCAAACCGATTCAGGTTGCATTCAATCCCGAGTTCATGATGGCGCCTCTGCGCAATCTGGAAACCGAGACAGTCTATCTCGATCTTATCGATGAAATGAGCCCGGGTGTGATTCGCATCGATGGTTCGTTCCTGTATGTGCTAATGCCGATGAGGGTCACATCCTGATCCTATCCCTTTGATGTTGCCTAACGCGCTGCCCGGTCTTGGGTGGCGCGTTTTTTTATGGCATAAGTTCTTCACGTCTTCATCGTTTTTCGGTTGTCAGACAAATATCCATGAGTCAGGATCATGCCATGACGAATTCTGACAAGAAGAGCGGATGGTGGGGCGCGCTGAACAGCTATCAAAAGTTTGTATTCATTGTGGCCACATCAGCTTGGTTATTTGACTGCTTGGACCAGCAATTGTTCAATTTGGCGAGAAACCCGGCAATGGAGAAACTCGTAGGAACCGCGGATTCGAAGGAATTTGGTGGTTATGCGACATCCTTGTTTTTGATCGGTTGGGCCATAGGCGGCATGATTTTCGGATCTCTGGGAGATCGTTATGGCCGTGCCAAAATGCTTGCATGCACCGTTCTGCTGTATTCTCTGGCGACGGGTTTGTCAGCCTTGTCCACTGGATTCATCGACTTTTCCTTCTATCGGGTTTTGACCGGTTTGGGTGTCGGTGGCGTCTTCGGTCTTGCTGTTGCCTTGGTTGCGGACACGATGCCGGGTGAAGTTCGTCCCAAGGCCTTGGGTGTTCTCCAGTCATTTTCCGCTGTGGGGAATGTGATGGCGGGGTTGATCGGTATCAGCATTGCTCTTTTTGTTACAGGAGAATACTGGAAATGGTTGTTCCTGATCGGCGCATTGCCCGCATTTCTGACCGCATTCATTCAAATGAGGTTGAAAGAGCCCGAGGCTTGGGTCGCGGCGCGGGATAAAGCAAACAGCGAGGGCCGTAAGGCAGGATCCTACATGGATCTTTTCAACAACCCGGTATGGCGTAAGCATGCTCTTCTCGGCATGTTGCTGTCCTGCGCTGGGGTGGTCGGCCTGTGGGGGATTGGTGTGTTTTCCAATGAACTCGTATCGGACGTGAGCACCCGCCACGTATTGGTGGAAAATGTCGCAAAAAATCCCGGAACCGAGTGGATTGCCGAAACATTTGAAAAAACCAAAGGTGACCTCAAAGCCATCAAGGCGGATGCTCGCTACGTGAGCGGATCTGCTGCAGAGCAGGTGGTCGTCAAGGCCGAGAAGGCGAAAAAGCTATGGCCATCCATCAATCTGACCTTGTTCAACGTTGGCGCATTTATCGGCATGTTGGTGTTCACTTCGGTGACACAGCGTATCGGCCGTAAAAAAGCATTCATGTCCTTTTTCTTATTGTCTCTGGTGTTCACGGTTTTTGTTTTCCAATCATTGAAAACGACTTCCGACGTCATCTGGATGGCGCCACTGTTGGGTTTTTTCCATTTGTCGGTTTTCGCTGGTTTTTCGATTTATTTGCCCGAGTTGTTTCCCACCAGCCTCCGTTCCACGGGAGTTTCGTTTTGCTACAACGTGGGACGACTTGTCGCCGCCACTGCGCCGTTCACGCTTGGAAAATGGCAGGCAATTCAGGCTAAAGCCGCTGTCGATTTCTCCTCCAAATTGGAGATCTTCCGACTGGGGCCTTGCTTGATGGCGGCGTGTTTCCTTCTTGGTGTCGTTGTTCTTCCTTTCCTTCCGGAGACCAAAGGCAAGCCGCTGCCGCAGGATTGATGGTTCTCACGAGATTTTCATGATCTTCTACGGTTATCGTCCTTGTTCGACCTGTCGCGATGCACTCCAATTCCTTCGATGCAGAGGCGTGGAGTTCGTGCAAAAGGAAATTCGCGAGACTCCGCCATCGCCCGCGGAACTCGCTTTTGCCTTGCGGCGATGCGGTGGCGAGAGAAAGAAATTGTTCAACACGGCCGGTGCGGAATTTCGCGCCATGGGCTTGAAGGACCAGCTTGATACCATGGACGAGAGTTCGCTTTTCTCCTTGATTCAGCAACAAGGGAATTTGTGCAAGCGTCCTTTTCTGATCGATGAGACGAAAGGGATTGCGCTCGTGGGTTTTGACGAAGGCGCGTGGCAGACGGCTCTGGGATGTTGAGGAAATTCGCATCGATTTCCGTTCATGCACAGGGTAATTCTTGACCAATCCGCGCAGATGTCTTGAGGTGGGGCATGCGTTATTCACAACGATTGCAGCAAAGAATTTCGGCAACCGGTTCCTGTCTCTGCGTGGGACTGGATCCTCGTCCGCAGGAAAATGATGTCGCGGGCATTGAGGAATTCCTCAAGCAGGTGGTCGATCAGACATGGATTCATGCCGCCGCCTTCAAACCGAACATGGCCTACTTTGAGGCGATGGGATTGCGCGGCATAGAAATTCTCGACCGCATGCTGGCATGGATGCCCCGTGAGGTGCCGATCATACTCGATGCAAAACGCAGCGACATTGGCGAAACGCAGAAGTATTATGCACAAAGTTATTTTTCCCACTGGAATGTGGATGCGGTGACTCTCAATCCGTTTTTGGGCTATGATTCGATCGAACCATTTCTCAATTGGTCAGGCAAAGGAATCTATTTGTTGGCGGTGACATCCAATCCAGGGTCGGCTGATTTCCAGCGACAGGTCCTAGCCGACGGTCGTTCGGTTTTCGAATTGGTCACGGCACTGGGGCAGCGCTCGGTGGCAGAGGCGTGCTTGACCGATGTGGGTTATGTTGTGGGCCTGACCAATGCGGCTGATGTATTGTCGCGCATTCCCGACGCGCCTCTGCTGATCCCTGGCTTGGGTGCCCAAGGCGGAGACCTCAAGGCACTGGCGGCAGCGGGGCGGAGCGCACCGGATGTGATCAAT
>JBJOMZ010000182.1:0-3320 GCA_046052105.1 Verrucomicrobiota bacterium | reverse complement strand
CACCCGAAAGCGCAGGAACCCACTCGTTCGTGGTGCGGATTCGAGGCCATGCTATCGTCATGGTTGAATGGTAACGCACAAGTCGCACGTGCTGACGCCAAGGCTCTTGCCACTCATCTCGAGCTACACACGGCACCGGAGCCCATGCGCCGCCGCTTGACACCATGGCTGGCAAAAATCCAAGACCTCCCCCCCGTGCTCACGACTCCTACCTCGGACAAGCCCGAAACCGATCTGGTTCATTTGATGACCTGCATGGCTAGCGCCTGCAAAAATTGGGAGCAGGGCCGAATCAGCCAGTCATTGCCGCTGTTTCAAGAAGTGCTCAAAGGTACGATCAAAGATGAAAACTCCCTCGTGGGGTTATACCAGTCAAAAGCCAAAGCCTACATCGCGGATGCGGAAACTCTCAAAAAAGAGCAACCTGACCCGATGCCAGCCACCGCCGGCGAATGTCGCGAAAAAGCTAAAAACCTCGATCTGGTCATTGCGAATCTTCAGACCAAGGGACGAGCCAAATTCAACATTCGCACATGGCAGGTGCAACTCGAGCGACAAGCCAAACGATTGGAAGAGCAGCAGGGTCCGAGCCATCTGCCGAAGTCCTCCACACTGGCGCAAAATCTCACGGAAATCCTCAAGCTGTGCGGTAGCTACCGTTACCTAGAGGCGGTCGAGCTCACGAAAAGATCCACTCCGGCCAATCCTGTAGAGGATGTCAAACGCGCAGCATTTCTGAGTCTCTGCGAAGGAGCTGCCATTTTCCTTTCAGATTTGGAAACCGAGGCGAACAAAGCTCCTTTGAACGCCAGTATGCAATCCAAGGACGGACGCAATTTCAATCGGATCATCGGAGCCAGCGAGGGCATGGTGACTCTTCACAATGGCGAATCCGAGGCATCCCTACCTTGGTCACAACTGCGAGCCACGGACATCATCGCCATCTATCGGGAAACGCTAAAGCGAGGTCAACTGGAGGGTGACATCAATCGACGCCACGAAAACGCCATCTGTTTTCAATGGTTGAGCGGCGAAAAAGAGGCCGCACAGAATGCGGCAACAAAGCTGGGCGAAAGCTCGCCCTCATTCAAAAAGCGCTGGAGCGACTGGATGACCACGATGAAATGAGGCTGGCAGCCACCGCTCGACATCCAGAGCGCATTCCGTGCTTGCGCTCGCAGGATCCCTGCCTTATCCATTGCTTAACTTTTCCTAACCATGGCCTCCTACACTGAAGACGACATCAAGAGCCTCGATTGGCGCGAGCACATCCGCATGCGCCCCGGCATGTATATCGGCAAACTTGCCGACGGCACCTCGCCGGATGACGGCATTTACATTCTGCTCAAAGAAGCCATCGACAACTCGATCGACGAGCACATCATGGGCTTCGGCAAAGAAATCCGTGTCGACATCGACGACGATGGTCGCGTGGAAGTGCGGGACTTCGGTCGTGGGATTCCCTTGGGCAAACTCTACGACTGCGCCGCACAGATCAACACCGGCGCGAAGTATGACAGCGAGGCCTTCAAAAAATCCGTTGGTCTCAACGGCGTCGGCATCAAAGCCGTGAACGCACTCTCCACTTTTTTCGAAATCCAAGCCTGGCGGGAGGGGCAGACCAAGGCCATCGAGTTTTCCCAGGGCAAAGTGACGCAGGACATGAAAAACCCGCGTGCAGACGATTCCCCCAACGGGACGCGTCTCTGCTTCGATATCGACCGCACGATTTTCCCGGCAAAAACGAAATTCCGCGAGGCCATCGTGGAAAAAATGTGCCGTTACTACTCCTATCTCAATCCGAACCTGACCATTGTCTTCAATGGTAAAAAATTCCGCTCCAAAGATGGTTTGCTGGACCTGCTGCGTGAGGAAATGGAAAAAGCTCCTCTCTATCAACCGATTCACCTCGTCGGCAAGGACATCGAAATCGCATTTACCCACAGCGAGGAAACTACCGAAGAATACTACTCGTTTGTGAACGGTCAGAACACCTCGCAGGGCGGCACGCACTTGCAGGCATTCCGTGAAGCCATCGTCAATGTGGTGCGCGGATTTTTCAAAAAACAATGGGAACCATCGGACATCCGAGCCGGCATCGAGGCTGCCATCTGCGTGCGTATCGAGGAGCCGGTATTCGAATCCCAAACAAAAACCAAACTCGGCTCCGCCACCACCAAGCCAAACGGTGGCGAGTCACTGCGCACGTTCATCGGCAATTTCCTCAAGGAACATCTCGACAACTACCTCCACAAAAACCCGCAGGCGGCTGAGGCCATCCAAAAGCGCATTTTGCTCGCCGAGAGAGAGCGCAAGGACATGAAGGGCATTCAGAAACTTGCCCGCGAACGGTCGCGCCAGGCTAAGGTCCACAACAAAAAACTCCGCGATTGCCGCATCCACTTCGACAGCAAAAACAAACGCCGCGAGGAATCGACCATCTTCATCACCGAGGGTGACTCCGCCTCCGGATCAATCACCAAGTCGCGCGATGTCGAGACGCAGGCGGTCTTTTCGCTGCGCGGCAAGCCCCTGAATACCTTCGGTCTTGCCCGCAAGATCGTCTATGAAAACGAGGAATTTGCCCTGCTACAGGCGGCCTTGAATATCGAGGAAGGGATCGAAGAACTGCGCTACAACCGCGTCGTCATCGCCACCGATGCCGACGTCGATGGCATGCACATCCGCTTGCTGCTACTGACCTTTTTCCTGCAATTTTTCCCCGAGCTCATCCGCGATGGTCACGTCTACATCCTGCAGACCCCGCTCTTCCGCGTCCGCAACAAAAAGGAAACGATCTATTGCTACAGTGAGGAAGAACGCGTCAAGGCCATTGCCAAACTAGGCAAGAACCCCGAAATCACCCGCTTCAAGGGCTTGGGCGAAATTTCCCCTGATGAATTCAAATACATGATCGACGCCAACATGCGCCTCGATCCGGTGAACTACATCGAAGGTAAGGGCGTCAAAGAACTGTTGACTTTTTATATGGGGAAAAACACGCCGGATCGCCAAGAATACATCATCGAGAACCTGCGCGAGGACGTGGACCGCCAAATCGCTGTCTCGGCTTGATGGAGCGCGGACTTCAGTCCGCTGCCTCAGCCCTTCGTTCCTTGCTACCGCATTGCGCCAATCCTCCCAGTCACCGTATGCCCCACCTCGCCGTCATTGCTCTGGGCTCGAATCTCGGCGATCGCCTCGCTCACCTGCAACGGGCCTTCTCTGCCCTGCAGACCATCGCTATGCCGGGCACATGGCGGCAGTCCAGCATCTATCAAACTGAACCCGTCGCCTGCCCCGACGATTCGCCAGATTTT
>JBJOMZ010000181.1:0-3368 GCA_046052105.1 Verrucomicrobiota bacterium | reverse complement strand
TACAGTTCCTACGCCAAAACCGACAACTTCGCGATGACATGGGAAGGCGACCTGGAGGCTCCAGGAGGCAAGCACGAGTTTTATCTTGATTCCGATGACGGTTCGCGACTCTGGGTGGATGGCAAAGTGGTGGCGGAAATCAAGACGATGGGCCCTGTGGGGCGGACTGTGAAAAAAGCGCTCGATTTAAAAGCGGGAACACACAAAATTCGTGTGGAATATTTCGAATCCACCTCGAATGAGGGTTTGAGCGTGGGGGTGAAGTTTGCCAAGCAGCGATCAGTTCTCTGGTTGAGCAAGGAAAAAGGAACCAATGCCGCGAAGACGTGGCCGGAAATCATGCTGAAACCCACTGCGGACAGGCCTGTCGTCTATCGCAATTTCATCCAAGGAACCACAGCGCGAGGCATCGGCATCGGATTTCCCGGCGGGATCAATATCGCCTACAGCGCCGATCATCTCAGCGCCGAGTTATTGTGGACCGGGGATTTCATCGATGCTGGTCATCACTGGACCGATCGGGGAATTGGTTACGAGCCTCCTGCAAGCAAAAAGGTTTATACTCTCAGCAAAGTGGGTGCTTACGCTTTTGCGAACGAATCGGCCTCGGACTGGCCCGCCTCATCGAAGATTCCACTTCGATTCCGTGGCTATCAGCTCAGCCCGGAAGGGAATCCGACATTTCTGATCGAGGCCGCGACAGCCCGAGTGCTGGATGGTTACGAATCGGTGACTCACCCCGGGCCTGCCATGTTGCGCACCTTGCGCGTCGAGGGTAAGCCCACTCAAACAATCAGCCTGTTGGTCTACCAGGGAGCGGCCCAGACGAAGCAAGTCGATCGTTTTTCCATTGAAGGGCTCACTGTTACCGTCACTGGTGGGCAATTCCGTTACGCCAACAATTCCGTGGTATTGGACCTGAACTCTCAGCAAGCCCAAATCCGCTACACTTGGTAATTCTTCTTTTTTGATCCATGAAATTTCTGTTCGCATCTCTACTGTCTCTCGGAGCCCTTCATGCCGCTCCCCAGCAATCCGATTACTACCTGCGCGAGGAAATCCCTTTGCCGCCCGGCGAAGTGATGGAAATCGGTTCGGTGGCCCTGCTGCCTGGGCAGAAAGTGGCCGTGTCAACACGACGTGGCGACATCTGGATTTGCGATGGAGCTTACGGCTCGGATCTAACGAAAGTGACCTGGAAAAAATTCGCCCAAGGTCAGCACGAGCCATTCGGCATGTTCTGGAAGGACGGATGGTTGTGGATGACGCAGCGGCCCGAAGTCAGTCGCATCAAGGATACCGATGGCGATGGTCTTGCGGACGCTTTTGAGACGGTTTGTTCGGAATGGGGTATCAATGGCGACTATCATGAATACGCCTTCGGCACCGAGCCCGATAAGGAAGGGAACATCTGGGTCACTCTCTGTCTCACCGGTTCTGGTTCGGCCAAGTCGAACTGGCGCGGTTGGTGCGTGCGCGTCACTCCGGATGGGAAAATGATTCCCACCTGCTCGGGCATCCGCTCTCCCGGGGGCATGGGCTTCAATGCCAAAGGGGATGTTTTCTATTGTGATAACCAAGGATTGTGGAACGGATCGTCATCGGTCAAGTGGCTCAAGCCCGGCTCGTTTCAGGGGAATCCTACAGGCAATGCCTATCACAAGTTGGCCAATCTTCCTGCTCCTCCAGAACCTGTTTCAGGATCCCGTGTGGAAACCGAGAGAGCGAAGTTTTCCACCTACATTCCGCCCGCTGTCGTGCTACCTCACGGCAAAGTAGGACAATCGCCCACAGGCATCGTTTGTGATACCACTGATGGGAAATTTGGGCCGTGGAAAGACCAGTTGTTTGTCGCCGAACAATGCCATTCCCAAATCCAACGCGTCTGTCTGGAACAAGTCAACGGCATCTATCAAGGCGCGGTGTTTCATTTTCTTGAGGGATTCGAAGCCGGACTGATTCCCCTGCGGCTTGATCCTAGTGGAATGATTTTCACCGGCGGTTCGAATCGCGGTTGGGCATCGCGGGGCAGCAAGCGCTTCACTTTCGAGCGGGTGCGCTGGTCGGGTAAGACACCTTTTGACATGCTGACCATGTATGCAACACCCGATGGCTTCGAAATCACCTTCACCGAACCCGTCGACCAAGCGGCGGCAGCGGATGTGAAAAACTACTCGATGGCGGCATGGACATACATTTTGCAATCGAGCTACGGCAGTCCCGAGGTGGACAAAGTCACGCCCGTGATCAAGTCGGCCAAGGTATCGGCCGATGGGAAAAAGGTTCGTTTGCAAGTCGACGGTCGTGTCAAAGGCCATGTGCACCATCTGCAACTGAGCAACATCCATGCCGCGAGCGGAGCACAGCTCTGGCATCCTCAGGCGTTTTACACCTTGAACGAAATCCCACAGTGATGTCACCCGCCTGATTTTTCGTGCGAAATGATCCTGGAGTGGATTTTTTCGACTCAGGATTGAAGCGTGGGTAAAATGTGGGTAGACTCATCGCGATGTATCTCGATGCAAATGCGACGAGCCCTCTGGCGGAGGATGTGTGGGAGGCTATGATGCCATGGTGGCGTGATGGATTTCACAACCCCTCCAGCATTCACACGGGTGGCAAAAAAGCACGTGCGGCACTCGAACAAGCTCGTGGCCGGGTGGCGGACTTGATCGGGGCGCAGGAGGACGAGATCGTCTTCACCAGCGGTGGCACTGAGTCGATCAACACCCTGCTGCGCAGTTGGGATGGACTCGGCACGGAAGGGCATTTTCTCACCACGGCAGTAGAGCATAGCGCTGTCTTACGCAGTGGTGAGGCGCTGTCGCGGCCCATGCGGACTTGCGGAGTCAGTGAGGCCGGAGCGCTGGACTTGACCGCTTGGCAGCAACAGTTGTCTGGTGCGGCCTTTGCCTCCGCGATGGCGGTGAACAATGAAACGGGAGTGATCATGGATTGGCAACAAGCATCCACACTCGCGCAGCAGTTTGGCGTTCCTTTTTTTTGTGATGCCGTGCAGGCGTTGGGAAAAATTCCCTTGTCGGTAAATGAGGGCGCGGTGGCTGCGATGGCTCTCTCTGCGCATAAATTCCATGGCCCCAAAGGCGTGGGCGCTCTCTACATACGACGCGGCACGCGGTTTACGCCGCTGTTCCATGGAGGTGGTCAGGAGCGTGGATTGCGCAGCGGCACGGAGGCATTGCCCTTGATTGTGGGCATGGGTGCCGCGGCGGTTCTCGCCAAAAGTCGTTTGACGGATGGAACGATGGCGCGCGTCTCACGGATGCGAGATGCCTTTGAACAAGCGGTTCTGGCTGGTGTGACGGGTGTGCGTGTCAACGGCGATCCATCATCGCGAGTGCCTAATA
>JBJOMZ010000180.1:0-3386 GCA_046052105.1 Verrucomicrobiota bacterium | reverse complement strand
GGAAATGGGTCGCTACCCGCAGACCGGATGGTGGCGCAAGTATCGGCCCGAGGATGAGGCAGCCGTCGATCAAGCCTTGCTGGCGTTGGATCTTACGAATTTGCAAAATCGCCAAATCCGCGAACTTTCAGGTGGTCAACAGCAGCGCGCTTTTCTTGCACGAGCCGTAGCCCAAGAGGCCCATGTGCTGCTGCTCGATGAACCCTTCACTGGTCTAGATCGCAATGCTTCGCTCCGGCTCAGTGCCTTGCTCGAAACTCTTGCCAAAGAGGGCCGGCTTATCATCGCTTCGCACCACGACCTCACTACGGCGTCTGCTTTGTTCAACGAGGCACTGTTGCTCGATTGTCGGGGATTGGGATTCGGCCCTGTGGATGAGATCCTTACCCATGATCGGTTGAATCAGGCTTTTGACGGCGCCTTCACCCGCTAATACTCCATGAACTACCGAACCATCATTTTCGACTTCGATGGCACTCTTGCCGATACACTCGAACAAACGCGTAGCATTTACAACCAACTGGCCGGGGATTACGGCTTGCGCACTGTCGCCTCACATGAGCTAGAAAATCTGCGGAATTTTTCGCTCAGCGAGTTGCTAAAACATCTGGAGATTTCGAAATTTCGCGTGCCTTCCTTGCTCTCGCGTGGCACGGCACTGTTGCGTGAGCGCATCGCGGAGATTCCCATCATTCCCGGCATCGCCGAGGTGCTGCCGGAATTGCGTGGTCGCACCGAAACCTTCGGCATCCTCACCTCCAATGCCGCGGAGAACGTGAATCTTTTTCTCGATACGCATGGTCTGCGCGATCATTTCACCTTCGTTTCCTCCACGTCAAAACTGACGGGTAAGGCCAAGCATTTGAAAGCCATCCGCAAGACGTTTTCTCTGCAGGCCCATGAAATGCTCTACGTCGGCGACGAGATTCGCGATGTGAAAGCATCGCAAAAAGCCGGAATCGCCGTGGCAGCCGTGACCTGGGGATTCAATTCACGCGAATCACTCGATGCCCATGATCCCACGCACCTCATCGATTCACCGCATCAGCTTCTTGAGTTGCACAAGAAATGATCGAGGTTGATCGAATGCTTATTCGCATTAGACTTGAGTCTCGTAGTTTGGTGTCACTTCGCTCTTGCTTGTGGCAAGGATGCAACCCAAGGTTATGGCATGAACGATTCCATCGAAGAGCTAACCGAACGCATCCGTTCTTTTGTCGCCGCGCGGGAGTGGCAGCAATACCACAATCCCAAGGACATGGCTGTGGCCATCGCGGCGGAAGCGGGGGAATTGATGCAGCACTTCGTCTGGCAGCAACCGGATCAGCTTGATGCCAGAGTCCGCGAGCATCGCGAGGAGATTGCTTCCGAGATCGCCGATGTGGGCATCCTGTTGTTTGAGATGGCGGATTTGTTAGGTATGAAACTCGGCGATGTGATGGCGGCGAAAATCGCTCACAACGAACAGCGCTATCCGGTGGAAAAGTCGCGCGGCAACAATCGCAAGTATCATGAACTCTGATCCATCCGCGGCCGATGGCGAGGCTCCCACGCATGTGCGGCGCAAGCGTTACTCGGGAAAAAATCCACGCAATTTTTCGGAGAAATACAAGGAACTGGATCCCCATCGTTTTCCTGGAATCATCGAAAAAGTTGCAGCATCCGGAAAGACTCCGGCCGGCACTCACATCCCCGTATTGATGGGAGAATGCATGGAAGCCCTGCAACTCTCGCCCGGCATGATGGGTGTGGACGGCACGCTCGGATTCGGCGGACATGCGCGTGAAATTCTTCATCGCATCAGACCTGGCGGCAAGTTGATCGGACTGGACCTTGACCCCATCGAACAACCGAAAACCATCGCGCGTCTGCGCGCAGAAGGGTTTGGGCCGGATGTGTTTGAGGCGGTATTGTCGAATTACGCAGGAATCGGCAAGGTTCTGGGGCAGAAGGGGATTGCTGCGGTGGATTTTATCTTCGCCGACCTCGGTTGCTCCTCGATGCAGATCGATGATCCGGACCGCGGCTTCACCTTCAAGGCAAATGGGCCACTGGACATGCGCATGAATCCTCAACGTGGGATCAGCGCTGCCGACTTCCTGCACCGTTGTTCCGTGGATGAGCTGGCGGAAGTGTTGCGAGAAAATGCTGATGAATCACGCGCTGATGAAATCGCCGCCCACCTCGCGGGTCGTTCGTTATCGACCACGATGGATCTCGTCGATGCGATCCATACCGTCGTCCGTGATGATTCCGGAGATACCGTGAGGCGGGTGTTTCAGGCGCTGCGCATCGCAGTCAATGATGAGTTTGGCGGGCTTGATGCATTTTTGCGCACCGCTCCTTTTTTCCTCAAATCGGGCGGTCGTCTAGCGATCCTGACCTTTCACAGTGGTGAGGACAGGCGCGTGAAAAAAGCCTTCCAACAAGGAAAACGCGACGGGCTCTTTCAAACCGTGAACGAGGAGGTGATCACTGCCAGTGCCGAGGAGCGCAGGGCGAACCCGCGATCCATTCCAGCGAAATTGCGCTGGGCGCAGGTGTAAAAGACGTCGGGTTGCGCGGATTTCAGACGCGTTGCAATTGCTCGATTCTCTGCTCCAGATTGAAGCGGGCTTGGTCTTCGTAAATTTCGCGCATGGTTTCGCTCTCATAAATCACGGGACGGTCGATGAATCCTTGCAGCCATGCGATGCGCTGGGTGCGATAAGCTTCTTCGTTCATGGCGGAGCATTCTTCTCGCACTTGGGTTTCATAAGCCATGTAGCGCTGCGGACTGCGGGCGAAAATGTTCAGATCCAAAGCAATCACGATCGCGGCATCCGGATCATCCTTGGCGCGATGGTCTTTGGTGGCCATGATCATATCGTTCACAAATTCGATCACCGATTCGGTAGCTTGGCATTCTAACAAAAATTCTTTCGCAAGACTGGCGCTCAACGCGACATTGCTCGCAGCACCAGGTTGACAAACGGCATCGTGAAACCATAGCGCGACTTCCATCAGCGCGAGGCGTTCTTCATCACCCTCGATCTCGTCCAATTCCTCCAGACACTCTTCCAAATGTTGGAAGGTGTGATAGCGACGATGGGGCTCGCGGTAGCATTGTTCCAACCGATCGAACCATCGTCGCGCGAGATTGCGGTCCGCGCCCAGAAATTCCACCAGTTCCATCCATCGTTGCCGTGTCGCGTATTCCATAACGTCGCTCAGAGGGTAAAAGGGATCTTTGCGGATGCAAGGTCATTCCGCACCAAGCAGCAACGTCATTTCCTATTGGCAGCGAGCGTCAAAAGCAGTAGCATGAGGCCATGGTTGACATGCTGGTGCGGTTGTATGCGTTGCCGGAGAGCGCGCAAGTTTATCAGGAAGTGGCAGCGCACGGC
>JBJOMZ010000179.1:0-3401 GCA_046052105.1 Verrucomicrobiota bacterium | reverse complement strand
CCGAAATGGGCTTCCGCACGGCGGCTGGCGTCGGCGAAGGCGATGTTGTGCCACTCGTGCCGCGGGGATGACGATGATTCCTCGTCGTGGCGATAAAAGGCCACGATCTCGGGCCTGAGATGCGATAATTCCGTGGTTTCCACCGACAAGTCCTCCGCATGCAAGAGCAGGGCCGTTCGCTTGTCATGGGGTGGGCAGTTCGACGGCACAGCGTGGTAGGGCAGGAGAGGGGCTAAGGCAGACTCCCTGATCTCGGCAGCCTTGGTGTGTTCTAGCATTTCCATGCCAGCGACTCCCGGAGCATGGTGGTAGTGCTCGATGTTATCGCGGCGGACGAGGTAGGTTTTCCCGGGGGTGTGAAGTCCAGCCACCCAGCGCCAACTGAGAGTGTTGCTGGCGGCATCGGCATCGAGCAAGTGATTCATGAAATGCTTGGCTCCTAATGCCCAAGGTAGTTTTTGTTGATGGATCCAGAATGAGGCCCACCACATCCGCGCGTGGTTGTGGAGATAGCCGGTTTCGATCAATTCCCGGGCAAAGTCATCCATCACCGCGCAACCGCTATGGCCCGTGGCGATTTGCTCGGCTCTCTCGATTTCTGCATCCGTGCCACGCGCGGCTTCATCAAGGTAGCTGTGCCATACGGAAGGTCGCATTTCCAGCCAACCTTTCCAGTAGCTGCGCCACAGCACTTCCTGCACAAATTTTTCCACCGAGCCCAGCGGGTGATGCTGCAAGACCGCTTCCACGACTTCGTTTTGGCTGATGAGCCGATGCTGGATCGCGGCGGAGAGGCGCGACACGTTGACGTGATCGGCGACCACAAAATTTCTCTCCCGGCCGTAGCGATGGGCGCGGCGGGCGAAGGCTTGCAGTTGATGCAGCGCATCGGCTCGGGTGGCAGGGGGAAGCGGAGGTGGAAACAGCTGCGATGGCATGAAAAAGAAGTAACCTATCCCTGATGTGATTTCCTGCAACGTGGAATTTCGTGGAATTTCGCTGCGGTCGGTTCTTTCCCGCTTGCATTCGGCCTAGGTCGTGCAAGCGTGGGGCACGACATGAGTTCCCAATGCGACCACTTGATTGAATCGTTTTTATCGACCCATCGCTGTTCTTTGAAAATTTGCGGTGTGACCACGGCTTCTGATGCTAAAGGCTTAGTCGATGCGGGAGTCGCCGCCTTGGGTGTGAATTTCTGGCCGCTTTCGAAACGTTTTATCGATCCCGATGATGCCGCCCCTTGGCTCATGGAGTTAAAAGGATCCATCGTTCGTGTCGGAGTGTTTGTCAATGCGGATCTGGATTTCATCACGGAGCTGCACAGCAAAGGCTGGATTGATATCGCTCAGTTGCATGGGGACGAGACTCCTGCCGAAATGACGATCCTCTTGGATCGGGGCATTCCCTGCATCAAGGCGCTGGGCATCCGCGATGCGGGAGATTTGTCGTCCTTGCGCGATTACGAACAAGCGAATGCCTTGCTCCTTGATACGGCTGCTCCCGGTGTCTACGGCGGCACAGGGGCCACGTTCGATTGGTCGCTGGCGAACGAGGCGAAGAAGTGTTTGCCTTCGATGCCCATTCTGCTAGCGGGTGGCATCACTCCCGCCAA
Source organism: Verrucomicrobiota bacterium (assembly GCA_046052105.1). Classification (GTDB taxonomy): domain Bacteria; phylum Verrucomicrobiota; class Verrucomicrobiia; order Verrucomicrobiales; family Akkermansiaceae; genus UBA956. Next base: position 1,789 of record JBJOMZ010000179.1, on the reverse strand, counting down.
CGCGGCTGATGCCATTGCTACGGTGCGTCCTGCGGCGATCGATATCGCGTCCGGTGCGGAGATTTCGCCAGGAGTGAAAGATTTTGCCAAAGTGGGTGCGCTGCAAGCGATCGTCAAGAGCGGGACCTGCGACTAAGCTTGGTCGCCTTTTTTCTCTGCGAATTCGTTCCTCCAAAACTGTGTGAGCATTTTCTTGACGGAAGCTGCATTTCTTGGCAGTTTGCGCGCCCGCCGTTTCTCCTGTCATGAGTGGACGGCATGATCCGACACCCGACTTACACATTATGGCTGCTAAAATTTATACCAACAAAGATGCCTCGCTTGCTCCCTTGAAAAAGAAGACCCTTGCCGTAATTGGCTTTGGTTCACAAGGTCACGCACACGCCCTTAACCTCAAAGACAGTGGCTTGAAAGTCATCATTGGTCTCTACAAGAAATCCAAATCCTGGGCGGTTGCCAAGAAGCTCGGCTTCGAGGTGATGGAAACCGCAGATGCTGTCAAAGCGGCTGACGTAATCTTCGTTGCCACGCCTGATACGGTGGTGCCATCGGTGTACAAGAAAGACATCGAGAAAAATCTCAGCAAAGGCAAAACACTGCTTTTCTCGCATGGCTTTGCCATTCATTTCAAAACCATCACTCCGCCGAAAGACATCGACGTGATCATGGTGGCTCCCAAGGGTCCTGGTCACACAGTGCGCTCGCAGTTCGTCAACGGCAAGGGAGTTCCCGGTCTGATCGCCGTGCACAACGACGCTTCCGGCAAAGCCAAAGAGACCGCTCTGGCATGGGCTCGTGGCGTGGGTTGCACCCGTGCCGGTGTGTTTGAAACCAACTTCCGCGAGGAGACTGTGACCGACCTGTTCGGCGAGCAGTGCGTTCTTTGCGGCGGTGCCTCGGCCTTGGTGAAAGCCGGCTTCGAGGTGCTGGTGGAAGCGGGCTACCAGCCTGAGATGGCTTACTTTGAGTGCTTGCACGAATTGAAATTGATCGTCGACCTGATGAACGAACAAGGTATCGCCGGCATGCGTTTCTCGATCTCGGAAACGGCCGAATACGGCGACGTTACCGTGGGTCCCAAGATCATCGACAAGTCGGTCAAAGAGCGCATGCGCAAGCAACTCAAGGCCATCGAGGACGGCAAGTTTGCCAAAGAGTGGACCAAAGAGTTTGCCGACGGCAACAAGAACTTCAACGCCATCCGCAAAGCGGAAGCAGCCCATCCGATCGAAAAAGTAGGGGAGCGTCTGCGCTCGCAAATGAGCTGGATCAAGAGCAAGAAGATCGCCAAAGGCGCCACTCAGGCCAGCTTTGTTTCCGATTCGAAATAAGCCATCGCTCGCTCAAATCAAAAGCCGATCTTCGCAAGAAGGTCGGCTTTTTTTGTTCGTGTGCGATCTGGCAATAGCTGCAGAGAGTGATCACTTCGGGAGAAAACAAGCTTGCGCGCCAGGAAAGCATGGGTTTTGTGCCGATAAACTCTTCTCAAATATGTATATAAAAACGATTGATCATAAAAATACGTTTATGTATTATCTAGATGACATTTGAGAAATAAAATGTATGTTTTACCCCGTAACCAAAAATAAGCTTATGGGTAATCTGACAAATGAAGAAAATTGGGCCGCACGCGAGCGTCTTCGCATGATCGAAGTATTGTTGTGGTGGCGGGGTTGGGTGCGTCGTGGCGACCTTCTGGATTGTTTTGGTATTTCCGCAGCTCAGGCCAGCGGTGACATCCAGCGTTTCCTGGAATTGAACCGTAACGGAGTGATCTATCATCCGAACC
>JBJOMZ010000178.1:0-3559 GCA_046052105.1 Verrucomicrobiota bacterium | reverse complement strand
CCGACTTCCCGCTATTCTCCGCGAAAAAAACCGTCTTCACGCCGCACCTCGGCGCCTCGACCGCGGAAGCGCAGGAAAATGTCGGCATCGAGGTGGCGCATCAGGTGCGCGACTTCTTGGTCACTGGCGAGATCCGCAACGCCGTGAACATGCCCAATCTCGATGCCAAAACCATCGCCGAGGTCGGAAAATACATGGACCTCGCCAGCGCTCTGGGTAAATTGGCCGCCAAGATTGGTCCGGGGCAAGCCGACGCCATTCGCGTTTCTTTTGCAGGACCTGTGGCCGAACTGGATACCGAACTCATCACCCGCGCCGTATTGACTGGATACCTCTCCTCCGCTCGCAACGAAGCACAGGTCAACCTCATCAACTCCCCCGCTGTCGCGAAAGCTTTCGGTCTAGTCGTGCAAAAATCCTCCGTAGCGATCGAAACGCCCTACACCGAACTGATCGAAGTAGATGTGATCAAAGGCAGCGACGAAATCGTGGTGGCAGGCACCTTCCTCGGCACTCAACCGCGCATTGTCCATATCGCGGGTCATAACGTCGAGACCAACGTTTCTGGTCAATTCCTGTTTGTGGAAAACGACGACCGCCCCGGCATGGTAGGAACCGTCGGAACATTGCTCGGCGCAGCCTCTGTAAACATCGCCAATATGGCCCTGTCCCGCACTGCTGATCGCTCGCGCGCTGTCACGGTCATCGAAGTTGACACCGAGCCACCCGCATCCCTGTTGGAAAGCCTGCGTCAAACGCCTGGCATCCTGCGCGTGCTGGTCATGGCGTTCTGATCCGATGGCGGAAAGGTTTTTGCGATCGCATCGAACATCACCACCACTCATGTGGCGAAAGACGTGGGCAGCTACTCACTTTGCGTAGCGGAAATGCTATCGTTATTTGCCTGGAGATTGTTTTTTCCATTCTTCCCTGCTCCACTGGGTTTTGCTATTTCAAGGGCCTAGCCGCATGGCATCCTCGCATCAAGCACCGCTCCATGAATATGAAAACAACATGCCTCCGAAGTTATGCAGTTGCCATTTTACTTGTGGCAGGTTCGTACCTGACCACAGGACTGGCACAAGAACCCAGACCCGGCGGATACGCAGCAACTCCGATCGACAACAAAGAGGTTGTGGCTGCAGCCGAATTTGCAGTCAAGGCGCAGCATAAAGCGATGCAGGAGAAAAAGCCAGCAGAAGCGCCCAAGTTGGAACTAGTAACGATCCTACAAGCGGAGCAGCAAGTCGTTGCCGGAATGAATTTCCGCCTCAAATTGAGCGTTAGGTTGAATGGAAAAGTGGAAACAGCGGAAGCCATGGTGTGGTGGCAAGCGTGGCGTAACCCTGACCCGTATCAACTGACTTCTTGGACTTGGAAGTAATGCCCAAGGCCTGGCGAAATCGACGCAAATCACCACCAAACTGCTCGTCTCTCGACTTGATAATCCGCGACCGATCCCACGGGTCTGCGTGACACGTCTCCTATCATCAAGGGCTGAGCATCTGTCCCCAATTCCTTTCATAGAAGGTCGATTTCGTGTCGCTTCAGAATATCGATTTTTCCATGAATAAAATTCATAGTTGGTATGTTTTTTGCTTATTTTGATGATGCATGAATCAAAATCATACAAGAAAAAAAACACTGGTCGCCTTGGCGATCTGGGGTATGGGCAGCACCATGCTGCAGGCACAGGAAGTAGCGGCACCTACAGTCGACTCAGGAAACAGTGCGTGGATATTCACGTCGACCGCTCTGGTCTTGCTGATGACAATGCCAGGCTTGGCTTTATTTTATGGGGGGCTCGTGCGCGGAAAAAATTTCCTTTCGGCGCTCGGGCAGTGCGCAGGCATTGGTTTTGCAGCCTCGCTGTTATGGGTGGCTGGAGTCTATAGCCTCGCCTTCAAGGGTGACGGCAAGTGGATCGGCGATTTGAGCGCAGCATGGTTGCACGGGATCGGCACGGATGCAGTGGCGGCCAATACTTCCATCCCCGAGCTGTTGTTTGTGATGTTCCAGATGACTTTCGCCATCATCACACCGGCACTGTACATAGGGGCGGTCGTGGAACGCATGAAATTCTCTGCCGTTTTGCTGTTCTCGTCGCTCTGGTTGATTCTAGTCTACGCTCCAGTCGCCAAATGGGTATGGGGTGGCGGCTGGTTGTTCACGCTGGGAATCCGCGATCTGGCAGGAGGCATCGTGGTTCATGCCACGGCCGGAGTCAGCGCGCTGGTTCTGGCGATATTGCTGGGCAAACGCAAAGGATTCCCGCAGCATCCGCACCCACCACACAGTCCGGCGATGGTTTTCATCGGCGCAGCGATGCTGTGGGTCGGGTGGTTCGGATTTAACGCGGGCAGCCAACTAAGCGCCGGTGGAAGTGCCGCAATGACGATGCTGGTGACACACCTATCCGCCTGCGCCGCCGCATTGGTGTGGATGTTGTTAGAGCGGATACGCAATGGCAAGATCGGAGTCGTCGGCATGGTGACTGGCTTGGTGGCAGGACTTGCCACAATCACTCCCGCATCCGGTGATGTCGGACCTCTGGGTGCTATCGCAATCGGCTCGCTAGCGGCTCTGATCTGCTACGGCGCAGTAAATTTGATTCGGGAAAAGTGGCACATCGATGACTCTCTGGACGTTTTCGCCGTTCACGGTGTGGGCGGTATCCTAGGAACCATTCTGTTGGCCTTTTTTGGCCAGAAATTCATGGGAGGCTTGGGCATCGTCAAGCCGGTGGGCGAGCAATTGTTGATCCAATTGACTGGATTGGGCGTGACAGTGGTCTGGTCGGCTCTGGCCACCGTGATATTGTTCTTTATCGTGAAAAAAACCATAGGCGTGCGGGTCTCCGAGGAACAGGAGTGGGAAGGGCTCGACCGTGCGGAACACGGTGAGAACGCCTACTCGACGGAATCCTGATGGACCCAATCGGCGCGCGCGTGGTTGTCACCAGTCCTGACCAATGCCGTAGCGCGCGCCGATTTCCAATAAATCGTCCCGCATAGGCCACTCATCGGCCCGCTCACTCTTCGCATGTCGTTTGCTGGCGCCCTTGAGCATCATACAACCGGTATTATCGCCGATGCTGCGGACTTCCTCGATCTCCTCTGGAGTGAAGCGCACATTCGGGAGTGGGACAAATGCGCGGATCTTGTCCTCGATCGGCCGTTTATCTTCACCAGTCTCCTGTAAGAACGTAGGAACAACAGAGGCAACCGCGGGTTGGGAAAGATTCCAAATCGCGGCAAACTGCAACATACTGAGGCCGTATTTGCGAGCAATGGGTCGCATACGTTCCATTTTTTCGATGCCGTGTTTGACCCAGCCTGCCGGACGATAGGTGCGGTGATCTCCGGGTTTGAATTCATGATCTTCCGAAAACTCGTCGGTGAAAACGCCACCGTAGTCCACCACACGAGTCAATACTTTGACGCCATGTTGCGCGTAGGCATTGAGCGCTAGCCCCGCAGGCCATGGCTCCAGCGGGTTAAGAATGACCATGGTCCAATCGATCAAACCCTTAAATCTCTCGATGTTGTGAATGGTATCG
>JBJOMZ010000177.1:0-3565 GCA_046052105.1 Verrucomicrobiota bacterium | reverse complement strand
TCGCAGCGCGGCAGTCGGCCCTTCGTTGCTTTTTTGCCCAAGCGGATCAAACCTTTAGCATATGACGCCACGAAGCATACGGAAGCCCTGTTGGGCGATGACTTCATTCTCGTTCCTCGCCCTGCCGCAGGCAGCAAAGCACAGCAAATTCGCATCGAATGGCGGTGCAAATGAGTGACAAGTCACTGCCCGTGTGAAACGATGTCACCTTGAAAAAATACAACATTGATGCTAATCAATGAAAAATTCTGATTCGAATTTCATGAACTATTTTCTCGCGATCTTAAGCCTATTCGCCATACCTCTCTGCAAGGCCGATGAACCCTTGGACTATGGGCGGGATGTGCGACCCATCCTATCGGACCGCTGTTTCGCTTGTCACGGACAAGACGCTAACAAGCGCGAGGGTGGTCTGCGACTTGACCAGCGCGATGGTGCACTAAAAGGCGGCGATAGCGGGTCGGCCCTTGTGCCAGGTGACCCTGACGCGAGCGAGATCATCTTGCGCATTCTGTCGGAGGATCGCACGGAAATGATGCCTCCACCCAAGGCGAAAAAACCACTCACCGCGGAGCAAAAGGAGATCCTCGTCCGCTGGGTCAAGGAAGGTGCGGTTTATACGAACCACTGGAGCTTTGAACCGATCAAGAGTCAACAACCGCCGCAGGTCACCGCCAAGAATTGGCCGCACACACCCGTCGACCGCTTCGTTCTCGCACAACTGGAAAACAAAAAAATCCAACCGGCGCCAGAAGCTGAACGCAAGGCTTTCTTGCGAAGAGTCACGCTCGATCTCACAGGTCTGCCGCCCACGATCGCAGAAACGAAAGCCTTTCTCGAAGACCGCTCCGCTGATGCGCATGCGAAAGTGGTGGATCGCCTGCTCCAGAGCGCCGATTACGCCGAGCGCATGGCCGCGGTCTGGCTGGACAATGCCCGCTACGCCGATAGCAACGGTTACCAATTCGACAACCAACGCACCATGTGGCCGTGGCGCGACTGGGTGATCGAGGCTTTCCGACAAAACATGCCCTATGATCGTTTCGTTACCGAGCAGCTTGCGGGCGATCTGTTAGAAAATCCGACGCAACAACAACTCATCGCCACAGGTTTCAACCGCAACCATGGCTACAGCATCGAGGGTGGCATCAACGACGAGGAATACCGCGTCATGTATACAAACGATAAGACAGCCACCGCAGGCACATTGTTCCTTGGTCTAACGATGGATTGTTGCCGCTGTCATGATCACAAATACGATCCGCTTTCCATTCAGGAATATTATTCGCTTTATGCATTTTTTAACACGAGCGCGGAAGTCGGCGCTCCTGGGGAAAAGGGGCGTAAAGAAATGGCAGCCGCTCCATTTGTCAAAGTAGGAGATGACTCAGCTACCGCAACGCGCGCTATGATCATGGCAGAGAAACCTCGCGCGACGTTCGTCTTGCAAAAAGGACTCTTCGATCAGCCCGGCGAAAAAGTCGAGCCGCGCACACCGCGAATGCTGCCACCCTTCGAGGGATATCCTCAAAATCGGCTAGGCTTGGCGAAATGGCTGACCGCGCAGGAAAATCCGCTATTCGCCCGCGTCACTGTGAACCGGATCTGGCAGCAGTTTTTTGGCATAGGTCTGGTAAAAACGGCGGATAACTTTGGACTCCAAGGCGAGATGCCCAGTCATCCGGAGTTGCTCGATTGGTTGGCAGAGGATTTCCGCAAGAGCGGATGGGACATGCACCACCTGATCCGCAATATTGTGCTTTCCTCCACCTATCGACAGGATTCACGCTTCCGCAGTGAACTGGATGATGCCGAAAACCGCTTGCTGGCGCGAGGTCCTTCGTTCCGCCTGCCAGCAGAGACCATTCGGGATCAAGCCCTCGCGGCCAGTGGCTTGCTCACACGCAAAGTCGGCGGCCCCAGCGTAAGGCCTTATCAACCGGTGGGCGTGTGGGAGGACCTGAGCGCGCCGCCCAGCCATGCGGAAACATACCAAGTATCGTCCGGAGCAGATCTCTATCGGAAAAGCCTCTACACCTATTGGCGGCGCGCGGCCATCCATCCAGCCATGGCGGTGTTTGATGCTCCGAATCGCGAGATCTGCACGGTCGAGCGCAGCAATACAAATACACCTTTACAGGCGCTCGTCACACTGAACGACCCGACATTCATCGAGGCGGCGCGCAAACTTGCCGAGCGGGTCTTGCAACAAGAAGCCGTTGATCAGGAAAAACAAATAGGCCTCGCCGTGGAAATTCTGCTGGTGCGCACCGCAGAAGCGAAGGAGCTCATTGCGTTGAAGGAGGTATACCTAGAGCGCCTGTCGCAGTATCAGGCTGATCCCGCTTCCGCCGATAAACTGTTAGGTATCGGAGCGTCGCCTATAGACGCGTCGCTCGAGCGCATCCGCTTAGCCGCGATAACCGATGTCTGCCATGTGATTCTCAACCTCAGCGAAACACTTACCCGCAAATGATGCCATGAACGAACTGGAATCCATGCTTGAATCCATGAGCCGCCGCCGCATGTTGCAACTTGGCGCTGCGGGCTTGGGTGGTATAGCCTTATCGGGGATCGAAGCGGCGCAAAGCCCCCACCCTTCCATCGTCACGCCATCACCACGAGCGAAGCGGATCATTTACCTCTTTCAAGCGGGCGGCCCCTCGCAGGTGGATCTTTTCGATCCCAAACCGCTGCTCACGCAGCATCACGGCAAGGACATGTTTTCCTTGGTCAAGCAGGCTGGACGGCTGACGGATTTCAACGCGAAGGGAGCGATCCGACCTGTCGTGGCCAGCAAATACCAGTTCGCCCAACACGGTAACAACGGCGCTTGGATGAGTGAGCTTTTGCCGCACATGGCAAAAATCACCGATGATTTCTGCACCATCCTTAGCACGAGCACGAGTCCCGTGAATCACGACCCCGCGATGACCTTTATGCAAACGGGGCACAACCTCCCGGGCAGACCGTCCTTCGGATCTTGGCTGAGCTATGGACTGGGTAGCATGAACCGCAATCTCCCGGATTTCGCGGTGCTGGTATCCATCGGCGAATTGCCCAACAACCAGCCACTTAACAATCGCCTTTGGAGCAGCGGATTTCTTTCTGGTCGCCATGCAGGGGTGCGGCTGCGCTCGGGCGCGGAACCTGTGCTTTACCTCAATGATCCCACACAAAAGACCATTACCGAGCGGCGGAAAATTTTCGATGCGATCCACAAGCTCAATCAAGAAGAACTCGCCCGCAGTGCCGACCCCGCCGTGGCCACGCGCATCGAGCAATATGAAATGGCCTTCCGCATGCAAAGTTCGGTTCCGGGTCTGGCGGATCTCTCTGACGAGCCAGAATCCACGTACAAGCTCTACGGTGAGGATGCCCGCAAGCCCGGCACCTTTGCCTTCAATTGCCTGATGGCCCGCCGACTCGCCGAGCGCGATGTCCGTTTCATCCAGCTCTACCACACGGGCTGGGACCACCACTTCAACCTACCCGCCCACCTGCCCAAGCGCTGCAAGGAGACCGATCAAGCATCCGCCGCCCTAATCACGGATCTGAAACAGCG
>JBJOMZ010000176.1:0-3688 GCA_046052105.1 Verrucomicrobiota bacterium | reverse complement strand
GAACCAGCGGGGTTGATGCGCACGGGCTGCGGTTTGTTATCTGGCTTGATCTTGCGGCGCTCCAGTTCGGCCTTAAGTTCGCTCAATTGTTTTTCCAGCGTGGGTCGTTCTTTTTTCAGCGCTGCGATCTGGTCGATGAGCTGCTCTAGCATTTTTTGCAGGGCCTCGTCGGATTGCGAGGGCGCTGCCTTGGCATCGGCTAGCTTCTTGCGCAGCACGATGCGCTTGTTTTCCATTTCACTCAGTTCCACCAGCGCGGCATTCCGTTCCTTGAGAATCGCTTTGGTTTTTTCCAGTTCCTTTTCCTGCTTCTTGATGTCCGCCTGTAGCTGCTGATGTTGTTTCGCCCGAGCCAGTTCCTGTTCGTCACGTCCGGTGTTTTCCTGCGCCTTGATGTCGCTGATGATTTTGATCATCATGGTTAGGATCCCGATCAAACACGCGAGAATGCTCAGGAAAGGAAAGAGCGAGACTCCGGTGGAACTGGACTGACGACGTGACATGAAGAGCGACGAGGAACGGGATCAGCGCGAGAAAAATCCTTTTTTCTTGATGGTGATGGTTTCACCGCCCAGCTGCTTGAGAGTGGCGTTGAGGGACTCGACACCCTTCGATAACGAAGCAAAATACTCGTTGAGCTGAGCGGTTGGCTGCACAAAGGCATCGCGCGTTTCCGAGGTGAGTTTGTCAACGGCATGCTGGAATGTGCCTTCTACCTTGGTCTGGTGGGCATCGAGGCGGTTCTTCAACGTTTCACCGGCATCGCGCAAAATGGTGGAAGCGTCTTGCAATTTCACCAGGAAGACCTCGTGCGCACGTGATAGCGAGGCGGCAAATGCGGGGATGTTTTCGGCCTGAGAAAGCAGCAGGTCGTCCGTCGCCTTGGTGGAATCGTTGAGCTTAGGCAGGAGTTTTTCCGAGCAAAAAGCGTCAATCTCAGTCAGCATTTCCTCTTCTTCTTTTTGCATCGTGGCCATGGGGAAAGACATGATCATCGAGAGGATCAAGCCCAGAAGAGTGGTATCGAATGCCACGCCCAAGCCACTGGTGAGACTGTTGATCGAGGCCTTGAGGGCCTCGGGATCGGTGGATCCCGCGGACAAGGAACTAACCGCTTGGGACAGACCTTGCACCGTGCCAATGAAGCCGAGGATGGGGATGGCCCACAAAAAGACCTTGAGCAGCGTGTAGGAACCGGTGATCCGATTGGCATCGATGTCCGACTGGGCGGATAGAAACGTAGCCACTTCACCGTTGTTGTTGCGTTTTTCAAACAATTCCATGCCCTTGCGGATGCGGTTGACCATCAGACTGTCGCGCAAGCGCTGGGGGAGTTTGTAGATGTGATCGATGAAACCGCCCACGGTTTGCGAATTGATTTCGCTACCGAGTTTACTAGGGACGACGTCCAGCAACATGGCGCGGCGCTGCCGTTTGGTCTTTTTCCATTTCATCACCAGAATGACCATGCCCCAGAGGAAGAAAAAAACCTCGGCGTAATTCACCCAGCCGCGACGCAGGAAAAGATCACCGAATTTCGGCTCCTGAGGATTGGGGCCCAACAAGGGAATCATCGCCACGAGGAACAGCACGCAGATGATCACGCCATAAGCGAGACTGGCGAAGAAATTGACGTTTGCATGGTCTTCCTCATTCCATCCGCCGCGCTGACCTTGAGGAGTCTGAATCGCGCCGGCTGCGCTGGTCGATGAGGATTTGACTGGAGCGGCGGGCAGTGCGGGAATTTGGAATTTGCCATTGCATCCGGGGCAGGACACGATTTTTCCGGCGTGTTCATCCTCGGCGGTCATGCTCAGTTGGCAGTGGGGACATTGGAATTCCATGGTTTTTTCGGGTGCGTTTGGGTGTCGGGAATGCTATAGGTGAAGACCATCGTGGCAAAACAAGAAATCTGTCATATTCACGCCGGGGAGAGCAGGGAATCCGTGGTGCGATTCCGCTCGCGAGTAAAATGCCATGAAATGAGTAGCAGAGCTATGAGAAACAGCAGCCACAGGTGCCAATATGGATCACCCTTGCTGTGCGCTTGAATTGCGACCGCCTTGGCATCCCCGAGTTGATTCGCCTCGCCACAGGAACGGAAATCGGCTTCGCGTGTATCGGCGAAATGAGTGGCGATTTCCATCAAGAGTTGGTTGTTCTGCTGGTAGCGGAAATACCCCGGAACATCGGGTGTGGTCAAAGGGAGATTGGTGTCCACGACTGAGCTGCGAAGGACTTCGCCCTTGGTATCGAGTTCTAACAACTGCACGGGTAACTCCGGTTTTTTGTCGGCAATCGCCAGTCGAATGGGTTGGGATGTCTCAAGGTTTTCCTGCGACGGAGCTACCTTGCGCTCACGGATTTGTTCGATGAAACGCAGCATAAGTACGATCATGGCTGGTTGGTGATCGATGTTGGAAAGTCGTGGGTCAAAGTTGAACATCAGTTGTTGTCTCGCCGGACGTTCGGCGTCGCCGGGTATGTCACGCAACAGGATGAGTGGCCGCTTGTCCTGATGGAGCAGCGGTTGGTCACTCGGACGAATTTCCAGCGCGATGGTTTCACGCACCAGCAGGGACTGCCAATTGAGACCATCCATCAGCGGGTGTTTTTCGGCAATGATGCCGCCCGCCAAGTATTGGCCGCCCTGCGTCGCATCATTGACAAAAAGCACGGCATTGCCCGTCACTGGCGACGGATCCAGCGGATCGTATGACACCAGCGCGATGTCCGCATTCGCCTCTGTGCCGGGCATGAGCTGGTCAATGGAGCGCAGCAGTTTTTTCGAAAGGTTGTCCAGTGAAGGATGGTGGGTAAGCGTGAGTTGTTTCGGTTGCGGACGAACGACTCGCAGCGTGTCATCTGTGGTAAATTCGTCCGATGACAATTTGATTTGCAAACGCTGGGCATCGCGCGGGAAATTCGACTGAAGCGTTACCACACTGCGGGCGGGTAATTCGATGGTTTTAGGCGTGGTGGTCGAACCTTTTTCGCCATCGATTTGCCAGATACGCGTCGTGTTTTTTTCCGAATAATTCTGTAGTGTTGCGCGCCAGATCAAATCACCATTTTTGTTTTCAAACGAAAGCCCGGTGAATCCGACGTTGTCGATGGATTTTCCTGCGCACAGCGATACGGCATCGAAGGGAAGTTTCTCCACGGGTGTATCACTGGCGTAGATGAGAATGCCTTCACGTGCCACGAGAGATCGACCCAGACGCAGGGCGAGCGTAGGATCCGTGGTGCCAGATGTCGGTTCCCATGCTTGCATGGCCTGCAGCAACTCCTCCGCGGAGCTTCCGGCATACAATCGCGGTTTTCCGGGTGTTGATTCCAGTAGCGTGTATTCGACGTTTGTCGCAAAACCCTGCAAATCGGGTAATTCTCGCGATATTTGATCGATGAGTCGTTCCTTGCTCACCGTCATGGAAGCCGAGGAGTCCAACACAATCGCTATGCGCTGCGTGCTGCGGGCAAGAGGATACCGTGGCTCGACCAACAACCAGGTGAGGAGCGCGACGGCCAGCATCTGCATCCACAGAGGAACGGACTGCGTCAAGCGGTCGAAGTGCCTTCCGCTGCTGGCTTCACGTTGGGTTTTTTCTAACAAAAAAAGCGTGGACACGGGAATGATTTGCGCCTTGCGCTGCAAGAAGTGGATCAGGACCACGACTGGGATTCCCAG
>JBJOMZ010000175.1:0-3699 GCA_046052105.1 Verrucomicrobiota bacterium | reverse complement strand
CTCGTAGCCGCACAAGACCATGAAGGTGCAGATGGCCACGGAAACGATCAAGCAGACCACTTGGTCGCGAGTGCAGGCACTGACCAGCATCGTGATGGCGAGAAACACGCAGCAGGTCAGATAGGATCCGAGATACCCGGAAAAGATGCGCCAGTTGTCGGGCTCTCCCAGATAGTTCACGGTAATGATGAGCGGAAAGGTGAGAACCAGTGCGATCAGCCACACGATCGCCGCAGCGATGTATTTGCCGATGATCGCAGTCCAGGGCGGAATCGGGAAAGTCCCTAGCAGTTCGAGCGTGCCGTTCCGCTGTTCGTCCGCCCACAATCTCATGCCTACGGCGGGAGCCAGCAGCATGTAGAGCCATGGATGCCAGAACAGGAACGACCACTCCAGATTCGCATCACCCGCGAGGATGAACGCTCCGAAGGTGAAGTTGAACAAGAGCGAGATCAGCAGAAAGATCAGAATGATGGCGTAGGCCGTCGGCTGAGTGAAGTAGGAAACTAGTTCGCGTTTGAGAATGGTCCAGATGTGTTTCATAACGAAAGGAATAGGGTTCGTGTTATGCCGCGCTATGGGCCGAATCGTGGGTGGTCAGCTGACGGAACAGGTCGTGCAGCGATCCGCTGGCCGTCTGTTTTTTCAGCTCGTCAGGTGTGCCGTCGGCAACGATGCGACCGCGATCCACAATCACCGCACGGGTGCAAGAGGCATCCACTTCTTCCAGAATGTGAGTGGAAAAGAGAATCGTTTTACTCTGCCCGAGCCGCTTGATCAGTTGCCTCACTTCGTGTTTTTGGTTGGGATCGAGGCCATCGGTGGGTTCGTCCAGAATCAACACCTCGGGGTCGTGCAGCAGCGACTGCGCCAGACAGGTGCGATGACGGTAGCCTTTCGAGAGGGTGTCGATCGATTGTTTTGCCACGCTTTGCAGGAAGCAAGTTTCGATCGCGCGTTCGACCGCTTCTTTTTTTGCATTCCCCGTGAGGTTGCGCACATCGGCGCAAAATTTCAGAAAGCCGATGACGGTCATGTCGTTGTAGAGCGGCGCCGATTCAGGCAGGTAGCCGATCTTCTCTTTGGCGAGGTAGGGATGATCCACAATGGAATGCCCACAGACCTTGGCATCTCCGGAGCTGGGGGTGATGAATCCGGTAATCATGCGCATGGTGGTGGATTTCCCCGCACCGTTGGGGCCCAGGAAGCCGAGAACCTCGCCGGGCTTGACCGTGAACGAAAGGTCGTTCACCGCGTATTTCGCACCAAAATGTTTGGTTAAATGTTCAACTTCGATCATAGGATGAATGGGTTGGAAGGGAGAATAATCTCTTCGTATCGCGTAGCGATGCGGAGCGGGAATTTGTCTAAAAATCCCTCTTTGTCAAGGCGAGTGGTGGGCTCATCTCGAACAAGATTCTTGAAAACTAACCTTTACAAGTCATGAATTGCTCGGCATAGTCCCGCGCCCATGTCTGTTCTTGGTATCAATTTTCTCAATGTCAGCATCACCGCTCTGGTGGTGATTTACGTGTTCGTTTGTCTGTCGATGATTCTGCTGGTTCTGATGCAAAGACCCAAGCAGGAAGGTCTCGGTGCCGCGTTTGGGGCCAATGCCACGGATCAGTTGTTCGGCGCGCGCACGACGAATGTATTGCAAAAAGGAACGGTTTACATGGCTGTTCTCTTTTTCCTGTTGACCTTTGGCTTGGCAATCCTGATGCAGAAGAAAAACCAGATCGTATCTTTGGCAAAGGCGCCGGCTGAGACTGAAGCCGCTCCTGCGCCGGCCGATCTCCCCGTCAAGAGTCTGAGCGAGGAATTGCCCAAGGATGCTACCACTCCCGCTGCTGCGGAAGGTGAAAAACCAACTGCTCCTGCAACGGAGGAGAAGCCTGCTGGAGACAAACCTGCGGAAGTCACGACCCCAGAGAAGCCTGCTGAGGAAAAACCCGCTGAGCCCGCCGCACCGGAGAAACCCGCTGAGGCAGACAAAACGAAAGAGCCGTAACGCTTGACTAGCGTGACGAACGAGGACTCATCATCAGGCCGGCCGGCATGGGCTCGGCCTGATTTGTTTCCAGTGGCCCCACCCGAGAGCTGGGGCTATATGTCAAGCGAGAATGGCGCGACCATGGTGGCGGATGAGTCGTCGCTGCAGGAGATCATCCGGCAAGATGTTCACGAATCGATCGGCCTGGTTTGGACACCTCGCCTTGTCCACATGGAGGTGCCGGAGGCGGTTTCCGAACTGCAACACGCGCTCCAAGAATCTCGTTCCGAATCTTCCTATCGACAACTGGAACGACAAAAGCGTCAGTTGCGTGTGGGCTTGTTGTTGTTTTGCGCCTTCATGGTCTACTCGGGTTGGGAAATTGTCCAATTTCGGAAGTCGTTTTCACCATTGGGATTGTTGCTGGACTTGCTGAGCACGTCGGCTCCGATCGGTTTGTTGTTCCTGTTCATGTTCTGGCTGATGCCATGGTATGACGCCAAGAAACGTTGGCGTGAAGTGCGTGGATGGACGGCGGAAACCATGAGAGAGGCTGCCGATCTGGCCCGCTTCGAGGTGTGGCTATCATGGCAGAAAATTTTTGCCACCAAGGCACTGATGGGCATCATCGCCATCGCCGGCGCGGTTCAGGTATTTTCCGGTCAGCCTTTTGCAGCAGCGCTGATCCGTGGAGGAGGGGACCGCTGGCGTTTGCTCACCGCCCCGCTGCTGCATGGCAATCTGCTGCATTTCATCATGAATGCCATGGGCTTGCTGTATCTTGGTCGCCGCATGGAAGCTTTGGCGAGGTGGCCTCAAGTCCCCATGGTTTTCCTGTTTTCCGCATGGCTTGGCGGCGAGTGTTCGATGATGATGGGCAAGGGGAGTTCGTTGGGTGCTTCCGGAGGCTTGATGGGCATGTTGGGATTTCTTCTGGTGTTCGAAACAAGGCACGCAAAACTGGTGCCACGATCGGCGCGCCGCAGGTTGATTGCAGCCCTGGTGGGCACGGCATTGATCGGAGTGATCGGTGTGCGTTTTATCGATAATGCCGCACACGCCGGCGGCCTAGTGGCCGGAATGGTCTATGCTTTCATCGTTTTCCCCCGTTCCTCGAGTGTTTTTCGTCCACAAGCTTCTGCAGTCGACCGTCTGGTCGCGCTGTTGTGTTTCGCAACCCTGATCCTCGGCGCCTGCTGGGCCACTCAGGCGATGATGGGTTGGTGAGACCTCGGCGGTTTACCATTGCTTTCCTCCTCCGCCTTCGTCAAATTCTCCGGGTCAAACAACACAAGTTTTTTCATTGTATGAATGCATGGTACTACGGCTCGCAAGGGCAACAAAACGGACCGATCTCCGAATCGGAATTGCGCCGAAAGCTGGCTGACGGCACTCTGACGCAGCAGACCATGGTTTGGCGTGATGGTTGGGCGGATTGGAAAGCCGTGGCTGAGGTGGCGGAGTTGCAAGCGCCTCCGTTGATTGCTCCTGTCGTGATGTCTCACCCCTATGCCCACGGTGTGGTGCCTCAAAGCGGGCTGGCGATTGCTAGCATGGTGTGTGGCATTGTCTGCTTGTTAACCTGCTACGTTCATGGCATCGCCGCAATTCCTGCCGTGATCTGCGGCCATCTGGCGCTCAAAAAAATCCGCGAGTCCGATGTCCCCATGGCCGGTAGGGGAATGGCAATCGCTGGTTTGGTCACC
>JBJOMZ010000174.1:0-3705 GCA_046052105.1 Verrucomicrobiota bacterium | reverse complement strand
TGGCCGGTGACGAATCGTGGCGGTCCGCATCCGTGGTTGTTGGAAAATGTGGGCGATGACATCGTGCCTGCCTGGCGCGAAAATTTGCGCTTTGCCGAATATCCCGCCAAACTCGACCTCGCGGTGATCACCACGCCGGATTCGCGCTGGAACAATTTCTATCTCGAGGGCTTGCAATACCTGATCAAGAACGTGGGCATCGATGGCTTGTACATCGATGACACCGCGCTCGACCGCAAGTCGATGCAGCGTGCACGGCGATTGCTGGATGCCGATGGCAATACCGGTAGACGGGTCAGTATGCATTCGTGGAGTCATTTCAATGGCCTCGCCAAATGGAGCAATAGCTCGATCGCTTTCATGGAGCTGTATCCCTACTACGATGGCTTGTGGTACGGCGAGGGCTTTAATGCCAACACTCCGCCCGAGTTCATGCTGGTCGAAATGTCCGGCATCCCCTACGGACTGATGAGTGAGATGCTGGATCATCCGAATGCCTGGCACGGCATGGTGTTCGGCATGCGCACGCGCTGGCCGTGGAGCGGGGATCCGCGCGCGCATTGGCGATTTGAACAGCGTTTCGGTATCGCGGATGCGGAGTTCATCGGCTGGTGGGATGAGTCCTGCCCGGTGAAGGTCGATCATCCGGATTGCAAGGTCTCCGTGTATCGTCGGCAGGGCAGAACGCTCATTGCTCTGTCGAGTTGGGCCAAGTCCAAGGTCAAGGTGAAGTTGAGTATCGACTGGAAAGCGCTGGGCCTGTCAGGTAAGGCGGGAACTTTGTGGGCGCCGTTCTGTGATAGGTTCCAAAAAGAAGCCGTATTTTCGGCAGCGATGGAAATTCCCGTGAGTGCCAACCAGGGCTGGATGTTGATCGCCGATGACATCCCGCGCGAGGTGATGCCTCCCGATGTGGTGATAGATCCCGCGCAGGGAAAACGCGAGCTGGCCGCGGCTCCCGCGTGGGAGTTGCGCGTGCCGGCCAATACGGTCAGCACACGGGATTTGCCGTGGTCGGCCGGTGCCACGACGGCGATGGCGCGCATTCATCCGCAACAGGATGCCGGGCAGTCCTGGGGCCTGGGCATGGCGGTGGCATGGAAGAATGGCCACTACCTGCAAATCAATGCCCGCACCGATGGACGCTGGGGACTGCGGGTGAATGGTCAGGAGAGATTCGCTGGTGAACATAAAGCAGGTGAGCCTGCATCATTGGCGCTGCAACTCACGCCGCAGGAAGTCCGGTTGCTGGCGAGTTGCAAGGAGGGCGAGTGGGAGTTGTTAGAATCGTTTCCACGCACTTCGTTCCCCGGCGATCCGGTGGCCGTGCGTTATGGCAAAATCGGCACGGCATGGGATGGCACTGCTCATCCTGATCGCGGTGGCGTGAATCCTTGTCGGGTCGAGTGGGTCAAACTGTTTTGAACCGGACATTTAGCCTTGCGGCTGAGGGTGATTCTTCGTAATTCTCTTTCACATGAAAACACTTCTTTCTTTTGTTTGTGCCTGTTTTGCCTCCTGCCTGCTGGCTGCGGGGGCGGAAGAAGGGTTCGTCTCGTTGTTTGATGGAAAGTCCTTCGATGGATGGAAAATCAACCGCGCGCCCGAGTCGTTTGCGATCGAGGATGGTGCCATCCGTGCCAATGGCGATTGCAGCCACATCTTTTACGAGGGTAAGGTCAATGGCGGAAAGTTCAAGAACTTCGAGCTGCGCATGGACGTGATGACCCGCAAGAACTCGAACGGCGGCGTTTTCATCCACACGGTTTTCCAGGAAAAAGGCTGGCCCAGCGGTTACGAAATCCAGGTCAACAACACGCAAAAGGATCCGCAGAAATCCGGCGGCCTCTACAACACGGTGAAAAATTTGGTGCCATTCGAGGATGATACCTGGATGAAATACGTGATCATCGTCAAGGAAGGCCATGTGACCGTGACCGTGAACGAGAAGGAACTGGTCAATTACAAAACCGAGGCCGCCACCACCAAGCTCCTGCCCGAGGGCGGCACTTTTGCCATCCAGGCCCACGACAAAGGCAGCACGACTCTTTACAAAAACATCCGTGTGAAAGTTCTTCCCTAACCGTTTTTACGCCCTTGTATGAAATCCTCCTTAGCACTTTTTACCTCAATCTTGTTCTCATGCCTGCCGATACAATCGGTCATCGCAGAAGAGAAAAAAGCAGAATTCACCATGACTACTGATACACCCGCTGACGTAAAAGCAGCACCCGCAGATGCCGAGAAAACCAAGTCGGGCCTGGCCTCGAAGGTTTTGAAACCAGGAACCGGAACCGAAAAACCCGCCGCCGTCGATACGGTCACGGTGCATTATTGTGGCTGGACTACTGATGGGAAAAAATTCGACAGCTCGCTGGATCGCGGCCAGCCGACCAGCTTCCCGCTGAATCAGGTGATCAAGGGCTGGACTGAAGGCTTGCAGCTGATGACGCAGGGCGAAATCCGCCGTTTTTGGATTCCTGCGGACCTCGCCTACGGTGAAAACCCCGGCGGCGGACGCCCCGGTGGCACGCTGGTGTTTGATGTCGAGCTGCTCGCCATCAAGGTCGCTCCCAAACCGCCTCCGGTGCCAGAAGATGTGAAAGAAGCTCCCGCCACGGCGGAGAAAACGGCTTCCGGTCTCGCTTCGAAAGTCCTCACCAAGGGCACCGGTGAGGTGCGCCCCAAGGTCACGGATACGGTCAGCGTGCACTACACTGGATGGACGACCGATGGGCAAATGTTCGACAGTTCCGTGGTGCGGGGACAAGCCGCCACGTTCCCACTCAATCGCGTCATTCCCGGATGGAGCGAAGGAGTGCAGTTGATGGTGGAGGGCGAAAAACGCCGCTTCTGGATTCCCGCCGAATTGGCCTACGGCAAAAACCCGCCGCCCGGTGCTCCCGCTGGCGTGCTCGTGTTCGACGTGGAGTTGCTCCAGATCGTGAAATAAGCTCGCAACCCGCGCGACCCTGTCCAGAGAGGAAGCTACGGCTTCCTCTCTTTTTTCTGTCCGGAACTCTGTCCACGAGCCATCAACCCAGTATATAGACAGGAAGTCCTGACGACGGGCAAGAAGCCCCCAAAAACGACTTTCCATCGATGGTCGCAAGATCCAGTCCCAATGCCTTGGATCGCAGAAAAAACATTCCAGAAACCGATCATAGACTGTTTGCCAAAAATAATTGCCGAAATGCGAAAATAAAAATTGTACAAACGTTTGAATTACTTCAACATGAGGCATCTTACGTCCGCGCACTACTCCTGATCTTGACTCCTGCACACTCCCTGAGTTTGTCGTAGCCAAGCATGCGTGCGCCAACGAGAAGGCTCGCAAACGCCTTGATGCCATCCACTTACTACTGCTCGGTGTTGATTACCAACAAGTGCTGCTTTTTTCTTGTGTCAAAGAAAGAACTCTCCGTCTTTGGGTCAGTCGCTACAACGAATTGGGAGTCGACGGTCTCATCTACCGCCCACAAGCAGGTCGCCCACGCAAAATGAAGCCGCCACAAGTGATCAGTGAGATCATCCCCTTGCTGGAAGACCCATCAGAAAATAAAGGGACAGACAAATTACAGGAAAATCTGCTTGCGTCTGTGCCCGAAATGACTAGGCTGGGCTCATGAGACGTGCGCGGTGGCTGGCTCCCTGGAAGGATTCGTTGGTGAAGCCGGCGATTTACCATTGCATTTCCCGCGTGGT
>JBJOMZ010000173.1:0-3744 GCA_046052105.1 Verrucomicrobiota bacterium | reverse complement strand
AAGCCCCAGAGATTGCCCTTGGCGATGCTGTGGCATGGTTGTCACGGGTTGCGGAGCGGCGACAACGGTCGCGGGTGTGGGCTGAATTTTCGGTTTTTCGCCCGAGGGAGGAACGATGGTTCGCAATCGCGGCTGCCGACCCGGTGTTTGAGGAGCGGGGACGATCTTGGAGATGTCTGCACTTTGCTCGACTTTTGGCTCCGGAGCCGCCGAGGTCACCTTGCGCGAAATTGTCGTGACTTCAGATCCCATCACAAAACCTCCAACAAGGCTCGGAAACATGGTGCGTCCTTGAGGAAAAACAAAAAACCATGTCCCTGTCAAAATACCACAAGCGATCACAAAGGCACGCCCGCACACCCATCGACCATGGATGTTGGGCAACAGCACGCGACTCACCGCCCAAGCCCAAGCTCCCAACAATAGCACGGTAGCGGGAACAAACCAGGAACGCTGACGTATCGGTTCCACCCGCAGACCACGCAATCGCAATGTTCCCTCTTCGCCAAAACCATCGATCGATAACACGACTTTTTTCAGGTCAACAGGCAACTGAATCACAGTTTGAATCCGATGCCAGTTCCTGCTGCCATGAGCGGACACCACGCCATGATCCATAGGTGCGCAAAAACGATTGTTCTGATCGTAGCCTGCGATCACCAACCTCGGAGCAAGCCATCGCACTGCAGGATGCGGCACGGCATTGTCCCAACTTGCGTCGCATGTAACAACGAGATGACTAACTTCGTCCAAACCTTCGAGGGGTCGGGTTGCTGAAAATGTCGGTTCGTTGCGTCGTTTCGTCAGAACCAGCCCATCGCTATCGGCACGCATCACTGTCGGCAAGGCCGTGGGACTCCTGCTCCAATACTCCAGCGATTCACACGCACGCTCGGGCACCAAGTTCGGACCACAACGAACAAACCGACACTGCCACAACAACAACGTGAGCGTGCACAGCCCGAGCCAAATCCTGCCGTGCTCTCGCCACCATGGGGACAAAAAGCTCATCGAATGCCGCGTTTGTTTTTTTCTGCGGCGATCCATTCCCGGTCCTCTTTCGACAACGAATGCTCCTTGGTGCGGAAACGATTGCCGTCAGGCTCCACCATCGCCATTTCGCCTTCGCGATAGGAAATCAGTCGCGCCACCAACGATCTTCCCTGATTGTCATGCCAGCGACGATAGCCTTGCTTCTCCAATTTTTTCATCCAGTTTTGGTAATCGCTTTCGCCCACATTGGCTGCATGCTTGAGTTGCCCCCATAAAAATTCGGACTGACCCTTGGTGTAACCTCGATATTTCCCCAAAACTTCGCCGCGCGGCGAAAGCATCACCACGACCGGAGCTCCCAGTGCCTTGTATTTGCTCTTCATCTGCTCCACGTATTCCTGAGCACTGACCTCGTTGTCGTATTTTTCCCCACGAGCCATCAGAGCACTCTGGTCGACCATCAGGCGGACGGTGTGATCGCGGGCCCAGTCACCGAATTCGCCGCGTCCGAACAACTCCTCGCTGAGAGTTTTGCACAAGGGACTGCGCGCACTGTCGGTGAACCAAATCAACACACATTTCCCTTCGCGTGTGGCGGTGCGTTTCGCCTCGATCTCGCTTTTCATCCACACTTCACGCTTGGGGCCGGAAAGCAGTTTCTGCAACTCGGGGATATCTTGGTCCATTTTATCTGGATGCGTCCACATGATGTTGTCCGCGTTCGGATGACTGGCCATGGCGACGCTGATTTCTTGCGCCGCAACACCACCCACGGACTCCGGACCATCGACTTCGGGATTCGCCCGCAACTCTCTCGGAATCCCCGTCGGCCCGAAAGGCCTCTCTTCCTTTTTTTCGCTTTTTCGCAGGGCTGCGCAGGAACATAGCAATCCCGTGACAATACCACATGACACCCACTTGGACCACATGGGTAAATGCTAGCATTCTACCATGGATCCGCAAAACACAAAATTCTTGCATTCCGAGCGTGGTGGTTTTTTACTCAATCCGCCCATGAACCGTTTGCCTCTTTTCCTCACTTTGTTGACATTGGTATTCTCTGCAATGCCGGTAATTGCCGCGGATGATCACACTGCGGGTCCGAAATTCATTGAGCGATCGAAGCATTTCGATGCCGAGGAAAAAGCCCAGCAGATCACCGGTATCTGGGACATCATCAGTCATCGCGCGCAAAAAGAGCCCATACTCGCTGTTGCCTCAATCATTTTCCTACTCGCCATTCTCCACACTTTCGTCGCCATACCTATTACGAAATACGCGCACAAGGTGCAGCACGAACACGACGAAAAAATCAAACAAATTGCTCGCGACCATCACAGCATGCCTGAGGAACAGAAGATGGTTTCCTTCAGGGCGACGATCCTGCATTTCTGCGGAGAGGTAGAAGCAGTATTCGGCATCTGGGTCATCGCGCTGCTCGCGGCCCTACTATATTTTGTGGGTTTCACCGAGATGAAATCCTACATCATGAGCGTGAATTTCACCGAGCCCATGTTCGTTTTTGTGATCATGGCCATCGCCTCCACACGTCCGATCTTGCGCTTTGCTGAAATCTGCCTGCGTAAGATAGCACGACTCGGCAAGGAGTCGCCTGCGGCGTGGTGGCTATCGATTCTGATTATCGCGCCATTGCTTGGATCGTTGATCACCGAGCCTGCTGCCATGACCATTGCCGCGCTGCTGCTGGCCAGAAAGTTTTATCCACTCAAACCCAGCAGCAAGTTCTCCTACGCCACCTTAGGGCTTCTTTTCGTCAATGTATCCATCGGTGGTGTGCTTACCAATTTCGCCGCGCCTCCCGTGCTGATGGTAGCCAAAAAATGGGAGTTGACCACACCATACATGTTTCTTCATTTCGGCGGCAAGGCAATGCTAGCCATCATTGTCTCCTCACTTGTCTACTACTTGTTTTTCCGAAAAGAACTGGCAGGAATGGCGAAAATCATGGCGGACAAAGACGATGACGGCATTCCCGATTGGTATCAGCGCGATACTCCCATCCCCGTGAAAGTTACTATCGCCCACATCCTCTTCATGGCGTGGACCGTGCTGTTCTCGCACTACCCGCCGCTGTTCATGGGTGGATTCCTGTTTTTCATCGCCTACAGTAAGGCCACGCGCCACCACCAGAATCCCATCGATCTCCGCGGTCCCATTCTCGTGGGCTTTTTCCTCGGTGCCTTGGTGATTCACGGTGGACTACAGGGCTGGTGGCTCGGTCCTATCATCACTTCGTTGACCGAATGGCCTCTCTATCTCGGATCCACGATTCTCACCGGTTTCAATGACAATGCCGCGATCACTTTTCTTGCCAGCCAAGTCGACAACCTCTCTCCGGCACTGAAATACAGTGTTCTCGCCGGTGCCGTCACGGGTGGTGGCCTGACCGTCATCGCCAATGCGCCGAACCCCGCCGGCCAATCGATCCTCAGTAAGTTCTTCGGCGATGGCGTATCTCCTTTCAAACTTTTTATCGGCGCCTTGATTCCCACGCTGGTGACGATTGTGATGATGAAATTCATTCCCGATCAGGAGGCACATCGCCAAACCAACGAGCCAAAAAACCCGAAAATTGAAGCGCCTGCCGCGCACTGAGATCATGTTCACAGGATTGGTGGAAACCACAGGTCGAGTCATCTCGCTGAGTGAGCGCGGCGAACAGGCACGGCTGATGCTGGAGATTCCCTTTGCTCACGAACTGGAACTGGGAGAATCCGTCGCAGTCAACGG
>JBJOMZ010000172.1:0-3789 GCA_046052105.1 Verrucomicrobiota bacterium | reverse complement strand
ACGGCCGAAGGCGGCCTGTAAGGCTCTCTGGGCCGCTTTGCCGAACGGAGAATGCGGATCAGCGTGATAGGGTTTACCATCGTGACCGATCTCCACCTCAATGCTCACGCCCGCTGGGCAATGCGCTTCGAAATGCCGCTTCACCTTTTGCAAAATATCCTTCGGATCCTGATCAGGTACGAGACGGAAGGAGAATTTCGCAAAGGCCTCGGCGGGCAATACGGTCTTCGAACCCTCACCTTGATAGCCGCCACCGATGCCATTCACTTCCGCCGTGGGTCGCGCCCACACGCGCTCTGCCGAACTGTAGCCGGGTTCCCCAAACACTGCAGGCGAGCCAGTCACGGCGAGATAATCCGCATCCGAGACTCCCGGGATCGACTGCCACATCGTGCGCTCCCAATCTTGAAGCGGACGCACATCGTCGTAAAAACCATCCACCAGAATTTTCCCTTCGGCGTCATGGAGACTCGCGACCAACCGTGCCATCGCCGTGGCCGGATTGGCCACCGCGCCGCCATAAATGCCGGAATGGAGATCGCCCTTGGGGCCGCGCAAGGTGACTTCGGCGCAGGCGATGCCGCGAAGGCCATAGCCCATCGTCGGCACCCCAGGCGCCACCATTCCCGTGTCTGACACCGCAATCACATCACAACGCAACTCCTCGCGGTGGGCCTGCAAAAATGGCGTGAGATTCGGGCTGCCGATTTCTTCTTCGCCCTCGAAAAGAAAAATCAAATTCACCGGCAGTTCACCTTCTTCTCGCAAGGTTTTTTCCACCCCCAGCACATGCGCGAGCATCTGTCCCTTGTTGTCAGTGGCGCCGCGGCACCAGATTTTCCCGTCGCGAATTTCTGGTTCGAACGGGGCGCTGTGCCACAAATTCACGGGATCCACCGGCTGCACGTCGTAATGCCCGTAGATCAAAACCGTCTTGCGATCAGGGCGATGCTCATTCCTCGCCACCACGATCGGATGCCGTGCGGTCTCATGAAGCTCAGTTCGCAAGCCCATGGCGTTCAGTTTTTCCACCAACCAACCAGCGCAGGCCCTGACGTCCGGAGTGTGGCGAGAATCCGTCGAAACACTGGCAAAACGCAGAAATCGGAACAAATCTTCTAGTTCAGGAGTCATGTCTTTACCCATGGCGCAGGATGCCAGAGCGGGCAAGGACAAACCGCAAGCGCAGAAAAAATCCTCCCTCTCCCTCATCGTAAAACGATCTTGTCACACAACCTGATGAAATGATGTAAGACAGCATTGCTGAAAAGACGTATCATCGGCACGGAAGATGCTCATTGGTTCAACGGAAACATCATGAAATTTCTCGCCCAAGCTATCACCTCCCTGTTCCTCAGCGCCATGACCCTTAGCGGCTGGGCTCAGGAAATCGAACACGGGTTCCTCAACCTCGCCAACATGGTGCCCCATACCAAAGCCTGCAAGATCACCATCGATGGCAAGGATCTGATGCCCGGTGGCTTGAAGTCCATCCAATCAACCGGCTGGTTCATCGTGCCCAAGGGTGCGCACCAGCTCAGCGTGGAAATCGAGGGTTACAAACCGGCCAAGGGAAACGTGAACATCGACCCCGACGAAACCGAGCTGTATGTGATCTTCCTCCAACAGATCGGGGCGAAGAAGGACGACGAGGGAAACGAACGTCCGCCCGAAGTTCGCATCAAACGCTGCGGGCCTCAGCCTTATCAGAAAGGACACAAACTGCAGGTCATGTCGTTTTGCCCCGAAGCCGAGACATTTCAAATCGGTTCTCAAGAAATCAGCCTAGAGCTCTTTGGTGTGCAGGACATGCCGACCTGGAATGGCGGTGCTTTCAACGTCATGCACAAAAGCAAAGTCATTGGTGGCTGTCCCGATACTCAGGAAAAAGGTGCCTACATCCTCCTCATTGGTAGCAATCACAAACGCACTTGCGAGGCATTGCTTGTGCGCAATGAAAAGCAAGAGTTGCCGCCATGGATGAAACCCAAAAAATAACCCATGCATCCCTTACTTCCCTTGATGTTGTCTCTCGCCTTGCCTGCCATGGCAGGAAATTTCAACATCGTGAACCTCGCCCATCTAAAGGATCTCACGATCGATATCTCCTGTGATCATCGCGAGCAGGCCATCATCCTGCAGTCGGGCAGCGACAGCGGCACCTTCACTCTACCGGAGAAAGACGCCGAATTCCGTATCAAGGATCACAAGATCCAGCCCTGCAAGGTGGGTGCAGATCGAGCCGGTCGCATTGTCGTGATCTATCAGAAAGGCGATGAGTTGCTCTGGCATACTGTCACCAGCAAGGCGCAGAAAGACATCACCTCGCTGCGATTGATCAATCTTACGTCGCAGGATGTCCGGATCAAGATGAAGGACAAGACTGTCGATCTTGCCGCGGGCAATGATCATGATGCGGGAGCATCCGACTCGCTGACGCTGAGTGTGACTCTGGGTGACCAGAAAAAACAAAGCGTAAAAGTCGAGGAAGCCACTGCGTTTGTGGGAATTGTCTACCCGACCGCGGCAGGTCCTAGGTTTCAATTCGTGGCGGACCGTTAGCCCTCATGATCACTGCCAGCCTTTGAGCATCACAATCAGGCCGCCCAGAAAAGGAAGCAGTGCCAGCAGCCAACCGACAGTACCGAGCGGGTGGAGGAAGTAGGCAAGTGCCACCGCTAGGAGCATCAATACCACCCCCTCGATCCCGGAGCGACGAAGCTTTTTTTTCTCCTCGTTGGGCTTTTGCAGAATGAACAACTCACGCTCGCGTCTCATCCGTTTCGCGGCTGCGATCTGAGCGGCGCTGGGAGCTTCAATCTCCACGCGCGGTTTGATCTCGGGTTCGGAACTCATGGTTTTGTCGCGGTAAATGCTTTTTCCTGAAGTCGATGGCGAGGACCGGAAGCGTCGGAATTTGCGAAATCGGCACGCTGCACCAACAGCAAAAAATATTTTCCGCGCACGGGATCAATCCAGCACTGTGTGCCATAGGCACCACCGTGGCCGTATGATCCCACCGAGAGACTGGCACTGACTCCCTGGGGTTCGCGCACCACGCAAACGCCCCATCCCCAGCCATTGCCGGGAGTGAAGCCGGTCCTGAGTTCGTCCGTATGCACTTGTGACATTTGTTTGACGGATTCCGGAGACATCACGCGTTTGCCTCGCCACTCTCCCTTTCCTAAGAGCATCTGGGCGAAATGTCCATAGTCCCGGGCCGTTGAAAACAGACCGCCATTGCCGCGGGGATAACGTTTTCGATCGGTAGGCGACTTACCGGACAGAAAGCCCAAGGGCACCGCCTGCCACATTTCCCCTTGTCGACGATAGGAAGTCACCAGTCGTTTGGTTTGCTCTTCCGTGGGGTAGAAAGTGGTCTCGTGCATTTCTAGCGGCACGAAGACATGCTGTTGCAAATAATTGTCGAACGACATGCCTGAAACCACTTCTACCACCCGCGCGGCGGTATTGATGCTGCTTTGGCAGTAGCGCCACTGGCTGCCGGGAGTGAAGACCAGCGGCAGCGCGGCCACGCATCTTGTCAGTTGCTCCAGCGAAGTCATCGATGCTTCTTTATCACGTGGCACCTCGCTTAATCCCGAGCAATGACTGAGGCATTGGCCGATGGTGATCGATGCCGGTTTGCCGGCAGAATCCCTCAGCAAGGCGAATTCGGGAAGATATTTTGCAACCGCATCATTGACTTGCAGTTTGCCCTGTTCCTGCAATTGCATCACGGCGCAGGCCGTCACCGGTTTGCTCATCGAAGCGATCCAAAACAAGTCA
>JBJOMZ010000171.1:0-3829 GCA_046052105.1 Verrucomicrobiota bacterium | reverse complement strand
AAGATGCGCGTGGACGATACATTGAATTTGCCAAGCACACCGCGAACAACATTTCATTGCATGGATTGAAAATCGTGGTCGATTGCGGCAATGGCGCTGCCTACATGGTCGCGCCTCTCATCTTCCGTGAATTGGGAGCGGAAGTCATCACCATGGCAACGTCTCCTGATGGCAAGAACATCAACGACGGATGCGGGGCGCTGCATCCTGAGGCAGCAGGTGCCCTTGTGCGCGAGCATGGGGCCGATCTCGGTGTATCGTTCGATGGTGATGCGGATCGCGCGATCTTTACCGATGCCGAAGGCCGCACCATTCATGGCGACCGCATCATCGCCTTGTGTGCCCTAGCCATGAAGCGACGCAACCGCTTGCGAGGTGATACCATTGCGGTGACGGTCATGAGCAATCTGGGATTGCACGCAGCGATGAGCCAAGCTGGCATACGAACGATCACCACAGGTGTGGGAGATCGCCAAGTCATCGAGGCCCTGCGCGCCCATGACCATTCCTTTGGAGGAGAAAATTCTGGGCATTTGATCTTCGCCGATCACGCGACCACGGGCGACGGCATTCTATCCGCGCTGCAAGTGTTGAGCGTCATGAAAGAGACTGGCTCGTCACTGGAAGAGCTCGCCTCATGCATGGAGGAGTATCCTCAGCAGTTGAAAAGTTTTTCCGTGTCCGCGAAGCCAGCACTGGAAAGCCTAACGGATTTCTCCGCATTGTTGGTGGAAGCGGATGCCGCTCTGGGACAACACGGACGCCAACTCATCCGCTATTCAGGAACAGAAAACAAAGCACGTGTGATGGTGGAACATCGGGATGCGGAAGTCGTGCGCCATTGGACCGAAAAGCTCAGCCTAGCGCTGCAAGAATCGATCGCACGCCAATCCGTCATCAGCCCATCCTAACATCATTCTCTGATGCATACGTTTTTTCAAACACCCATCGAACAATTTCCCATCGGCAATCTTTCCCTCGACGAGCACGCGCGGCCTTTAGAGTGGAATCGCGAGCCACGCGCATGGATCAGCCCGCTCGACTGGCAAGCCGCGCTCGATGACCATGCCGATACCATCATTGATGCCCATGGCGCCATTCTTGCATGGCGCGGCGGTCGACCAGAACGGTGCCGTGACTTGATCGCGCGGCATTCCTTTCACCTGACCCATCCGTGGGATCTGCTAAAGGCGAACGAGGCATTCCTCGCGCAGATGAAAGAGTCCACGATCGAGGGTCAAGTCCACTCATCCGCAGTGATCGAGGGAAACCTGCAACTCGGAGAAGGTTCACGCATCCTTCCGGGAGTCTTCATCGAGGGAAATGTCGTGATCGGCGCTCACTGCAAAGTCGGACCCAATTGTTACATCCGCGGCGCCACCAGCATCGGCAACCACTGCCACATCGGCCAAGCCGTGGAAATCAAGAATTCCCTCATTCTCGATCACACCTCCATCGGCCATCTTTCCTACGTCGGCGATTCGGTCATCGGTCACAAAGTCAATTTTGGCGCGGGCACGATCACTTCGAATTTCCGCCACGATGGTGCGAACCACCGCTCGATGATCGATGGCTGTCTTGTCGATACCGGACGGCGAAAGTTCGGCGCGATCATCGGCGATCACGTCCACACCGGCATCCACACCGCCATTTATCCCGGTCGCAAGATCGCAGCACATGCCAGCACTTGCCCTAGCGACATCGTACAGCGAGATCTCCCCTCACCTTCATCCATCTAACAAATCATCATCATGTGCGGCATCGTCGGATACATTGGCAAGGCAGCGGCTCCTCCCATTCTGCTTCATGGGCTGCGGCGTTTGGAATATCGTGGCTACGATTCGGCAGGCATGGCCATTGTCGATCAGCAACAATTGCACGTTAGCAAAGCTCCGGGAAAAGTCGCCAATCTCAAGGAGAAATCGCAGCACGACTGGCCTGCAGAACAATTTTCCCGGCCCTCGTATGGCATCGCCCACACACGCTGGGCCACGCACGGCCCACCGACCGAAGCCAACGCCCATCCTCATCGCGATCAGAACGGCGACATCGCCCTTGTACACAATGGTATCATCGAGAACTACCGCAGCCTGCGCGCACGACTCGAGACAAAGGGCCACGTTTTTTTATCCGAGACCGATACGGAAGTGCTAGCGCACCTGATCGGTGATCGCTACGAAGGAAACCTCTTTCAAGCCGTATGCGAGGCGCTTCACCAGGTCGAGGGCACTTTTGGCATCGCAGTCATTTCCGCACGCGAGCCCGGCATCATCATCACCGCTCGTAGGGGGAGCCCAATCGTCTTGGGCATAGGCGATGGAGAAACGATCATCGCATCCGATGCCGCAGCCATTGTCGCCCACACGCAGCGGGTGATTTATCTCGACGATAATGACGTCGCCATCGTCAAAGCCGATCACGTAGAAATCCGCGATCTGAATAATGTGCCCGTCAATCGGGCTGTGGCACAACTCGATCTCGATACCAGTGCTGCGGAAAAGGGAGGCTTCGCTCACTTCATGCTCAAGGAAATCCACGAGCAACCGGAATCCTTGCGCAATGCGATACGGGGACGACTCGATTTTTCGCTCGGCTCTTCCGTGCTTTCCGGCATGGGCACATCACCCCGTGAACTCGCCGAAATCAATCGGATCGTACTCATAGGCTGCGGCACCTCGCTGCACTCGGGCTTGATCGGTGAGTATGCATTTGAAGACCTGGCAGACACGCCCGCCGAAGTGCAACAGGCCGCTGAGTTCCGCTATCGCAATCCCATTATCGGTCGCAGCGATCTGGTCATCGCCATTTCCCAGTCGGGTGAGACCGCCGATACCCTCGCCGCCGTTCGCGAGGCAAATCAAAAAGGCGCTTTCGTGATGGGCTTGTGCAATGTTGTGGGTTCGACGATCGCGCGTGAGACCAGTCGCGGCATTTACCTCCACGCCGGCCCGGAGATCTCGGTAGCCTCCACCAAAGCATTCACCTGCCAAGTCGCGGTCTTGCTCATGATGGCTCTCAAAATGGGGCGATCACGTCGGTTTTCCCGACAGGAAGGCATGGACTTCGCACGACAAATCGAAGCGATTCCCGCACTCGTCGGGCAAGTCATCGAACAAAATGAGCACATCGCTCGCTTGGCCGAATCTTATGCCGCGAACCAACACGCATTTTTCATCGGCCGCGGTCCGATGTATCCCGTGGCTCTGGAGGGCGCCTTGAAGCTCAAGGAAATTTCCTACATCCATGCTGAAGGATACCACGCCGCTGAACTGAAGCATGGACCTATCGCCTTGCTAGAACAAGGAACACCTGTCATCGCCCTCGCCAACGACATTCCCGGCAAAGACAAGACGTTGGGCAACATCGAAGAATGCAAAGCGCGCGGCGCCCGCATCCTGGGCCTCATCACAACGGGCGATGATGAAGCAGGAGCGGTGATGGACGACGTCATCGAAATCCCCGCCTGCCACCCCTTGATCGCAACGATCCCGACAGCCGTGGCCTTACAACTCTTCGCCTACCACATCGCCCGCATCCGCGGCTGCGAAATCGACCAACCCAGAAATCTCGCGAAATCCGTGACGGTGGAATGATGAAAGACGCCAATCAAACATCAACGATCATCAAACGTCCATTCTTGCCATTGCTGCAGCGTCTCTTTTGATTGACGATTGCGGATTGATGATTGTTGATATGTGATTTGTTAGACCTTTCATCTATTTCCCCTCAGTCAAAAATCCAAAATCAGCATTCATCAATCGTCAATTCTTCTGTCTTCCTTCCTGCTCACTTCACACCACTCGATCCAACGGGCTCATCGCGCCTTTTC
>JBJOMZ010000170.1:0-3835 GCA_046052105.1 Verrucomicrobiota bacterium | reverse complement strand
ACCTGGGTTTGCGCGGGAGTCCGCTGATCGGCGGGTAGGGCGAGGATGTTTTGCAGCGGCACGCGACTGGCGAGGGAACTGATGTCTTGGGCCGTGAGGGCGCGGTTGTAGATGCGCAAGTCCTGAATCGCGGTGGTGCCCACGATGTTACTGCCTCCGGTGCGTGAGCCGATGGTGAAAGGAACCGCTGTCTGGATTTGGTCTCCCACCGCTTCTGCCGTCACCGAGTGGGCGGAAAGTTTGCCATTCACATAAATGCTCAGTGTTTGTTTCGAGGGCTTGGTGCCATCGAAAACAGCCGCCACATGATGCCATTGGCCGGGGGATAGTGGATCGTTGGCGACGATCTTGCTGGCCTTGTTCATCCAAGTGTCGACCACATGGATCGCCGGTCTGCCCGTTTCTAGCCAGAAATCCCATCCGCGGTAATTTTCCTCGTTGTTCATGCGGGCAAATACGGCGCCGTTGGGATTGCCTTCAACGTAAATAAAAGTCGCGTAGGTGAAGGAGTCCGCGCGCTTGAAATTGCCGACATCACCGATGGTGATGACCTGCGTGTTGGCGAGAAGAGCCTTACCGTTAGGCCCTTCTCGACGTTGCACCGCAGTCGGGTTCTGGTATGGCTGACCCATCAAGGTGCCGCGCAGAGGTCCCTCTGATTCGTTGAGTGGTAAGGAAAACACGAGCGATGGATCCGCTGCGTCCGGCGCGGGTGCGGGCTGCGATGCGAGCCATTTGTTGAAATCCGCCTTGGCGTTCTTTTTCCGTTCGGCGAGGATTTTTTCCTGTGCCGCCAATTCCGCCGTGATGGTGTCCAAGCGCACCCGATCGGCCTTGGCGGGAGCGAAGATGTTAGGCGGGTGGTTGGCGTTGTTGCCGTCCAGCGCGGACATCGGGGTGTTGCGGAAGAAAGCCGTCAATTGATAGAATTCCTTCGTGCTCACCGGATCGAACTTGTGATCATGGCATGCGGCGCACTGCGTGGATAGGCCCAGCCACAGCGCGGAGGTGGTGGCGACCTGGTCACCCGCGTAGATGGCATAGTATTCTTCCGCGATGGCACCACCCTCGCCGGTGGTAGGAAGGCAGCGGCCATAACCGGTGGCGATTTTTTGATCCAGCGTGGCCTGCGGCAAAAGATCGCCGCCGATTTGTTCGATGGTGAAGCGATCCCACGGCATGTTTTGCTGGAAGGCATCGATGACCCAGTCACGGTATGGCCAGATCGAACGGTAGTTGTCGATGTGGATGCCATGGGTGTCGGCATAGCGCACGGCATCGAGCCATTGACGGGCGAAATGCTCGGCACCTTGCACCGAGGACATCATCTTATCGGCCGCTTCTCCGATGGCTTTATCGGCATCCACCGTGAAAGCTTTTTCAAAGGCATCGATCGCCTCCGGAGCCGGTGGCAGTCCCGTCAGGTCGTAGCTCAAACGACGATAGAGACGGCGCGGGTTTTCGGCAGAATTGGGCGAGAGTTTTTCTTGCTCGAGTTTTTCGAGGATGAAGGCATCGATCGGGTTTTTCACCCAGTCTTTCTGCTTCACTTCGGGCACCGCAGATTTTTTCGGCGCGATGAACGACCAGTGTTCCTCATACTTGGCGCCTTGCTCGATCCAGCGCTCCAACAAGGCAAGCTGTCGCGGGTTGATTTCCTTGTGCGCCTCGGGCGGAGGCATGCGCAGATCGAGATCCTTTTCCTTGATGAGCTGGATCATCGTCGAGCTCGCCGGATCACCGGGCTTGATGACTTCCTTGCCATCCTCGCGTTTGGCAAAAGCATATTCTGCACGATCGAGACGCAGCGGTTCTTTTTTCGGCTCGCGCGTGCCGGAGTCCGGTCCGTGACAGTGGTAACAAGTGTCGGATAAAATGGGCTGGATGTGTTCGTTGAAAGATACCACCTCGGGTAGCGTGGATACAGGAGTGAGGTCGGAACCAGTCTCCGCCGTCGCGCCAATTTCTGATGCTGCCGATGTCGTTTGTGCGGGAGCACTCGGCTTGTTGCACGAGCTCAGCCAAAGCCCGGAGAGAATCAGCGGCAGGGTAAGGGGAAATTTCATAAAGCAATCAGGAAAAATACGAAAATATGTGGACTGATCTTACAGGGTTTCGAGGACGTCTGATGCGTGATCTATGGACAATCTATGGTTGCTCATGGGATTTCACTTTTTGCTGACGATCGGACATCTCGGTTAGATAAATTTTGAGCGCTCCATCGGAAATCAGAACTTCCCATAACGCCAAAATCAGGGATACGGCCATGGTGATGGCACTGAAGGCAAAAAGCCCGATCGCGGGAGTGGTTCGATCGATCAGCAAGCACAGCATCGAGGCAAGACAGCCAATCAAGCTGATGATGCCGATCGCTTGACACCAGCGTGTGAGGTCGATGCGTTTTTTCAAGTTGTCGATTTGCGCGCGAACTCCCGGTTCATGTCCGAGCAACCAGTCCGAATGCAACTTGCGCACCAGTGCGGAGAGGTGCAGAAATCGATTGGTGTATGCCAAAAAAAGCAGGGAAATCGCGGGGAAAAGTACCGCGGGGCTAGTCAGTGTGAGTTCCATGGATCAACGCAGTTTGATTCGCAGCAAACGATCTTTCGAGGTGATGAAGAGTGACTTTTCGTTCGGGCCAAAGGCAACATTGGCCGTGGCGCGTCCGCAGAGGACGCGGCCTAACAGTTTCCCTTGAGCATCGAGAATGAGCACTCCACCAGGGCCAGTCGAAAAGACGATGCCTTGCGTGTTCACCTTGATGCCGTCGGGCAGACCGGGGCCACTCAGTCCCTTGGTGTCAAAAAACACTCTGCCTTCGCCGATGTCGCCGTTTTCTTTCAGCGGATACGCCATGATGATCGCTCGCGGTTGGTGCGACTGCGCTACATACAGTGTTTTTTCATCAGGCGATAGTGCCACTCCATTCGGGCGGTCGAGCTCTTTGGTCAGCAAGTGGGCTATGCCATCCGATCCCACCCGATAGACGCCGTGAAAGTCGAGTTCGCGGAATCTCCCCTGATCCTTGGAGGGAAGTCCGTAGGGCGGATCAGTGAAGTACACGGTGCCGTTTTTGGCGATGGCCAGATCGTTCGGTGAGTTGAAACGTTTGCCCTCGTAATGGTCAGTGAGAGTGCGTTTACCGCCGTCGGGCGTGAGGTAGGAAACTCGACGGTCGCCATGCTCGCAGAGCACCAGCTGTCCCTTCGCATCGATGGCCAGTCCATTGGATCCTGCTTCACGACCGTAGGAAGAGACGCCGGTAAATCCCGACGGCTTCATGAATTCCGTGGCATCTTTCGCTCCCTCGGTCCACGCCAAGATGGTATTGCGCGGCACATCGGAAAAAAGCAGCCGTTTTTCTTTTTCATCCCACACCGGGCCCTCCGCCCACTGGAATCCTTGGCAGAGGGTTTCGACCGCTGCGCCTGGCGCGATGATTGTATCGATTTTTGGATCCAAACGCTCCACGGTCTCCTGACTCATGGTCGGCAATGCCAGTAGAAAAAATGTCACACACAAAATCCCTTTCATATCTCCGCCTAAGATACCTAGGAAACAAACATTGGCAAGATCAGAGACAAAACTAGAACCTGACGGCGGTTTTGTCTGTGATTATGGCAAACATACTTCGATTTTTTCTTCCATTCCCGATTATGGCCTGTGGCGTTAGTTCCGTTCTGCAAGCGGCGGAGATGGTTGCATGGGATGTTCCTGTGGGAGGAAATGCTTTTGTCACTCAAAGCGCTGCCGGAAATCGCGATGGCATCGAACGCGGGGCCACGAGATGGAGTGATCCCACCACGGTGGTTTCGGTGTATTTTCACGTCGACCG
>JBJOMZ010000169.1:0-3971 GCA_046052105.1 Verrucomicrobiota bacterium | reverse complement strand
GTTCACCTCGCTGTTTCTCCATGCCGATCTCCCCCACCTCGCGGGGAATTTGCTGACCGGACTCGGATTCACGGTTTTTGTCGCAAGAACATTCGGCGCGTGTAAGGCGTGGTTGTTGATTTTTTTGTGTGGAACCCTGGGAAATGCCTGGAACTGCTGGTTACAATATCCCGATGAGTTTGATTCGCTAGGAGCATCGACCGCGGTCTTCGCGGCTCTGGGTTTGCTTTCTGGCAGCGGCTTCATCGAAAGCTGGCGCATGCGTCCGCACTGGACATGGCCCAAAGTGGTCGCACCAGTTCTGGCAGGCGTTGTATTGCTGGGCATGCTGGGAACAGGCAAAGACCCGCAAACCGATGTGTTAGGTCACGTCTGCGGATTCATCACAGGTCTCGGTGCCGGTGCCGTGGTCGGCCATTTCCAGCATCGCAACCAAGAGTGATTTTTCTTCCCCGCACCGCGCATCTGCGCAAGAGTGGCGCGTGTCAGCGATTGAATTTCACAACAGTCTCACCGGCCAAATGGAGACCGAGCAGGTTTATGGCGAATCGTTTCTACGATTTGCGTATGGAAATCCGTTAGGCAAACTGGCATTGCATCTTTTCATCAAAAGGCCGTTTTTCTCGCACTGGTACGGCTGGCGCATGAATCACGAAAGCTCGCGGCAAAAAATCGCACCGTTCCTCCAACAATACGGGCTCGATCCTTTGGAATTCCGCGATGACATCGACAGCTATCGTAATTTTAATGAGTTTTTCTATCGGAAACTGAAACCCGAAGCCCGCCCCATCGATGCGGATCCTTCGTCGATTGTCTTTCCCGCCGACGGCAGGCATCTCGCCTTTGCCAACGCCTCAGAGATTTCCTCGGTGTTTGTCAAAGGACAATCCTTCGATCTGTCCGAGTTGTTAGGCTCGGCGGAACTGGCATCACGCTACGAAAAAGGCGCGCTGCTGTTGTCGCGTTTGTGTCCCGTCGATTACCATCGTTTTCATTTTCCCGTGGCTGGTGTGCCCCAACAAGCCCACGTGATCAACGGCCCTCTGTTTTCCGTATCACCCATCGCATTGCGGCAGAACCTGTCGTATTTCTGGCAGAACAAACGCAGTATCACACCCGTAGCCACGGAAAAATGCGGAACGGTGCTGGTGTTGGAAATCGGAGCCACCTGCGTGGGTTCCATCCACCAGACCTTCCAAGCAGGCCAGGCCATCGAAAAAGGCGAGGAGAAAGGATATTTCGCCTTCGGTGGTTCATCGACGATCGTGTTATTCGAACCCGGACGCATTGCAATCGATGCCGGACTTTTGCAACGCAGCCAGCAATGCACCGAGACATACGCTCGGATGGGAACGGCATTCGCAAAAGTGGTTTCCTGACCACAATCCCGCTCCATGAAAGACAGGTGTAATCCTCACGTAATTTTCCAGTAACCCATGAAACACATTTTTTTGCATCTCGCCTTTCTCGTCAGTATGTCTCCTGCATGGGCGGATCGCTTGCCCAACATCATCATTTTGTATGCCGATGACATGGGCTTCGGTGACCTCGGAGCGAACAACCCGAAGTCGAAAATCCCGACACCTCACCTCGACAAACTGGCCGCCTCGGGCATGCGCTTCACGGATGGCCACTCGTCCTCGGGCATTTGTACGCCATCGCGCTATGCCTTGCTCACTGGACGCGCGCACTGGCGGGATTTCCACGGGATTGTTGACTCCTTCGGTAAACCTTCTTTTCAACCGAACCAACTGACAATGGCGGAAATGCTGCGCAAGAAAGGCTATGCCACCGCCGCCATCGGCAAGTGGCACCTCGGTTGGGACTGGGATGCGATCCGCAAGCCCGGCACTCCGGCGAAGTCGAATCAGTTCGCGGACTTCGATTGGAGCAAACCGATTCCCGGTGGTCCGTTGGAGCGTGGTTTTGACTATTACTTCGGTGACGACGTCATCAATTTCCCGCCCTATGCCTGGATTGAAAACAACAAGGTGGTGAAGGCGCCGGACACCATGCTCGATGAAAAAACCTGGAAGAAGATCAAAGAAGGTCGATGGGAATGCCGCCCGGGTCCTATGGTCACCGGTTGGGATCCTTATGAAAATCTGCCGACCCTAACGCAAAAAAGTGTCGATTACGTTCTCTCGCGCAAGGACAAGGATCAACCGTTTTTTCTCTATGCGCCTTTCCCCTCGCCTCATGCCCCCATCATTCCCGGAGATGCATTCGATGGTAAATCCGAAGCCGGAGCCTTCGGGGATTACGTGGCCCAGACCGATGCCGCGTGCGGTCGGATTCTCGCAGCGCTTGAATCGATCGGTCAGTCGAAAAACACGATGGTTGTTTTTTCCGCCGATAACGGACCGGAGAATTACGCCATCGAGCGTAAGGAGAAATTCCACCACTGGTCCTCCGAGCCATTGCGTGGTCTGAAACGACACATTTACGAAGGAGGTCACCGCGTTCCCACCATCATTTCTTGGCCCGGCGTGATCAAGGCGGGTTCGGTATCCGACGCGCTTTTCGCCCAGACCGATCTGATGGCAACCTTTGCCGCGGTCACCGCAGTGGAACTGCCGGACAATGCCGCACAGGATTCCTACAACTTCCTGCCCTACTTGCGGGGAGAAAGCAAACAAGGCCCCCGCGCCGCGATGGTGCACAACACCAATCCGAACGCCTATGCCTTGCGCGACGGCGAATGGGTTCTGGTCAATGCGATCCCCGCCGGCGTGAAAAAAGTCAAAGCGTCCAAAGAAAAGCCCGGCAATCTCGAACTCTATCATCTCAAGGAAGACATCGCCCAGACCAACAATGTCGCGGCACAACATCCCGAACGAGTGAAGGCCCTGCAAGCCCTGCTGGACAGGATCCACGCCCAAGGCTACTGCGCTCCGCGTTTGCAACAATAGCCTAATGCCTTTTGTTTACAAACCTGTCACCTTCACATCGCAGAACATCGTCGGGTGACTGGAAAGACGCAAAGGCTGTCCGCTGGTTGTGACGATCTTCTTGAGATGGATTTCCTTCGTAACTTGATAGGGATATGGTTGCACGATCTCTGGCGACCAGCGCGTATTGAAATTACCTAACAAAAAAGCACCGGCGGACTTCGCATCGGCGTCGCCATCGGCAACATGCAACCCATCGATTTTGATGCGCCAAGGCATCTGGCATTCGTAGCCGAAGTCGTGCTGCCCGTCATTCGAGCCATTGATCAGAACAGGCGGAGAAGACATTTTTCCGTTAGGTTCGAATCGGCAATCCCGAATGATCCATTCGCCGGTCCATGTGCTGCCATAATCCGGTCGCAGATCGATGAAATTACCACTCTTCACCGTCGAGTTCTCGATCAAAAACGTTCCGAAACCCGTCAACTGCAAACCAGCATGACCGATCACCGAATTGCGAATCGTCACATGCGTGACTCCCTGGTGGGCATCGAACCGCGACAACTGGCACTGATCAAAGCTCAGATTCTTGCAAAAATTCGACCCCATGAT
This sequence comes from Verrucomicrobiota bacterium, assembly GCA_046052105.1. Classification (GTDB taxonomy): domain Bacteria; phylum Verrucomicrobiota; class Verrucomicrobiia; order Verrucomicrobiales; family Akkermansiaceae; genus UBA956. The sequence continues at coordinate 468 of JBJOMZ010000169.1, read as the reverse complement.
CCCCCATCGGCTTGAATCGAGAATGTCATTGGCCTGGCGACAACGAAACAAGGTGACGTTCAGAGCACGGTCAAACCTCAGATCATACGTTCCTTTTGACGTCATATGACCGGATTTACTGGCAAACTTGTAGGTCTTATGGCCGCTAAAAACCGAATTTCGGATCAACACATTCGCGCAGTTGGAAACGTTGATGAAGCCACTGTAGGGTGCGCCCTCTGCCCCTTCACCCGTGATGTGATGTTCTATGCCATCGACAACCACATTGGATCGACTGATGGAAATGCCCCGTCCAAAATAATCATCCTGCGACACGGCTCGATTGGCGATGGTAGTAAAATGGCCACCCGAGATGGTAAGCGTAAGAGGATCCATCGGCAGCGCTTTAAGAGATGTGATTTCATCAAAGTTCCAAATCACGGGTGTCGTGGGAGAAATCGTGCCATCCACATTCACCAGCAAGGTATC
>JBJOMZ010000168.1:0-4157 GCA_046052105.1 Verrucomicrobiota bacterium | reverse complement strand
CGAACAACTCGCGCCGTTTCCTCGAACTGAGTTTGCGATCCGCACCCATCGCAAGGAATACTACGCGCTCGTATCTCATACCGATGAACAAATCGGCCGCATCCTGAAATCCCTGCAACAAGCCGGTGTGGCGCAGAATACGGTCATCATCTTCACCTCCGATCATGGGCTCGCCATCGGTCGTCACGGGCTTATGGGCAAGCAGAACATGTTCGAGCATTCCCTTCGAGTGCCTTTTGTCATCAGCGGACCGAAGATTCCGCAGGGCAAGGTCATCGACGAGCGCATTTACCTGCAGGATGCGGTGGCCACCTCGCTCGAAATTGCTGGTGCGGATCGCGACGGCATCGATTTCAAGAGTCTGCGCCCGCTCATGGACGGCACTGCCCCAAAACACTACGATGCCATTTACGGTGCCTACGAGATCGGTTCCCAGCGTGCGGTGATCGATGGTAAGGACAAAATGATTCTTTACCCGAGGGACCGGGTCTCGCTGCTGTATGACCTCGAAAAAGATCCGTTGGAAAAAAATCCCATCGCCGATTCTACCGTCAGCGATGCCCTGAAAAAACGCCTCTTCGCCCGGTTGCTTGATCTGCAAAAGAAAAACCGCGACCCACTCGATCTCACAGCAATCTATCCCCATTGGATTCCCTAGCGCTCCTTGATGTGGTCTCTGAACGCCTAACGAAAGTCATGCTGACATGGAAGTGCTGATCTTTCGTCGGCTGTCAGGGCGCCGAGTTATTGTGTGTCGTAGGAGCTTGCCAAGCCGTGAGAGTTAGTTCATGTGTAGCATCCGTTAGAAGAACTCACGTGAGATCGACAAAAATCCTCAAGCATATCAAATATCACAATCTAACATTCATTCCCCATGGCTGACTTCATTCACCTTCCTTTGAAAACCTTGATTTCTCGAACCATTTTGATGGGTGTTTCGTTGCTCGCCCCGATGACGATCCATGCGGAGTCTCGGGCATGGTCGAACCGTGAAGGCAAAACCATTCAGGCGGAACTTGTCCATTACGATTCGACAGGCAAAAAAGTCACTCTCAAACTCTCAAACGGCAAGGAAGTTACCCTTGCGCTCGATACCTTGAGTGATGGGGATCAAGCGTGGCTGACTGAGCGCCAGCGTAAGGTGGAAGAAACTGCGAACGCGGTTCAGGCCATGGCTGGCAAGACGGTTTCCTACCAATCGGATGGACCGGAAGCTGTGTCCTATCATGTGTATTATCCGACCAGCTATCGAGCGGATGCTCCGCCCGCGATGATGATCATGTTCAGTCCTGGCGGTGGTGGAAAAGCAATCCTCGGTTCCGTGAAGGAGGCCTGCGAGACCCTAGGCTGGATCGGAGTGGGATGTGATACCTTCAAGAACAATTCGGATGAAGCCATGCTCGATAAAAAATGGAAAGAAGTCCTGCCTCACATCGAGAAGACCGTGAGTCATAACAAAGATTTGCTGTATCTCGGCGGTATGTCGGGCGGAGCCCTGAGGGCCTATGATTACTCCGAAAGCACGGTGCGGCCCTGGAAGGGAATACTTGCGTTTGGTGGCTGGATGGGCGGTAAGCAGTCACTGAACTGTGCACCAAAAATGGCGGTGGCCATCGTCAATGGCGATAGCGACGCGAATGCCAACTCCAGCATCCCGCGTGATAGAGGGGTCTTGGAAAAAGAGCGATGCAAGGTGAAAACATTCAGCTTCAAAGGTGGCCACGTGATCGCTCCCCCTGCGGTAACCCTAGAAGCAATGCAATGGCTCAAAACCACAACGGTAGAAGGGAACCGCCTGTCATCCGGCAAACGCTCGCCCACTCCGCTCGATCCCGATTTAAAAAAGGTGAAATAAACCTTACGAGGATGTGGCATGAGGCAGCATGGTCATCCAACACTTTTGGCACCAGGGTGGAAAAATGAAAATGTAGCTGTGATTGTTCGCGCGGTCGAATATCCATTTGCTAGAACGTCTTTTCCGATGTAGGAACTGGCCAGCATGTTTGAATGGTCAAAATTATCAGGAGTCAAGTGGATGGATGCATGGGAGGACCGTTTTCGCGGCAATCCGAATTTTGTCATCGAGGTGCTTAAGGGCGGCAAGTCGGCCCGCGTAAGGGTCTTTTGCGGAACGGAGAAGGAAGCAAAAGGCATCGTTGAACAATTTGGTGGTTCGGTGCGCCGCGTTCAGAATGCAGAATGGACCAATCCCGTTCATACGGTGCAGCCCTTGTTGAAAATTCGTGATGTTTTCGGCGTCACCGCAGAAGCGGATCCGCAGAAGCTCAAAAAATTACGTGAGCAGAATCCCGGTCGTGAGATTCTTTCGATTCCTGCCGAGATGGCATTTGGCACGGGTGATCATGCCACCACATCGACCTGTCTGCGCTTGCTGGTCGATATCAGTCGTGAGCGTGAGGCGGGTTGGTCGGTGGCGGACCTTGGAACGGGCACCGGCTTGCTGGTGATCGCTGCGAAAAAGCTGGGAGCAGGGGAGGCCTATGCTTGCGACTTTGATCCTTTCTCCGTCAAAGCTACGGCAGACAATCTCGAGCGCAATGGCGTAAAGGACGTAGCGCTGGAGGAAAAAGACGTGCTCAAATGGAAACCCCGCAAAAAATACGATGTGGTGGTGGCTAACCTTTTTAGCACGATTCTGATCCAAGCATTTCCCGTGATGGCAAAATTGCTGAAGCCTGGTGGCGAAATTGTCATTTCTGGCATTCTCGCTAGTCAGGCCTGGGACGTCTTCACGGCTGCCGCCGAACACGGCTTCGGTTTCCCTACTGTAATCCGCAAAGGCAAGTGGGTCACGGCTCGCGGTGCTTGGATGGCGGATTTGGTAGAGAAGTGATTGGGGGGGCACAGGCTCCATCGACAGGCATGGCGCTACCCCTCGCTTGTTTACGGGAGTGGAAGCGGAACGAAGTCCGTGCTCCATGCACAAAAAACCCGCGGGCTTTCGCTCGCGGGTTTTTTTCGTTAGTCTTGGCAATCGATCAGATCAGACCGGACTTGATCAGGGTGTTGAGAGCACCGTTTTTGGTGATCGTTTTGATCGCCTTGCAGGAGAGACGCAGTTTCACGTAGTGACCAAATTCAGGCACCCAGATGCGCTTGTCCTGAAGGTTCGGCGAAACCTTACGCTTCACCACCTTGGTGACGTGACGACCGATACCGCCCTTTTTCTTGGCGAGACCGGAACGATGAATGCGTCCACCGCTGCGGACGTGAGAACCTCTGATGCTGCAAATGCGTGACATGGCTGGATAAAGTTGCTGTTATGGGGGGCGCGAAGAAAAGCGATAAAAAGGGAGGAGGTCAAGCAGAAATCATCAAAATCAGGCGAATTCCGCGGTTTTTTCGGAAAATCACCTCGCAGAGAGCCAACGAATGGCGTTTTCCAGCACCTGAAGGGGTTCTTTTTGCTTGTAGACGGGAAAAGTTTCGTGGCCTGGACGGAAGTAAAAAACCCTACCTTTTCCGATGTTCCAGACGCAGCCGCTGCGGAAGCTCTCGCCTTTGTCCCAGTTCTCTTGAAACACCACGACATCGGGTTTGGGGATGTGAAATGGTTCGGCATACATTTCCGTCTGAGGAATGTCCCAGCGGGCGGGTAGGTCCTTGGCAATGGGATGGTCCGGGGTCAAGGTGGTGACATGCGATGGTGCTCCATCCACGCGCCATGAGGGGAATACGCAGAGCGGCAAAGCGAGTGTCCAGTGGGAATCTTTTTGCTGCAGATTCGGCGTCAAGACATCCCCTGCTTTCGGTATCTTGCCGATGGGATTGTCATTCACCAAGCGCAGCTCTGCGGTCTCTCCCAACTGCTTGCGGGCATCGGCAATGGCGCGTGCCTGCATCAGCTTGACGAAGGGTTTTGACCAATGGGCTGAGTGCAGGACAATCAGAGCAAGTTGACCCTCTTGGACGCGACGAGCTACATCCGTTGCTCGTTCATTCGACAATTCCGCGTGCTTTCTGTGCGACCACAGGATCAGCACGTCAGTCCGATTCAGGATCTCGGTGGACAGTCCTTGATCGGGAGAACTCAGTGCTTCCGATCGGACCGCGAGGTCTTTTTTTTCTGCCAGATGGGCCGCGATGGTTTCGCCGAGGAATTTGTCGCCGTAGGCTTGTTTTTGCTCGGGCTGCTG
>JBJOMZ010000167.1:0-4159 GCA_046052105.1 Verrucomicrobiota bacterium | reverse complement strand
AACGATAATTTTCCGATAGAAATCGTGAACCACAGGTGCAGGGTTCATCCCGCGTGTTAATGTTGTCCTTGATCGCGATGGGAATGCCGCCCAATGGCAGGGACAAGTCCGCTTTTGCGGCCGCTGCACGCACGCGCTCGGCATCGATCGACAAGAATGCCCCCACCTCGCCATCGCGCTGAGAGGTCTGGAGCAGCAGGTCATCGACAATGTCCCGCGCGGAAATTTCCCCCTTGCTCAATAAGGAACGCAGGCCGGAGATGGATGTGTGCGATAGACTCATGGAAAGAAAAATGGGTTAGGCATCGGCGACCACCTTGGGAACCCGCACCTGTTGCTGGGCTTGGTCAGGAGCGTTTTGCAGCAACGCTTGCTGTGGCAAACTTTGCCAAGGTGTGTCATCCCGCATCGGCGCATCGATGGGCATCGGATACGCGGTTGGCTCGATGCCCGTGACGTCCAGACCGGAAAGTTGTTCGATGTGCCCCAAGATGGCGTCGAGTTGACCAGTAAAAGCATCGACCTCCGCATCGGAGAGTTCGAGGCGGGCAAGCGTGGCAATGCGGCGGACATCCATGTGGGGCTGCGACATGGGCGGACAGTAATGAATGCGCGGGCAAAACGCCACAGATTTCAGAGCGATTCATGATTTTTCCATCGCATCACGGAGGATTTGCCTTCATCATGCTGACGTGCAAGCACTTGCGGTATTGAACATTGTCGGACTCTCGTCGCGCTGTTTTGGTCCATCGACGCCGCGACTCAACGCTTTTCGCGATCGCGCCGGTTTGCAATCATTTGCCCCGGCTTTTCCAGCGGTGACGTGCACCGCGCAGAGCCACATGCTCACGGGAACTGATGCATCGGGGCACGGCATTGTGGCCAATGGCTGGCTGGACCGTGAATCCGCCGAGGTGCGCTTTTGGAAACAGAGCAACCGCCTCGTGCGCGGGGAAAAAATCTGGCATGTGCTGCAACGGGAGATTCCTGGCTTCACCTGCGCGAATTTGTTTTGGTGGTACAACATGGCCACGGATGCCGATCTCGCAGTGACGCCGCGGCCCTTGTATCTCGCCGATGGCAGAAAATCTTTTGACATTCACACCCAGCCGATGGCTTTGCGTGAGACCTTGAAGCAGGAATTGGGTCCCTTCCCCTTCCCCAGCTTTTGGGGACCGGCGGCCGGGATCGCCTGCTCCGAGTGGATCGCCCGCTGCGCGCGCCGTATCTACGAACAACATCGACCCTCGCTGAATCTCGTGTATCTGCCACATCTCGATTACGGATTGCAGAAGTTCGGTCCTGATGCTCCGGAGATGAAACATGAACTCTCGCAGATCGATGAAGTAGCGGGTGAGTTGATCGATTTTTACGAAGAACAGGGAGCACGCGTATTGATCGTTTCCGAATACGGTATTTCTTCTGTGCGGCAACCCGTTCACCTCAACCGTATCCTCCGCAAGGCAGGGTTGCTTTCTATCAAGGACGAACTCGGACGCGACGGATTGGATCTGTTTCAATCGGAAGCGGTCGCTGTGGCCGACCATCAAGTGGCGCATGTGTATCTCAAGGACCGCACAAAAATCGATGCCGTTAAGGCACTGCTAGAAAAAGTCCCAGGAGTGGAACGCGTGCAACACGCGGAGGAAATCTGGCAACCGGGTATCGCTCAAGAACGCGCAGGTGATCTGGTTGTAACCGCCGCAGCGGATGCCTGGTTCACGTATTATTTCTGGGAGGATGACCTGCGGGCGCCGGATTACGCGCGCTGTGTCGACATCCACCGCAAGCCCGGATACGATCCCGTCGAACTTTTCCTCGATCCCCACATCGCCTTTCCTCGCCTCAAGATTGCTGCTTTTTTACTCAAAAAAGCCATCGGTTTGCGCGGCCTTATGGAGGTTATTCCTCTCGATGCGTCGCTGGTCAAAGGATCCCATGGACGCAGTGATGTTCCACAGGGAGAACAAGCGATTGTCATGGGTGCACGACAATCGATCCAGCGTGCTGAAGATCTGTTCGGAGAAATGATGCGGCATTTCCTCCCTCACTCAAGGGATTGATGCATCGTATTTTTCGCCATATCCTTTCCTCTTGTCAGCGGAGGGATGATCAGTCAGCATCGCCTTGATGTTTTTTACACCGAAGTGGAAAAAGGATACCGTCTTGCTGCTCAAAGGTGCGCAAAAGTTTCTTCATTACAAACGCGACCTGCTGAAGCAGGATCGCATCGATGAGATCGAATCACGCCTCGGCGACCTGCGGGCCGCATTGAAGACAGGCAAACGCGATGCGGTGGACGAGTGCTCCAAGCAATTGCGCGCGACATGTGAGAATGCCCTTCCTCACCACAGAGCGCCTCGCTGGTTTGAAGAAAATGTCGAAGTCATTTTTGTCGCCCTGGTGGTAGCACTTGGTCTGCGTTCGTATGTCATCCAACCGTTCCGCATCCCCACGGGATCGATGCAACCTACGCTGAACGGCATCATCGCCACAAATCACACGGAGAAAAACTACGCACAACCTTGGGTGGGCAAGCAGTTATACGATTGGGCACTGCGCGGCCGTCGCTGGTATCAATACAAGGCGCCGACGTCCGGTCGCATCGTCGGTCGGGTCGATGTGTCCAAGCTATTTTTTTCACGCACCAAAGTTCTCTTTGACGACGGAACTTCCATGGTTTTTCCTGCGCCGATCAATGAAACCGATCAGGCCATCAATGGTGGAGTCAGCCAAATGAGCTGTGTCGGCAAAAGTTTCAAGAAAGGTGATGTGATGTTTCAAGGAACCGTGGACGGCGGAGACCTCGTGCTGGTCGATAAGGTTTCCTATCATTTCCGTAATCCCGTGCGGGGGGAAGTTTTCGTCTTCGACACCCTAGGCATCGAAAGACGCATCGGCAAATTCAGCGGCAGCGATCAGGCAAAGGCCACCCACTACATCAAACGTCTCTGCGGTGTGCCAGGCGACACACTTTCGATCGAGAGTCCCCACCTTTATGTGAACGGTAAAATTGCCAGTGAAAAAGGCATAAGCAAGGTATTCGAGTTTCCCAATCAAGGCCGTATGGGAGGACACGGCTATTCCTACGGGGATCACCAGCTTGCAGAAATCCTGAAACCGGGCGATGAACTTAAACTTACGGCGACCGCGCCGCGGGGCATGCGCGAATATGCGGCTCTCGGTGACAACTCAGGCAACTCGCTGGACTCCCGTTACTGGGGTACGGTGAAGGAGTTCAATCTCGTCGGACCGGCGCTATTTTCCCTATGGCCGATCACCACGGGTCACTGGGGTTTGATCAAATGACCTCGTCCGACATCACCCGCAAGGCGAAATCGAATCTAGCCTTTGCCCTCAACATTCTCCCGCGCGAAAGGCGCGAGGACATGGTGGTTTTTTACGCCTACTGCCGCGTGATCGACGACATCGCGGATGAGGAAAACCGACCGGTGGAGCAGCGGATCAAGGATCTGCAAGCATGGCGGCATGGGCTTGAAAACGGCTTTGCAGCACCCACGGCGTTCGAGCAGGAAGTGATTGCCCTGCAAAAAAAATACGAGATTCCCGTCGGTCTCCTGGTTGCCATCATCGAGGGCTGCATGATGGATACGCGACCACAGCGCTTTGCCGGATGGGACGAATTGCAGGGATACACTTGGAAGGTCGCCTGCGCGGTTGGCCTGATCTCATTGAAACTTTTCGGTGCGACCGATCCGCTCTCGGAACCATATGCGGTGGCGCTGGGTCATGCCTTGCAACTCACCAACATTTTGCGTGACGTTGGCGAAGATATCGATAACGGCGGTCGCATTTATCTTCCCTTGGAAGACTTGCGACAATTCGGGCTTAGCGAAACCGACCTAATACAAAAGACCTATGACGAACGATTTGTCGCCCTGATGAAACACGAAGCCGAGCGCGCTAGGAGCCTCTATGAGCAAGCGCGCCAATGTTTGCCTGCCGGCGACCGCAAAGCCCTGATGGCCGCCGAGGTCATGCGGGAAATCTATCAAACGGTTCTGGAACAAATGCAGGCCGATGGTTTCCGCGTTTTCGAAAAACGCTACTCGCTATCGAGCTTGCGCAAAATGGCCATTCTCGCCAAGCACATGATCTGACGATCAGAATTCGCCACGGAACGAGCAGCTCGCCGTGG
>JBJOMZ010000166.1:0-4164 GCA_046052105.1 Verrucomicrobiota bacterium | reverse complement strand
CTGGAACAAATGCAGGCCGATGGTTTCCGCGTTTTCGAAAAACGCTACTCGCTATCGAGCTTGCGCAAAATGGCCATTCTCGCCAAGCACATGATCTGACGATCAGAATTCGCCACGGAACGAGCAACTCGCCGTGGGCGTCTCGTAAATGCAAATCTCATACAGTCCGGGCAACTGGGCTTCGATCTTGCGCCAGAACCACGCGCACATTTTTTCGATCGTGGGACTCTCCAGACCCTCAATATCATTCAAATAGCCGTGATCCAAAAGCTCGATCAAAGGATTCATCGCATCGGAAATTCTCTTGTGATCATAGATCCAACCAATCGATTCATCGACCTCGCCTTCCACGGTAAAGGTTACCTTGAAACTGTGACCATGCATGTTGCGACACTTGTGTCCCTCGGGCAGGCTGGGGAGGGTGTGTGCTGCTTCGAATCGGAATTCCTTGGTCAGGCGTGCGCGCATGAGGTCAATGAATCATTTCCCCGCCTTCGGCGCAAATCTTTTCAAGCCCGGGACCCGGCGTAGCAGCATGCCAAGGCAGTCACGTGCTTCGCTCACGCCCAGCGCATAGCAAAGTCCGAAATACACAACCGCACCTATCGCAATGACCGCAACAAGCGCAATCGCTTTGAACAACCATATCATATCACCCATAGCCAAAAGCAGATGGCGGTTGGCCCACCAGCACATGGCCCCCATCAAGGCCGCGGCGATCGCGCAACGCGATACAGTGGCGAGCACCGAATGCCATGTCATGCCATCGACGAAGCGCCGCAAAGCGCATTGCAACAGAATGAAATTCAGCGCCGCAATTAGACTCGTGGTCAGAGCCAGAGATTCGTGCCCCCAATGCATGATACGCACAAAATACCAGTTCAACGCGAAGTTCGTCACCATCGACAAGAAGCTGATCGCCATCGGCACCCAGCGTTTATCGATCGCGTAGAAGGCGGGTTGCACGATCTTGATCCAACTGTAACACACCAGACCATACGCATAGCACTGCAGAGCGGAGGAAATCATTGTGGTGCTGTGATGTTGCATATCACCACCCTTGAAAATCACCGCTACCAGAGGAGTCGCGAGCAGACAGAGACCCACCGCGCAGGGCAAGACGAGAATGGTCACGAGGTTCATTCCCCGCTGAAGCGTGGGGGCAAATTGAACTCCAATGCCACCCACCGCGGCACGCGACAGCGCGGGCAGAGTGACGGTCGCCACGGCTACGCCGAACACCCCGATCGGTAACTGCATCAAGCGGAAAGCGTAGTTCAAAGCCGAAACTCCACCCTCGCCCGTACTGGTCGCAAACATGGCATTGACCATCACATTGACCTGAACCGCACTGGCTGCGATCATGGCCGGTCCCATGAGTGCCAGGATTTTTTTCACCCCTGCGTCACGCCACATCACATCCCAACAAAACCGGAAGCCCGCTTTCCGCAACGAGGGGAACTGAACCATCAGTTGCCCGATCCCACCTAACAGAACGCCACCGCTGATTCCAACCAGGCTTTTCTCACCCCACTGCGGATCCAGCCAATAACCGATCGCGCCGCCTCCGATGATGCAGCCGAGATTGAAAAAACAAGATGCCAGTGCCGGCATGCCGAAAACCTGCTTGGCATTGAGCATGCCCATCACCAGCGCTGCCAAACTGACCAGCAGCAAAAAGGGATACATGATGCGGGCCAGCAAAACGATCAGATCCCGTTGCTCGGGGCCGAACGAGCGATCGGCAAAGGATAGAATCAAATCCACGATCCAAGGAGCCGCCAGTATACCCAGCAAAGTCACCACACTCATCGCCACTACTGCCAGAGACAAAACGCGATTCGCTAAGGCCCAGGCCGAGGCTTCTCCCTCTTCTTTCAGTCGCTTGGAAAATGTCGTTACAAAGGCTTGGGACAAGGCCCCCTCGGCAAAAAGATCCCGCAACAGGTTAGGGATCTTGAAGGCAAGATTGAAACAATCCGCCAACACGCTCGTGCCATAGAGACGCACCATGAAAATATCGCGCAACAACCCGAGAACCCTGCTCAGCATCACCGCGAGACCGATCTTGCCCGTGGCCTTCGCCGCCTTGCGGTTCTCCTCGGCTGCACTGGTAGATTGTTCGGCCATGTGATCGGTCGCGATTTCAGCGACGGCACTTTTCTAACAAAGAACCCAGAAAACGAGCAATTTGATGAAGAGCCTTCGAGCTCTCGTTGTCGGGCAGCACGGAAAGATCATCGTGACATTGGTTGAGAAGATCCTTTGCCGTATCGATGGCGCTTTCGACCGCCCCCTCATATTCGGCAATGCCCACCAGCACCGATAGGTCGAGCGGTTGCTGATTGATGATGCGGGCGGTGAGTTTCATGCGTTGGGAATCACTGGCCGATTCCAGCAAATTGAGAATGGGCAGGGTCAACTTGCCTTTCTCCAGATCGGTGCGCAGCGTCTTGCCCACATCCTGCTCGTCACCGACAAGATCCAAACAGTCATCGTAAATCTGATAAACCGCTCCCAGCCTCATGCCGTAATCATACATGCGCTTTTCGACCTCCTCCCTGGCACCCGAGAGCTTGGCAGAAAGTCCCGCAGCCGCTGCGAAAAGTGCGCCGGTTTTCATCTCCATGATTTGGAAATACTCCTCCTTGGTCAGCGTGAGATCGAAGCGACGCTGGGTTTGCATGATTTCACCCTGACAAACCTCGCGCGCGGCGTGACCGACTTTTCGGCAGATATCGATCGAATCGAAGTCCGTGGCCAATGTCAATGCATGGGAGAACAAGGCATCTCCCAGTAACACCGAGAGGCCATTCCCCCACTTGGCATTCGCCGTAGGCACCATCCGGCGGGTGGTAGCGCCGTCGATGATATCATCGTGAACCAACGTTGCCATGTGGATGAGCTCCAAAATGACACCGATCTTGCGATGGTCCTCGTGGGCTTCGCCCAACGCACCTCCCGTCAGCACGGCAAGTGCTGGGCGAATGCGTTTTCCCGAGGTATTGCATACGTAGGAAACATAAGGCTCAACCATGGGATCGAAGGCCCGCACTTGCTCGCGGATGGCTACTTCCACCAACTCAAGATGCGGGCGCACCAGTTCGAATGGAAAAGAGTCGCTATGTCCCTGCTGCGTGGTGATGATTGCCATGGCGTGTTGAGCTTGTGAAACATATCACAAGACCGTCATTTTAGCAAGTGAGAACCCAAGTCTTTTTGCTCGGTGCAGCAGAGACAGCTCTTATAACGCAGCTCATGAGCCCGGCTCATTGGCATGACTTCTCGATAGTCACAGACGGCCGCGATTTTTTCGTTTTCCAAAGAAAATGGAAATTCCGCTCGTCGCTGAAGCGTATACTCAGCATGAGACCATCTTTCCGCTTCACGTTCTTGTCCGTTTGCGCAGCATTGTTGACCAACGCCCATCACTCGCGGGCAACGGAAATTTTTGACGGCAAGACGCTTTCCGGATGGTATATGTATCTCAAGGAAGGTGGCAAGGTCAGTGGCGAATCCACGGCATGCACAGTGAGCGATGGCATCATTCGTATCAGCGGAAAAACATTGGGCTATTTGTCGACTCAGCAAGAATATTCGGACTACAAATTCACATTTTCCTACCGTTGGGCCGAGACCCAAGAAACGAATGTGACCAGAAATTCAGGTCTGATTTATCACGCCATCGGAGAAGACCGGATGTGGTGCAATGGCATGGAATTTCAAATGCAGCAGGGTGATGCAGGTGACCTTTGGCTCATACCCGGCAGCAACGCAAATGCGGCGATTAGCGTGCTCGGCAAGGAATATGGTGGTGTCATGAAAGGCACACGAATCACCAAATCGGAAGCAGGCGAAAAACCTCTGGGCGAGTGGAATGAGATGACGCTGATCTGTCGAGGCAAGGAATTCGAGCATTGGGTCAACGGCAAAAAAGTACTCGCAGGGTCAACCAAAGATCGTAACCAAGGGAAAATCCAATTCCAATTTGAGGGACACGAAGTCTGGATTCGTGACATCAAACTGACCAAATTCGGCACCTCACCATGAACCATTGATTTGAGAATTACTGACAAGTCTCGTCAGAAATGGATGCCAGGAAAAAAACAACCCCGCCGGTGAGGGCGGGGTTGCAGGAAATGGATCGATAGGCTGGGAGACGGG
>JBJOMZ010000165.1:0-4187 GCA_046052105.1 Verrucomicrobiota bacterium | reverse complement strand
AGCACGCGCGCCTACAGACCGCAGCGCGGCAAGCTGCCCTACCAGATTGTCCTCGGCACCGAGCCAACCGATCAACTGATAGGCTTTTTGTCGGTCTTCCAGAGATCCCTCGCCATAGCGAGCCTCGAGCGATGCCTTCACGCGATCGCGCAACTCCTCCCCAGCCAAACGATGCACCACAGGCGTGGATTTGAAACTCAAACCCAACTGCGATTCCACACGCGCAACCAATTCTGGTGGAACGGCAAATTCCCCACCGCCTTGAGCCAAGGAGCGCAGAGCCTCATTTTCCCGCATGAGCTGATCAACCTGCTGTTGCAAGGCCACCACTTCCACCGAATCGATCTTGTCGGCGGAGCTCGCCTCACGCTTCCATGAAAACGCCTGCATCCATCCGGTAGCAGCAACAGCACCGGCTAACAGAATGATCAACAACCGCGAAGGGTCGATCCACTTCATCACGCCATGCCTCACTTTTTCTGAGCATCAAAGGGATTTTCCGTGAGAGCGGACGGACGGGCATACATCTCATCAGCGGTTTTGCCAGGACGGAGCACGATCGAGATCGGCTTGTTCTGTTTGCCGTTGGCATCGTAAGTGTAAAGGAACCGGCGCACAGGCATTTCATATTGCCCGGTGGGATCGAGACGTTTGACCCGCGAATCAAACAACTGCTCCTCGACCAGACGACCCGTGTTCTTGTCATATCCGTAGCGCGCTTTGAAAAGCTCCTGCTTGAGCCCATCGTAAATCTTACAACCCAGTGGATTACCTCGTTTGTCCATGCGATAGACCGTGAGCATGGTCAGCACGGAATCGGCGCTGAATGTGCGTTTTTCAAGAACTTCATTGTCGGGTGTGCGACGAAAAATCGCCGTGGAACCGTCCTGGTTGCGCATTACTCGCACGAACTGGGCGTCCTTGGCTTTGGTGGGATCGATGTCATTCATGACCTGCGCCTGCACGGAGATGCTCAGCAATCCGATGACAAGAAACGACAGCATTTTCATGGCCCCATGATGGACACTATGAACACCGATGCAAGCATGAATTCCCTCAGTGAGGGAACCGCATTGACAAAACATGCCTGCACGCGTGATGCTTCCGTATGGCGCTTGCGCGCCGATCTGATCTTTTTCTCATGCGCATCAAAACCGCCATCTTTGAAACCAGTGCCCCCACCTTGGCTGATTGCCCTGAAGCAACCGTTCCGGAGTGCGCCTTGATTGGCCGCTCGAATGTCGGAAAGTCCTCCCTGCTCAACATGCTGACGGGAAAAAAGGACCTTGCCAAAGTCTCCGCCACACCGGGTCACACCAAGATGATCAATTATTTTGTCATCAACAACCAATGGCGTCTAGTCGATCTACCAGGCTATGGCTTTGCGAAAGTGAAAAAGGAACAACGTGATTTCTTTCACGACGTCATTGCCGAATACATCAGCGGACGCGAGGGCCTGGCCTGCACCTACGTGATCCTCGATGCCACCTTGCCTCCTCAGCGCATCGATCTGGAATTCGTGCAATGGCTCATCCAGTTACGTCTACCCTTCGCGCTCGTATTCAACAAGATCGACCGTGGAAAGGCCAATGCCGTCAAAAAAAACATCGAGTTGTTCCAAAACGAAATGTCTCTCTGGACCAAGGCGAAGCCCCATATCTTTCCCGTTTCAGCCAAGACTGGCAGCGGCGCCGGGGCACTCGTGGAAAGCATGCAAAAACTTTGATCTTACGAAAATCGAAGTATACAATAGACGCGTCACTGCATTGCGCGCGAGTTGACAGCCATTCACCCCACTGGTTATTCAAAGATCGGAATGAAACCCTCATACCTTTTGCACTCTTGTCAGATTGTTTCCTCATGCGGTTGCTCGAAGAGATCCGCAAGCAGAGCGATCGTGGCAGCTTTCACCACCCTAACAATTTCCGCATACGCGCAGATTCCAGCATTTCCAGGCGCGGAAGGCTACGGCTCGCACGCTACGGGCGGACGAGGTGGCGATGTTTACATTGTGACAAACCGCAATGCATCCGGTGCCGGATCATTCGCGGATGCAGTCTACACCGCGCCCACGAGCGGACGCACGATCATATTCGCGGTTAGCGGACACATACGACTGCCCAGTGGCAGTGGCGGCGGTCTTTCGATCTCGAAATCCAAAATCACCGTCGCCGGGCAAACCGCTCCGGGAGATGGCGTGTGTTTTTGGAACAATACGATGAACCTCACGGGTGACGATCTCGTGATCCGCAACGTCCGTTGGCGATATGGCAAATCCACCGCGGGCGGTGATGCGGTGGACATCAGTGGCTCGCAGCGAATCATTCTCGACCAATGTGACGTAATGTTTGCTACCGATGAGAACCTCTCCTCGTTCGGCACACCACCGGAATACTTCACCTTTCAATGGAGCATCAACGCATGGGGACTCAGCGGACATTCCGCGGGCGGATTATGGGATGTGGATCATGCGACGTCCCATCACTGTCTGTGGGCGAATAATCATACGCGAAACCCTAAGCTGATCGCCCCAGCCGTCTTTGACTGGACCAACAACGTGACCTTCGGCTGGAATAACGGATTCAACATGGCGGAGAGCCCGACAGGAGGATCCGGATACACGCATCGGGTCAACATTAGGGGCTCCACCTTCGTCCACGGAGCTTCGACCACATCCGCCATTTACGGAGGCGGTACCAATTCAGACGCATCTTACAAATTCAAGCTGCACATGGCAGACAGTGCGCTCGATGGGAACAATAACGGTGTATTGGATGTTTCTCGTACAAATTACCAAATGGTGTCATCGACCACCTACGACACGAGCACAGCCGCATGGCCTCAGACAATCAATGGCGTTACCGGTGGCACGGCAGTGGGTGTTCCGGTCACCATAGACCCTAGGATCACAGGCTACAAAAAAGTGCTATCGAAAGTGGGAGCGGTGCGCATGGAATACGATGCCGCCCGCCCCCTGCGCGATGATCTCACGCAACTTTGTGTGAATCGCACCGCAGCACTGCAGCGTGGTATCATCAGCGATCCGCTGGAACTGGGCCTCGGCTCCGCATTCGCCACACTGAATTCCACCACTGCTCCGACCGATACCGACAAAGACGGCATGCCTGACGTGTGGGAAAGCACCTTGGGCATGAATGCCTCGCTCGCGAGCCACAATACGGTTTTCGCAAGCAGCGGCGGATTTGTGAGTGGCACAACTTTTTTCCCCCCCAATACCCCTGCTGGCTACACGCATCTGGAAGAATACCTTCACTTCAAATCGCAGCCCCATGCATTGTTACCCAAGAACACGCTAGGCGCGCCGATTTTTCTCGATATCGACCTCTCGCGCTACACGGGAGGATTCACCGCAAGCCCTGTTTTCACCGTGAGCAATCTCAGCGGAGGCGCAATCACACAGAGCGGCACTGGCGGCGGCATCGCGCGCTTTACACCGACTCTGAACGCTTCCGGTCGTGCATGGTTCGATTTCACCGTAACGGATTCTGCGGGCAGTGCATGGACACAAAGGTTCAACGTTCTCATCAGTGCCAATGCTTTGCCACGTGATCTGGTATGGGTAGGTAACAGCAGCAACAACACATGGGACGAAACCAGCAATCATTGGTCACGCAGTGGACAAGCGACCTCATTCAACAACGGTGACTTTGTGAGCCTCGATGACAGCGGGTCGGCTACCCCCTCTCTGACATTGAACGGCGTGCTACAGCCGGGTGCTGTGCTTGTGGACGCATCCTCGAAGAACTACACATTGACTGGAGGGAATTTCACTGGAGCGATGTCATTGACAAAACGAGGAAGCGGGACGTTGACGCTGCGATCAAACCATAGCCATACCGGTGGCACGACCATCGAGGACGGTTCACTTGTACTAGGTCTCGTCGGCACCACAAACAACAGCACCGGCAGTGTCGGCAGCGGGCCGCTTACGCTTCTCGGCGATGCTGTGGTGACAAATGCTTGGTATGGCACGCAACTTCCCTTCAGTGCACCGATCACCATACCTGAAGGAAGCGAGCCAGTCATTCAAACCGGCCGCAACATTCGCTTCAGTGGAGTCCTTAACGGTAGTGGCACACTGACGCTACTCAACCAGACAGTGGTGGGTAACACCTTTGAAATCACCGGCGCTTGGGCTTCGTTTGGTGGCGCACTACGCATTCAAT
>JBJOMZ010000164.1:0-4189 GCA_046052105.1 Verrucomicrobiota bacterium | reverse complement strand
GTTGGGTCCACGACAATCAAGCCAGGGAATCAGGGTGTGAATCACCATGCACGAAGCATGAGCCCTATAATGAAGGCAGGAGATACGAAGGATGATACGGACTTACGGATGAATGAACCAAACATCGTCATTTCACTAGATAGCCGTGTCGATGGATGGCGTTTTCTCCCCTTGGCGATCGCGAGTATCCATGCTAGTGATGTGCATGCCAGAAGCGCCCTTCATCTACCAAGACATCTACGCCACCGGACCTGATTCCACCGAATACGAGTTGGTCAGCAGCGATCATGTGAGCGTGGAAACTTTTCATGGCAAAGAAATGCTTGTGGTGCAACCCGAGGCGCTGAGCTTGTTGGCACAGGAAGCATTCAAGGCCATCAATTTCATGCTACGTCCGGCCCATCTCGCGCAGGTCGCCGCGATTCTCGACGATCCCACTGCTACAGAAAATGACCGCATGGTAGCGCTCATGATGCTGCGCAATGCCGAGATCGCCTCCCACGGAATTCTTCCTTTCTGTCAAGACACAGGTACGGCCACCATCATCGGCAAAAAAGGCCAACAAGTGTGGACCGGTTGCGACGATGCAGAAAAATTATCGCAAGGCGTGCATGCGACCTACACTCGGGAAAACCTTCGCTACTCACAAACATCAGCCGTGACGATGTATGAGGAGGTGAACACCAAGACTAACCTTCCTGCGCAGATTGATCTCTATGCCACCGAAGGCGACGCCTATAAATTCCTCTTCGTCAGCAAAGGTGGCGGCTCAGCGAACAAAACCTTTCTCTACCAAGAGACCAAAGCACTACTCAACCCAAAACGCTTGGTGGAATTTTGCATCGAGAAAATGCGCTCGCTCGGAACCGCAGCTTGCCCACCTTACCATCTCGTATTCGTGATTGGCGGCACATCGGCCGAAGCTTGCTTGAAGACAGTGAAGCTGGCTTCCACGAAATACTTAGATGAGCTACCCACCCAAGGCAATGCGCATGGACAGGCGTTCCGCGATCTGGATCTGGAAAAAGAGCTGTTAGAGTGCGCGCGCAATATCGGCATCGGTGCGCAATTTGGCGGCAAGTATTTTGCACTCGACGTGCGAGTCGTTCGTCTTCCCCGTCACGGCGCGTCATGCCCGGTCGGCATCGGCGTTTCCTGCTCGGCAGATCGACAAGCGAAAGCGAAGATCACGCGCGATGGCATCTTCATCGAGAAGCTCGAAAAGAACCCCGGAAGATTCATTCCTGAGGCTTATCGGAGCTGGAAATTCAAAGGAGTGGAAATCAACCTTGATCTCGGCATGGAGCAAACTCTGGCCACGCTCAGCAAGTATCCTGTGACCACTCCTCTCGCTCTCACGGGCACCATCATTGTCGCACGCGACTCGGCTCACGCGAAGATGAAAGAATACCTCGAAGAGCACGGCGACCTGCCCGATTATTTCAAGAACTATCCGATCTACTATGCGGGCCCAGCGAAGACACCAGCTGGCATGGCGAGCGGTTCGTTCGGTCCAACCACTGCTGGCAGAATGGACTCCTACGTCGATCTATTCCAATCGCACGGTGGTTCGATGGTGATGCTCGCAAAAGGAAATCGTTCCCAACAAGTCACCGATGCCTGCAAAAAACACGGTGGCTTTTATCTCGGTTCCGCAGGTGGACCTGCGGCATTGCTGGCACAAGATCACATCCGTTCCCAAGAGGTTGTCGACTTCCCAGAACTAGGCATGGAAGCCGTGTGGAAAATCACCGTCGAGAATTTCCCCGCCTTCATCCTCGTCGATAACAAAGGCAACGACTTCTTTCAGACCATCAATCAGTGTCCGGTAGGGCACTGACCGTGGCGGTGGCATCATGCCGCCAAACCCATCAAACGATCAAAAAAAACGGCATAGCCCTAGGATAGCGCGGGCACGAAAGGAAGACTCGCTGCGGCCACCGCTTGGCCGTGGCGTTTGGTCTTTTCGTCAGGAACCACCAATTTGATCTCGAGTTCTGGGAACTCAGCTGCGAGGACTTTTTCCGCTTCGCGGATGATGATGGCACCACCTTCACCAGAAGTCACACGCCCTAGGATCAGCAAGTTCTCGATGGCGTAAAAGTCTGCGTAATGCGCGATTGAGTATCCAAAGCAAACGCCGATCGTTTGATAGATTTTTGCCGCGCGCTCATCGCCATCTTTCATCGCTTTCTGCACTTCCACTAATTGCTCAGGAAATGGCATCTTGCCGAAATCAAATCCAGCCGCTGGTGCCAAACGCGCAACCGCTTGTTGCGAAAAGTACAATGCCCCACAACCGCGATCGCCCGACCACTCATCGAGTGGAGCGTTTTCACGATAATCCACCGGTGCAAAAGCCAGCTCGTTCAACCATGGCTTGATGTGACCTTGCGCATCGACATATCCCGCGGCCTCGGAAGTTCCCATCGCCACTCCCAATACGGAATTCGCCTGCAAGCCCATCGAACCAGCCAGAGCGGTCACCTCTCCATCGTTCACCACTTCAAACGGAATACCATTCCATCGCTCGTTTTTTAACGTCGTGAAAATATGACGGACATGCTTTTCATAATCATCGGCGCTCACTCCACGAAATAGTGATGAGGCGCGGACTTGGTTATCCATGATGACACCCGCGGAGCTACCGCCGATGGCGTCCACGCGGGGCAAATGCGCGGCAGCGCGCACGAGAGAATCATGAATCCCCTCAATGTGATATTGCGGGTCGTTTTGAAAATAGGGATCCCATACCACCTCTTCTGAAAACACCACCTCGCCATCGATCACGGCAGCACATTTGCGATCAGAACCACCGAGATCGAAACCAATGCGGCATCCCTTCAAGTTGCGACCAAGCTCCATCGCATCGCCTTTTTCTTCAGGCAATTGATCAAAGCCGACAGCTTGCACAGAAATGGGCGCACCAAAGATTTTCGTGCCAATGAAATCAGAATCAAACTTGCGTTCACCCGATGCCGAATAGATGCGGGCCAACATCGCAGCGACGTCATCAGCGCCAGCCACAGAGATGCGATTGCCGCCTTTTTGCCAGAGTAAAAATTTTACCAGACGCTCGATGTATTTCTCCGTCAACGACGCGTTTTCCGCTGTGTCAGAAAGCACTTTGCCCGACCAACGAAAACAAGTGCCATCATCGCGGCTAAGCGATAATTCCAAATCGCGACCGTCCTTGGCAGCCATCGCCTCATAGGCGCGGTTCCATAACACGGCGGGAACAAATTCAGGGTCGAGAACTGGCAAAAATTGAGGAGAAATCACAACCTGGCTCATACGTGTGGAAACAGTAACGCGCAATCTGTATTTTGTGAAGATACAAATTGCGCGTTCTGTGAATTCGCACGTGAGTCTGATTACGCTTCTTTTTTCTCGCTCACCACTTGGAAGTAAGAAGCCCACGGCTCCTTGGCGTTGACATCCCAAGGCAAGCCGAGGTTGTGACGAACATATTTCACCATGGCCTTGCGAACACGCAGTTCGAGCGTGTCCGAGGTCATGCCGTAGTCCATTTTAAGAGCGGCCTTGGCTTCTTTGCTGAGAGAGGAGTTGGGCTTGAGCTTCAGGGTCACGAAAGTGTCCCAGTCAACATCGGCAGGTGGTTCATCCACGTCTTTTCTGGACCACTTGCACTCCTCCATGCGTCCCAGCACGTAGTCGCGCCATTCCAACTGCTCGGTGTCCCAGCAGCGGGCATGCCAGCGCGAGCCATCGTATCCGAGGGCACGAGGCATGAGAGTGCGGGTCTTACGAGTCGAGCTGTTGACAGAGACATAGCGGGCTTCGATCGCCTCCTTGCGCAACAATGCCATGACCAGCACGCGAACAGCGCGATCATTCGCAACACGCTGCGGCATGGACACGATATCCGCCAGGTCCCCGGATTGCCCCGGTGCCGATTCGGCGCGAACTGCCAGTGCGGCATGCCCAGGATGCTGACCGAAAAGCAAAGTCACGGCTTCAGCGAGACTGGGGCGATGGAGACGACAAGTAAAACTCTCACTGGCCTCATAACGCTTGCGGTTCGGATGATAGATCACTCCGTTGCGGTTCAATTCCAGGAAACGCTGGATGTCACCGCTGGCCTGAGCTGCGGAAATACCAAAACAATCCAGAAGGTCGCCACGACGCACCCAACCCCGCCACCACAACAATACTTCGATCATGCGAA
>JBJOMZ010000163.1:0-4202 GCA_046052105.1 Verrucomicrobiota bacterium | reverse complement strand
CCTTCGGCGGCAAAACCTTCAAACTGAAGTTCGGCCATCGCGGTGGTAACCAACCCGTGAAGGATCTGCGCAGCGGTCGCATATCGATCACTTCGCAAAACCACGGCTTCGCGGTCGATGCCGATTCGCTGCCCTCAAATGTCGAGGTGACGCACATCAATCTCAACGACGACACCGTCGAAGGCATACGCCACAAAGAGCATCCGGTCTTCAGTGTGCAATACCATCCTGAAGCCGCTCCGGGACCCAATGATGCCTCATATTTCTTCCAGGAGTTCGCGGCGATGATCGATTCCGTAAAGTAACATTTTTTTGATCCATCCAATAATTTGATGAATACCATTATTACCGGCCTGCAATGGGGCGATGAAGGAAAAGGAAAAATCGTCGACTATCTGACCGAAGATGCCGATGTGGTCGTTCGCTCACAAGGCGGCAACAACGCCGGTCACACGGTGATCGCCCACGGCAAAAAATACGTGCTGCACCTCCTACCCTCCGGCATTCTTTGGGATGGTAAACTCAATGTGATCGGCAACGGCGTAGTGCTCGATCCGGTAGGACTCGTTGCCGAAATCGAAAAAGTCGAGGCGCAAGGTGTGAAGGTATCGACGGATAAATTGTTCATCTCCGATCGCTGCCATATCGTGCTGCCTTTCCACAAGGAGCTCGATGTCGCCCGCGAAGCCGCCCTCGGCGATCGCAAGATCGGCACTACCAAACGTGGCATTGGTCCCGCTTATGCCGATAAAATCAACCGTTGCGGATTCAGAGCCGCCGATCTACTACGTCCATCGTATTTCCGTGAGCAGGTGAAACACCGCGTCGCCGATGCGAATCAGGTGCTCGCTCAATTCGATCTTCCGCAGTTCGATGCCGAGGCCATGGCCGAGGAGGTGCTCAGCGCCTTTGCTCGTCTCGCCCCACACGTTACGAACGTGATTCCGCTGCTGCACAAGGCGTGGAAAGACGGCAAAACCATGTTGTTTGAAGGCGCGCAGGGCAGCTTGCTCGATGTCGATTTCGGCACATACCCCTTCGTTACTTCTTCCAACACCACCGCCGGAGGTTCGTGCACCGGCTCTGGTTTGCCACCCACATCGATCCAACGCGTGATCGGCGTCTGCAAGGCCTACACCACACGCGTCGGCTCGGGACCTTTCCCTACGGGCGATGAAGGGCTTTCGCAATACTTGCACGACCTCGGTCGCGAGTTCGGCGCCACCACCGGACGCCCGCGCGGCTGCGGCTGGCTTGACACCGTGCTTCTGCGTTTCGCCTGCATGATCAATGGTGTCACGGGGCTGGCCATCACCAACCTCGATGGCCTCGATGAATACGCCACGCTGAAGATTTGCACCGCGTATGATGTCGATGGCCAGATCGTCGATCTTCCCCCCGCGGATCGCGATGCTTGGGATAAAGCGGTGCCGATCTACGAAGAACTGCCCGGCTGGCAAATTGATACTACCGCCTGCCGCGACTACAACGATCTACCCGCCAACGCTAAGGCCTACCTCACCCGCTTCGCTGAGCTCTGCGGCGCCCCCGTCGCCTTCGTCGGCGTAGGTCCAGATCGCGCGCAGACCATTGTGGTATGACAGGAGGGCAGGCATCCTACCTGTCGTGGTAACTCGGCGTTGCTGCTGTTTTTGAAGAACTACGGAAATCATCACCTGTCATCAAAAACCACAATCCATGAACCCATTCTCTCCCTTCCCTCGCTTTTTCTGGTTCGTCTGCACCCAGCTGCTGCTCGTTTTTTTCACCCACGCCGCCGAGCGCAAACCGAATTTCATTTTCGTCATCGCCGATGACCAGCGCTGGGACGCAATGGGAGTGGTGCAGAAGGAGCATGGCGACAAAGCCCGCTACCCGTGGTTCGAAACTCCAAACATGGATCGTCTCGCCGCCGAGGGCGTGCGTTTCCGCAATGCCTTCATCACCCACTCGATCTGCTCGCCGGGTCGCGCGGGGTTCTTGACCGGCCAATACACCCATACCAATGGAGTGATGGACAACAATACACCATTTCCGGTCAACTCCGTTACCCATGCGACGCTGCTGCGAGATGCCGGCTACCGGACCGCTTACTTCGGCAAATGGCACATGGGCCGCCAGAAAGGTCAACGCCCGGGTTTCAGCCACTCCGCCAGTTTCATCGATCAAGGCGTCTATCAAAATTGCCCCTTCGAAATCAACGGCAACAAAACGCCCACCTCCGGATGGGTCGATGACGTTTCGACCGATATGGCGATCGGTTGGATCAAACAGCAGGTCGATCGGCCGTTTTCGCTCGTTCTCGGGTTCAAAAGCCCTCACAACAAACGTGGTGGAGAAGCCCTGCCTACCCGCCTGCGACAGCTCTATGAAGGAAAAAGCACTCGCGAAACGCCGAATTGTGACATCGCTGCCGTGTATCACAAACCATTCACCGACTCGGATCGACAAAAAGGCCGAGGCCTTTCCGACAACGCCACACACCTCGATTATCTCCGTCATATCAAAGGCATCGATGACAATCTCGGCCGTCTGTTAGACATGCTTGACGAACTGAAACTCACTGACGATACCGTGATCGTCTATACCAGCGACAACGGCTATTTCCTCGGAGAACGGGGCCTCGGCGACAAACGAGCGCTGTATGAGGAAGGCATCCGCATCCCCTTCCTCGCCCGCTATCCCAAACTCTTCCCGAAAGGCAAAGTCGTGGACCAACTCGTGATCAACCAAGACCTTGCACCAACCTGGCTCGATCTCGCCGGACTGCCCGCTCATCCTCAAATGCATGGCCGCAGTTTCAAAGAACTGGCACTCGGTCACCCCCCCAAGAACTGGCGTACATCGTTTTTGTGCTACTACCGCAAAGAGCTCGGTGATACCCCCACCTGTCACGGCATCCGCACGGAAAACGCCAAGCTGGTGATCTATCCGAAACACCCGGAATGGACGGAAGTGTTCGATCTCAAGGCCGACCCCTACGAACTCCACCGGCTGCCCGCCGATGGCCCGCTTGCGAAAGAACTGACCGCGGAATTGGAAAAACAGATGAACGCTGTGGGATTTGCGCAGTGAGATCGGTGACCGCGGCCCACTCCGCACTTTGATCCGCGCACTGCGCTGCGTCAGGAATTTTCCTCATCTGGAATGAGCATGGCCTGTCGCAGATGATGCACTATGTATTCCGCCTGATCGTCATTCAATCCACCGCGAATCAAACTCAATTCGCGATTCTCACGATTGGTGTAACGAATGCCATAGGTGATTGAGGACTCATTGCTCTGTGCCGAGTTCTTCACACGCACCGCCACGATGTCCTCACGTTTCACCCACTTGCCAAATCCCCACGGAAGAGGATAAGTGGTAACTTTGACCTCATACGGCGCAATCGTGATGTCCGTTTTGTTCAAAAACATGGCGAGCACATAATACGTGAGACCGATTCCCACGCTCACGTGCCCTAACGGAAAAAGGATCGCAAACAATGGTGTGTCCTTGCCACCGAGGGCCTGAGTGTACCAAAAGAACAAAAAAGAATCCCAGACGATGCAAAAAATCAGCAAAGGAATGACAGTCCAGCTCAACCACTTGCGACGTATGATCATGTTCGGTCCATCGTGAATCACGTCGATTTTTTCAGGGATTGGAAGATTTTTCATGATCGTATGATCAGATCTCCAAGAAGTTTTGCAGTAGCTGCTTGCCTTCTTGGGTGAGGATGGACTCGGGGTGGAACTGGACGCCGTGGACGGGATACTCTTTGTGCGCTAGACCCATGATTTCGCCTTCTTCGGTCCAGGCGGTGATGTCGAGGCAATCGGGCAGGGTCTCGCGTTTGACGATGAGACTGTGGTAGCGCGTCGCTTCGAAGGGATTCGACAAACCACGGAACACGCTCGTGCTCTTGTGATGAATGGGTGAGGTTTTGCCATGCATCAATCGCTCGGCGCGGACCACATCGCCGCCATACACTTGGCCAATGCTTTGATGCCCGAGGCACACGCCAAGGATGGGAGTGGTCGAACCAAGTGCCTCGATCACGGCGCAAGAAACACCCGCTTCATTGGGCGTGCAAGGACCTGGCGACACGCAAATGCGCGTGGGCTTGAGCGCTTTGATCTGAGCGAGGTCCATCGCATCATTGCGAATGATTTTCATTTCCGCGCCCAACTCGCCGAAATACTGGACGAGGTTGTAGGTAA
>JBJOMZ010000162.1:0-4227 GCA_046052105.1 Verrucomicrobiota bacterium | reverse complement strand
CCAGTGACCAAGAAGTCGCGCACCTGATGCGCCACCTCGATGCCGACATTTTCCTGCGCTTCCGCGGTCGAGGCGCCGAGGTGCGGCGTGAAGACGGTTTTTTTCGCGGAGAATAGCGGGAAGTCGGCGGGTGGGGGCTCTACTTCATAGACATCGAGTGCGATTCCTGCCAGATGCCCGGAGTCTAGCGATGCCTTAGCGGCTGCTTCATCGACAAGACCACCACGTGCGCAGTTGATGACCAACGCGCCTTGATTCATGAGGGCGAGTCGATCGGAGTTGATGATGTGTTTAGTGTCGTCGTTGAGAGGAATGTGCAGGGTTACCACATCCGCTCCGTTGAGAGCATCTTCTACGGTTTCGGCGAGCTCAACCTTGAGTGCTTGAGCGCGGGCGGCGGTGAAGAAGGGATCGTAGGCAACAACCTGCATGCCGAAGGCTTGAGCGCGTTTCGCGAATTCCGAACCGATGCGACCCATGCCGAGAATGGCCAGACGTTTGCCGTGGATTTCGCAGCCCTCGAATGACTTGCGATCCCATTTGCCAGCAATCATAGATGCATGCGCCTGAGGAATATTGCGGGCTAACGACAGCATCAGAGTGAAAGCATGCTCGGCGGTGGAAATGGTATTGCCGCTGGGAGTGTTCATCACCACCACACCGTGATCGGTGGCGGCTTGACGGTCGATGTTATCTACTCCGACACCAGCGCGACCGATGGCTTTTAGATTCTTGGCGGCGGCAAAGACCTCAGCGGTGACTTTCGTTTGCGAGCGCACGACTAGACCATGGTAATCACCAATGATGTTGAGTAGCTCATCGGGCTTTAGTCCCGTGTTGACATCGACTTGGATTTCTGGAGCGGAAGCAAGAGCTTCTACACCTTTTTCGGAAATAGGGTCGGAAACGAGAACGCGGAAGGTAGCCATGGCGCGCGCAAGCTAGTGTCTAAGGGCTTGGCTGTCCAGTGGCAAAACAATCAATGACGCATTTGTCTGCTCTCAGGGCGTGAGTGAGCCTTCGATTGCGCCTGCGGGGGGCTGGCTGGCCGCATCCGTCTCCATAATTTTCCGCTCCCAGATGTAGCGGCGGAACAGCACCTTGATGGCTGCGGTCAAGGGGACAGCAAGCAGCGCGCCCACGAATCCGCCGAGGATGACCGTCCAGAACACCATCGAGAAAATCACCGTCATCGGGTGCAGTCCTACCGACTCACCGACGATTTTCGGTGCTGTTACCAGCGAATTGATTTGCTGCACTACTACGAAAATGATCACCACGCCGATCGTATACGACGTGGGATCCAAATTCCAAAGGGCGCCGCCTTTTGCGTGGAACCAGCCGATGATGCATGCGGGGATGAGGCAAAGAATGCTGCCGACGTATGGAATCACGCCGATCAGTGCCATGAACACACCGATGAGAAAACCATAGGGGAGACCGTAAAATGTGAGTGCGATACCCACCAGCAAGCCATCGATGAAAGCCACCAGAACTTGTCCGCGGAAGAAAGAAATCAGATAACCGTTGATTTCTTGCAATGTGTCCACCAGTTCACTCTTAAAACGCGAGGCCTTCAGCGGTACGTAGTCATGCCAATGCTTTTGGATGCCTGCGGAGTCTTTGAGGAAAAAAAACAGATAGATCGGCACCATCACCAAACCTAACAGAAATCCGATCAGCCCCACGACCTTTGATGTGCCTGCAGTCGTCCATTCCCAGATACGTCCTTTGGAATTGTAAAGCATACGTCCCGCTCGGGTTTCCCAGAAAAAATCGAGATTTTCCGGAGCTTTGCTCTTTGGCTTAGGGCCTGTGGCCTTGCCCTCATCGTCGACTTCTGTCAGCAGCCATCCGATGGCTTTGCCGTGGTGCTTTTCTTGCTTTTCACGGAGAAATTTCACCACCGCGGTCGTCATGTTTTTGTCCCTGTCCGCGGAGTTTTCACCAACTGAATTCTTGCCAGTGGTTGCGGTTTTCATGTGGTTGGATACTAAAGCCCGTGCTTGATTCACACCCGGTAAAATGGCGACCGTCAAGAGCACTGCTCCCAACAACAACGCGATGTAAACAAAAATCACTGCCTTGAGGCGGGACATATTCCAGCGTTCCAAGCGCCGCACCAGCGGATCCAGCAGATAGGCCACAATGCCTGCAGCGATCACTGGAATCAATACTGGTTGCAGAAATCCGAAGAGTTGCCCCACCAGCCAGATCAACCCGACCAGCAATAGCCCGAGAATCAAGATGGAGACGCCTGTCGCCGCATTCCAAAGAGTGCGGATTTGAAATGATGTCGGGTAATTCCTCATGAACGACGAACTTGATAGCAGAATTTGCGCCGCTGCCCATGAGAAAAAGCGGTCGAATTTCGAATCGCTTGCTTTGAAGTTGCCGATGAAGTGCAAATCGGTGTAGGATGACCACGCATGATGGGAATAGGTTACGATGTGCATCGGTTTGTGGAAGGGCGTCCGTTGGTTCTCGGTGGAGTGGAGATTCCCCACAGTCATGGGTTAGAGGGGCACTCGGATGCCGATGTGTTGTCGCATGCCATCGCCGATGCGGTATTGGGCGCATTGGGTGAACCAGATATCGGTCATTTCTTTCCGCCGGGAGATCCTGCCTGCAAGGACATTTGTTCATTGCGTATTTTGGAGAAATGCCGCCAGCGCGCGGAAGAATTGGGTTACGAGTTGGTGAATGTGGATGCTACGATCGTCGCCGAAGTGCCGAAAGTGTTGCCGCATCGTGATGCCATGCGATCTGCCATCGGCGGGGCGTTGGGCCTGATGCCCGCAAGAGTGGGAATCAAGGCCACGACCAACGAACGCATGGGGTTCGTCGGTCGGCGCGAAGGGATCGCTGCAATGGCTGTGGCCATGGTGCGCGCGAAGCGGGATTGAGCCATACCGAGGATTCGCAAAAATTTGCAAAAAACATTTTCCTTTTCGTTCTCCTCGCGTAGGATGAGGAGCACTTTGCCACAGCGGGAAATGATACTCGATACGGCAAGATGTTTTCTTTTGCATCATGTCTGACTCATCGCCCCAACCACAAGAGCCTCGCGAATCGAACCGCAACAATCCCGAACCAGCCGGTGTAAACTGGCGCTTGTTCGGTTTGCTAGGCGTAGCGCTGCTCGTTTTAAGCATTGCGTATTTCAATACCGACAGCTTCGGTGGAAAGACCAAGCAGCTGAGTTACAACGAATTTCGTAATTCATACGACCAGGGCTTGGTGGTGACTGATGATGTGCGCCGTCCGTTTGAAGTGGTCACGCGCGATAGTCTCTACATCGCCAGTGTGAACGGTTGGCTCAAGCCTGCCCCAGCGCGCGACAGCAATCTTCCCAAACAACGTGCAACTTTTCAGGTTCCTGTTGATATCGTGCTGAACCAAGGGGTGCTGAATCGGGTGCTTGGGAGTGATATCAAAATCACTCGTATGGACGCTCTTCCTCCGCTCCCTGAAGGAGGTGAGACTCTCACTCTGCAATCGTTCCGCAAGGCACTTGCCGCGGGAGAGGTGCAGGTCAATGATTTGCGTGAGCCTCTTCGTGTGATCATTGCCAAGGACAATTCCGCTGTCCTAGAGGGCGTGCGCGAATGTTATCCCCTAGCTCCTTCTGCCGCACCTGTTGATCCCAAACAATATACCCGCTTTGAGGTGAAAGTTGATACTCTCATGCAAAAGGAAGAGCTGTCCGAGTTGCTTGCAGCAGGAGCCAAGCGGACTAGCGTGAGCAACACCTTCGCTAACATGATGATGAGCCTTCTGCCTATCATTTTGATCGTGGCCGTGTTGATTTTCTTCTTCCGCCAGCAAATGAAATCTGCTGGACGTGGTGCGATGAACTTTGGTCGCAGCAAGGCTCGTTTGCTCACCATGGACAAGAACAAGGTCACCTTCAAGGATGTGGCCGGCATTCAGGAAGCCAAGGAGGAATTGCAGGAGATCGTCGAATTCCTGCGTGATCCTCGCAAGTTCCAGAAACTCGGCGGCAGCATTCCCAAGGGCGTGTTAATGGTCGGCGCTCCCGGCACGGGGAAAACCTTGCTCGCCCGCGCCATCGCTGGTGAGGCGGATGTGCCGTTTTTTTCGATCTCCGGATCGGACTTTGTAGAAATGTTTGTGGGTGTAGGAGCGAGTCGTGTGCGCGATATGTTCGAACAGGGTAAGAAAAACGCCCCGTGTCTGATTTTCATCGATGAGATTGACGCCGTG
>JBJOMZ010000161.1:0-4273 GCA_046052105.1 Verrucomicrobiota bacterium | reverse complement strand
AGCGATGGTGACGATCTAACAGAATTGCGACAACGGGTGCGATGGCGGTCTCGTTCGCATGTTTTTCAAGGATGAGGGAACGGTATTTTTCGTGGAGTTCACGGTCGGCGGTCTCCAGTGCTAGCATAGCGGCGGCGGCGAGAGCCGTGGCGGGCGCCTTTTCTCCGCCGAGTTTGTTGATAAAGTCGGCAATGAGGGCGCGGCCATTGGCCTCGGGTAAACGCAGTGCTTCACGGGTGATGGTGAGAAGGGGTAGCACCTTAGCCTCAGGGTCAGAGCGCGTGATCGACAGAGATTCCTTCTGGGCTGCATGCAGGTGTTCGCGATTTCCGGTGAACTGCCAAAGGTTGTTGAGTGCGGCGATACGATAGTGTTGCAGCATCCACAGATCTGTTGATGATCCGTTCGCGGCGATGGCTTTGGTGGTGAGTTCATCGGCTTTTTGATAGCGTGCGATGAGCTCGCTGTTCGGAGTTTGGCAACGGCGGATGGGTGGGAGAAAGCATGCCTGGATGGCGGCGATGGTTTCCTTGGGCAGTGATGAGGACGTGAGACCATGGACAAGAAATTCGCCGCTATGCAGGTAGCACAACTGGCTCATGTAAGTCGGTTGAGTCCAGCCGCGGCTGAGGCTGCTGTTGAGCCAGCGCTCGTAATCGATCTCTCCCGACAAATCGACGTTGCGACCGCTGTTGTTGCGGGTGGAGCCCTGAAGTACAAGAGCAGCGTAGCCGGTGGGGCTGAGAGTCAGCGCGGTGGTGGCATTCTGGGCAAAGGTTTTGTAATAGGGATTTTCCTTCCCTCCCGGAATTTTCAGTGCCGGCCAGGTGATACCCATATCTTTGAGGATGCTTTGTCCTGCATCAGGCAGATTATCGATATTGCAGGAAATGAGCTGGATGCGACCTGTGGCTTCCGCTGGCAAGACTTTTTGCGCTGCGGCAAATCCTGCTAGGTGTTTTTTCCCGGTTTCGTCGTTGGACCAGAAAAGCAACATGGTGCTCTTGCCCATGCCGTCCATGGGGAAGCGCATGAACTTGCCATCGGTGCGTTCGAAGGTCCCGCTCAGCGGCGCGCCGATGACTTGCCCGCCGAAGTGGGCACGCTGGAACTCGATCATGTCGAGGTCCGCAGCAAATCGCTCTTCGATGCGAACACGCAGTGTTTCAGCCATCGATGTGTCGCCCAGTTCCATCGCGATAACGATAGCGACTTTCAATGCTTTCGCTTCGGCATTGGTGTTCCGGTATCGGTCAGCCAGGGCGAGCAGCGCCTTGGCGCGTGCGCTCGGATCCGCACCCTGGCGCGCGCTGTCGCTTTGCGAGAGCAGCAGATCGGCATCGAAGCGCTGCAACGCGAACTCGTCCGGCGCGGCGGCAAGTTGTTTGCAAGCATCCAGCAGCGCGGCGCGGTTTTCCGGATCGTTGTCGAGTTTTACCAATTCCTGTCGGGCTCGGAAAATCACCTCTAACAGAACAAAGCGGTTCGCGGCGTTAGCATTCGCTTTGAGAAGATCCTCCGCATCGCGCACGGCTCTTTTGACGACGAGGCGCTGGCGTGCGGCAGAGGATTCGGATTTGCCGGCGGTGAGTGCCTGTTCGAGCGCGGTGATCTTTTCCGTGGGAATCTGCGCGTGCAGTGGAAACAATACGGCGACTGCGGTGAAGCCTAACAGGCGATTGAGCGATTTCATGAAGGGAGAAAAAATCATTTCACGGGTTTGAGTTCGAAGTGCTTGAAGCTGACACCGCGGTTCGGTGTGCGAGCCGTGATGCTGATCATATTGCGGCCTTCCTCAAGTTTCACTCTGAGAGGAGCGCTCTTCATCCACATACCCTTGGTGTAGGGAATGTCATAGGTGACCGGTTCCTCGCGGTTCATGCGCACGACGATGTTCTGTTTGATGGAAACGGTGGCGAGCAGCGCGGTGAGTTCGTATTCGCCAGCTGCGGGGACTTCGACGCGATACTTGACGAGTTCTGGGCGCGCGCCGAGGCGGCTGTAATGCAGTTGCATTCCCTTGTCATGGCTTTTCATGAACAGCACACGATCCGAGGCGCCACGCGGGGAATAGCAAGCAACCGCCGGAAGGGTGATGGTTCCATCCGCAGCGGTGGTGATCGTCTTGTCTTCTTCCGGAATCTGGATTTCCTCCGCCACTTCGTCACCGATCAATTCATCGGACTCACCGAGTTTCATGCCACCGATGAGTTCGAGCGCCTTGACTTCGGCAGCTTTGACGGCGACTTGTTTTTTGCAGAACGCGAGGCTCTCCCAGAAGCCTCCGCCCACGCCATAGTCGCGGATGCTCACGTTCTCTTCTCCAAGGGCATCGGCGATCCACTGCGCGCGCTGCACTTTGCTATACTCGCCGGGCATGTTGCGGATTTGTGTTTCTAACAGAATATCGAGGCCACCTTGCGGACCACACCATGCCACCGACCACCAGGCACCGAAGCAAATGACCCACCCATCGGGCGTCCAGTGGCTCAGCGCGGCGTGACCGGACTGTGTCGAAGCGCGGGTGGGGATGCCGAAGGCGCGGAGGGCGAGGCGGCCAAGGAATGCGCGGCGCCCACAAATGCCGCCGAGAGCGATTTCCTCCTGGGCTTTGGTGCCGATGGTGGGATCGTGCGTGGTGCTGCAATAGGGCACGTCGTCTTTGATGAAGCGGACATAGCGCCATTTGTAATCATCCATGACCGCCTGGTCCGGGCGGTAGGTTCTCACCATTTGGCGCATCCAAGTGAGCTCTTCGTTGGTATACTGTGAGTCGGTGATGAAGCGGCATTCCCAGACGTTCATGTCTTTGAAGGCGGGATCGAGCTCACCCGCGAGGTAGGCTTTTTCGTAATGCATGTAGCGCTCGACGTGATCGGAATTCAACTCCGAGCGGTGGACGATGCCGTAAACTCCCGCGAGTTCCTCCTTGGTGGGATCCCAGGGAGTGTGTAACGCGGTGCCCAGGGCCAGGCGTTGGAAAATGCTGCCCTCTTCGCGCGCGCGCGCGCTGGCTTTCTGGATCTTCGCGTAAATTTGCAGAGCTTCACCGTATTCTCCTCCGTTGGCACCACCGGCATCGACAATCTGCCGCATGAGTTTTTCATTGCTCAAAAGTGATTCTATCAGTTTTTGCTGCTCCGCTCCCTGCTGTGCAAATTCCGCCAGCCCACCGGGTGTGCCGTGCGTGAGGATGGCGATTTTCATGAGCGGAATGTCAAGCTTGTCACTGGCGAGAAAAGAATCGAGATTGGCCAGCAGCGCGCGCGCCGCATCGAGGGATGCAGTCTCGATGCGCTCGGAATCGGCCTCGTATTTTTTCCGTGCTTCGGTCGCCGCATCGTCCTGAGGTTTTTTGAGCGCGCTCCATTCGGCGCGGGCGGTCATGAAGGCATTTTTTTGAGCAGCATCAACAGCGGGCAAGGCGGAAAGCACTTGCGCTTTCAGTTCGTCGAGCATACCCGTGTATTGGACCTTGAGTGTCTCGCCTTTGGCTGTGAGCTGGGGGATGGGTTCGTTCTTTTTGGCGTGGACCGGTAATGCAGCGGTCAAGGCAAGAATCGCGGATGAAAACAATGCAAATGGATGGCGATGCATGACTGCGATACGGGAAGGAAGCGGAGATTCTATCGGGATAAACGATGGATTTTCACTCCTGCACATGCAGTGTCTTGAGTGTCAGTTCGCTATTGGCGCCATGCAGTTACATCACTGTGCCGATCTGCGCCGGGAATTTTTCATGACTCCGGAATTTTGGCTCAGTTGCGAGTCATCCTAACCATTCCAAGTATCAATCACCCACCAGTTCCACACATCGTCATCATGGCAAAAGGACATACAATGCAAATGTTTCGAAACTGAGCCGAAGCACCACACGCGACAAGGTGGTAGGTTGTTGGTTGATCGTTGCTATCAATCTTCGCTTTAAAAATGGAAATCTCTCAGGGGGTCAGCGTTGGTAGATGGGAATGTAACAATGGGGGGTGCCGAGAATGATGATGGCCATGGGGGTGTTGCTGACGTAGTCGTTTTCTTTTTCTTTCCATGAGCCATCAGGCTTCTGCAGTTGGATCAGTGAGTCGCGGATTTTTGGATACCATTCGGCATACTGCTTGTCGCCTGCCTGAACCATGGCTGAGATCGCGTAGTAATGGGCGTAGTAGTAATATCCGATTTCTTCCCGTGCAAATGCTTTCGGAGTATTGGCCAAAAAGCGCACGGTGGAATCCACCCATTCGGTTTCGCGCTGACCGGCGAGCATGGCGATGTAGGC
>JBJOMZ010000160.1:0-4290 GCA_046052105.1 Verrucomicrobiota bacterium | reverse complement strand
CGCGTGCCCCCTTCAAACACCGAATACTTGCCACCACGGAAAGGCCCCGCTGGCAGGTGGGAACCGAGTTTTTCCACGGCTTGATCCTTGTAGCCATCATCCAGAACCGGACCGTTGTCTGAGCACAGCACAAACAGCGTGTTATCGGACAGTTGGTTTTCTTCAATGATTTTCATCAACTCGCCGACACACCAGTCGAACTGCAGGATCGAATCTCCCCGCAGACCCATGCCGCTTTTGCCTTGGAATCTCTCGTGCGGCATGCGCGGCACGTGGATGTCGTGCGCCGCAAAAAACAGCAGGAAGGGCTGGCCTTTTTGCGCACTGATCCATTGACTCGATTCCTTGATCCATTCGTCCGCCAGATCTTCATCGCGGAAGCGGGCTTTTTGCCCGCCCGTGTAAAATCCGATGCGGCTGATGCCGTTGTGAATGGTATCGTTGTGGCCATGACTCCAATCAAGCTTGAGGCTATCGCGATGGGTGATGCCCGTGGGATGATCGGGTGATGGCTTGCGATCCCCCACCCACAAGGGATCTGCTGGATCGAGATTGCGCACGCGGTGGTCTTCCACAAACACCTGCGGCACGCGGTCGTTGGTGGTAGGAAGCAACAGGCAGTGATCGAAGCCGATCTCCAGCGGACCGGGTTTCAGTTCGCCATTCCAATCGGGTTGTGGTTGCCCCAATCCGAGATGCCACTTGCCAATCACCGCCGTGCGATATCCGCTTTGTTTCACCAGCGAAGCGATGGTCGGCGTGCCCGGCGCAATGATGGCAGGACCGTTCGGTGGCGCGATGCCGGTGTTGGTGGCACGGAAGGCGTAGTTCCCCGTGAGCAGCGAGTAGCGCGTGGGCGTGCAGGTCGATGCCGAGCAATAACCACTGGTAAATCGCAGGCCCTCGGCGGCCAGTTGATCGATGGCCGGCGTTTTGAGGGTGGTTGCTCCACTGCAAGAAATATCACCCCAGCCGAGGTCATCGGCCATGATGATGATCACGTTGGCTTTTTGCGCAGCGTGAAGGAACGAGAAGGCAGCGCAGAGGCTGAGCAGGAAAGATACGAATTTCATGAGGCAAAAGGGTTATTCAATTTCGCAGTGGAATAAGGTCAACTTTGGATGATCACGGCAATTTGTCCAGTGTGATCGGATCGAGGCTAGGATGCGAGACGATTTTGCCACGAAAAAACCCCGCAGCGTTTCCGCTGCGGGGCTCGAGAGTCAGTTAGAAAAAATCAACCCTCGGCGTTGCCGGCGGCTTCTTTTTGGGCGAGTTCGCGGAGGTGGGCCTTGCGGCTCATTTTCACGCGGCCTTTTTCATCGACGCCGAGGCACTTGGCAGTGAGCATGTCGCCTTTTTTGACGACGTCTTCCACTTTCTCGACGCGGCCTTCCGCCAACTCGGAGACGTGCACCAGACCGTCTTTGCCCGGCAGCACTTC
This sequence comes from Verrucomicrobiota bacterium, assembly GCA_046052105.1. Taxonomy (GTDB): domain Bacteria; phylum Verrucomicrobiota; class Verrucomicrobiia; order Verrucomicrobiales; family Akkermansiaceae; genus UBA956. The sequence goes on along the minus strand of JBJOMZ010000160.1, from coordinate 2,846 downwards.
CATGAAGGCACCGAAGGCGGTGATGCTCACGACGCGACCGGTGTAGGTCTTGCCCACTTCGATCTCGGCAAACATGCGGTCGATCATTTCTTTCGCGCGGTCGAGACCGACCTGCTTGGAGGCATAGATATGCACGGTGCCGTCGTCGTCGATGCTGATCTGAGCACCGGACTCGGCCTGGATGCCTTTGATGTTCTTGCCACCGGGGCCAATGAGCTCGCCGATGCGGTCCGCAGGGATCTTGACGGAAACAATACGCGGCGCGTAAGGACTGAGTTCAGCAGGAGCGCTGATGGACTCTTCCATCTTGTCGATAATCTTCATGCGGCCGTTTTTCGCCACTTCGATGCCTTCTTCGAGGATCGAGAGTGGGATGCCGGGAAGTTTGAGGTCGAGCTGGTAACCGGTCACACCTTCGCGAGTGCCGCAAAGTTTGAAGTCCATGTCGCCGTAGAAGTCCTCGCTGCCGATGATGTCGAGCAGTGTCGTGTAGGCTTTGAGGTTGCCGTTTTCATCATAGTCGGTGACGAGACCGCAAGAAATGCCGCCCACGGTGGCCTTAAGTGGTACGCCGGAATTGAGCAAGGACATCACACCAGCGCAGACGGTGGCCATCGAAGTGGAACCGTTCGATTCGGTTACTTCGGAGGAAACACGCATGGCATAAGGGAATTCATCTTCCGCAGGGATCACCGGAGCGATCGAGCGCTCGGCGAGGGCGCCGTGGCCGATTTCGCGACGGTTCAGACCGCCCATGCGACCTGTTTCACCCACCGAGAACGGAGGGAAGTTGTAGTGCAGAATGAAGCGCTTTTCCGTTTCACCACCAGCGTAGTTGTCCATTTCCTGTTTCTCATCGGCGGGAGCCAGAGTGGCGATAGCCAGGGCTTGTGTCTCGCCACGGGCGAACAGAGCAGAACCGTGGACGCGGGGTAGTAGCCCGACCTCGCCGTGCAGCGAACGTAGGTCGCCGACCTTGCGACCATCGGCACGCAGGCCTTTTTCCATGATGGAAATGCGGAAGGCTTTCTTCTGCAGGTATTCAAAGGCTTGCTCGATTTCGAACTCGGTGGTTTGCGGGAAACGCTCCATGATGGCGGCTTCCACTTCGTTGCGCAGAGCGCCGACTTTTTTACCGCGCTCGACTTTCGAGGCAGCGTAGATGGCGTCTTCGATGCGGCTACCGGCAATTTCGTAGGCGACTTCCAGCAGCTCGTCTTTGGCGACGGTGACGGTGTATTCGCGCTTGGGCTTGGCGCACTTGGCGATCAGCTCTTCTTGGGCGGCGATGATCTTTTGCACAGCGGCCTGGGCGAAATGCAGCGACTTGATGAATTCGGGTTCGGGCAGTTCCAGAGCGGAACCTTCGATCATGATCACATCATTTTTGCTACCGACATAAACGAGGTCGAGATCGCTCTCGGCGCGTTCGTCGTGGGTCGGATTGATCAAGAATTCGCCATTGATGCGACCAACGCGCACGGCACCAATCGGGCCAGCGAAGGGGATATCGGACAAGCACAGCGCAGCGGAGGCGCCGTTCATCGAAAGGATGTCGGCGTCATTGATGCCATCGGCACTGAGCAACAGGGCGACGATTTGGGTGTCATAGAGGTAGCCCTTGGGGAACAGCGGACGCAGCGGACGGTCGGTCATGCGGCAGGTGAGAATTTCCTTTTCGGTAGGGCGACCTTCGCGTTTGAAGTAGCCACCGGGGAAAACACCGGCGGCGGAAGCTTTTTCCTTATACTCCACGGAGAGCGGGAAAAAGTTCTGGCCGCTTTTGATTCTGGTGGCAGAGACGGCGGTGACCAGAATGATGGTGTCACCACAGCGGACGGTGACGGCACCGTCGGCGAGTTTGGCAAGTTTGCCGGTTTCGATCATCATGGGGTTGGAGCCCACATCGATGGTTACATTGTGTATTTGCATGTCTGTCTATTTTCGTTTGGTTGAACCTGTGGCGATTGCGCACAGGGGTGTGTTGTGGTTTTGGACAGACCCGTAAGGTGAAGAAAATGTCAGAGGGTAACTGTCCACGATGCTGTTTTCATCAGGAAAACAAACACCGCTTTTATCAGAACGGCCACGGAGGAAACCTCGGTGGCCGTTTGAGAAAGGATGGGGATTAGCGGCGGAGACCCAGCGAGCTGATCAGCTTCTGGTAGCGCTCCTCGGATTTCGCTTGCACGAAGTTGAGAAGCTTGCGGCGCTGTGCCACGAGCTTCAGCAGGCCGCGGCGGGATGAGTTGTCTTTCACATGATTGCCTAGGTGGCTGGTGAGGTGGGCGATGCGCTGTGTCATCAGGGCGACTTGGTATTCGGCGCTGCCGGTGTCGTTTGCGTGTTGTTTGTAATCAGCAAGATTAATGGTATTTTCGCTCATAGGGATTGTCGGTTCAGCGCAGCCGGAAATGGCCGTTCTGTCCTGTGAAGGCGACGCAAGAAAAGCAGGTCGACGCGGAAAAGCAAGGTTTTTCTGCAAAAATCAGCACGTTTTCGCTTACAGCAACAATTTTCTGACAACTTTTCCGTGGACATCGGTCAGGCGGTAATCGCGACCTTGGTGGCGGAAGGTGAGGCGCTCATGGTCGATGCCGAGTTGATGCATCAGGGTCGCGTGCAGGTCGTGGACAGGTACTTCGTCTTTTACGACGGAGTAACAAAAATCATCGGTCTTACCGTGGATCAGTCCTGGCTGGAATCCGCCGCCAGCGACCAGTGTGGTGAAGCAGTTCGCATGGTGGTCACGGCCGTAGGATTCTTGGACCTTTGTGTCTTGGCTGAAGGTGGTGCGTCCGAACTCACCACCCCAGACGACGATGGTGTCATCCAGCAAACCGCGC
>JBJOMZ010000159.1:0-4388 GCA_046052105.1 Verrucomicrobiota bacterium | reverse complement strand
GAGCGCCATCGCGCAAACTTTGCCGCTGATTCCTCTGCCCAAAGACATTCAATTGCAGGATGGCGCTTTCGTTTTCAGTTCTGCGACAGCCATTCGTCACGATCGACAGCTTACAGCAGAAAGCGTGTTGCTTGCGGAGAAAATCAAACGTTTGACTGAAAAGGATGTCGAAATGGTAGCGGAAGAATTGCGCATTCATTTGGCCTCGGAAATTCTTCTCGATATCGATTCGACGATGCCGATGAAAAACGGAGGCTACCGTATGTCGGTGACTGAGGCAGGAGTGAAAATTATCGGCAAGGATCCAGCGGGCGCTTTTGCTGGTGTGCAGACATTGCTGCAATTGCTGCCTGCAACTGTCCCAATGCCACAAAAAGAGGTGAAACTTCCCGCCCTGCAGATTTCCGATGAACCCGAATTCGCCTGGCGCGGCATGCATCTCGACTGCGGTCGGCATTTTTTCCCGCTCGAGGATTTGAAGAAATTCATCGACCAGATGGCATTTCACAAACTCAACGTCTTTCACTGGCATTTGACCGAGGACCAGGGCTGGCGCATCGAAATCAAAAAATACCCAAAACTCACCGAAGTCGGCGCGTTTCGTGATTCCACCCCTCCTTATGGCAATCGGAACAGCGACGATGGCAAGCGCTACGGCGGCTTCTACACGCAGGAACAGGTGAAAGAGCTGGTGGCGTATGCAAGTGCGCGGCACATCACCATCGTGCCGGAAATCGAACTGCCAGGACACGCTGCGGCGGCCATCGCGGCTTATCCACAATTTGGTAATACCGACATCCCCAACTACAATCCCAAGGTGATGACGCGCTGGGGCGTGCATCCTTATGTTTTTGCGCCGAAGGAGGAAACCTTCGCCTTTCTCGAAGACGTGCTGACAGAAGTGTGCGAACTGTTCCCGTCGAAATTCATCCACATCGGCGGCGATGAGGCGCCGAAATCGCAGTGGAACCAATCGAAGTTCGCCAAGGAAGTGATGCAGCGCGAGGGCCTAAAAAATGCCGATGAGCTGCAAAGTTATTTCATCCGACGCATCGAAAAATTTCTCGCCTCGAAAAACCGTTCGTTGGTGGGATGGGACGAGATTCAGGAAGGCGGACTGCCGAAATCCGCGACGATGATGGTCTGGCGCGATCTGAAGTGGGCGCAGCACGCACTCGATCTTGGCAACAACGTGGTGATGGCACCGAATGCCTTCGCCTATCTCGATCATTACCAACGCCCGGCCAGCGAGGAGCTTTCCAAAGGTCCGGAATACGAAGCGATCGGCGGGTTTTTGCCGGTCTCGAAACTCTATGGATACGATCCCGCATCGGTGGCGCGCAATGAGAAGGAGCGCAAGCAGATCCTAGGGGTGCAGGCGCAGTTGTGGACGGAATACATGAAGGATTGGAAAAAAGTCGAATACATGGCCTTTCCGCGCATCGCCGCCCTCGCGGAAATCGCCTGGCTGCCCAAAGAAAAGAAAAACTACGAGGACTTCCGCGCGCGTCTCGACGGGGTGATGAAGTTTTACGATGCGTTGGGCATTCATCGCGCCGTGCCGCTGGATCCACCGAAAAAAGCCACGAAGGACGGCTCTGTGATCGAGACATCCTTGAGCGTCTATAACGATCACGCCATCGAATTTGCCTTTGATGGCAGATCCGACACGTTTTTCTGGGCAGCTCGCGAATTGAAAAAAGACGACTATATCACTCTTCGACTAAAGGCTCCTCTCACGCGCGAGGCAACGGTCAAGGTGGAGACCGGAGGAAAAGCCAGTAAGAATGGCGATCGACTGGAGCAAGGCGAGCTCGAGTATTCTCTCAACGGAACGACCTGGATCAGGGTGGCTCCATTTTCGGGTGGCACAGCGATCGGCAAAATCCCCGCTGCAACCAAAGCTCTGCGAGTGCGTGTCACAGCTCCGCAAACATTCTGGCTGATCCTGCACGAGATCAGCATCGAATGACGTATGACTGGAACAATCAGGTGCAATCATCTCCATCAAGCCGATCGCGTACTCGAAACAACCGAAACAAAACCACTCCGTAGAAAACCTAATTGCCTCCGAATGGCTTAACTGCTTGTTTCCGCCCGGGCTTGCTCTGATGACACAACAGTCGGTGTGCAACGGTTCGCAAAAGAGATAGTCACTGGGGCATGAAACGAATTCCTCTTGGGGCGGTTACTTTCTTTCTGGCCTCTTCACTCCATCTGGCTGTGTGCGCTCCTGCCTATTTGGATCCGGAAAAACCCTGGTCGGAACGTGTCGATGACCTGTTAGGCAGGATGACGCTGGAAGAGAAGGCGATGTTTCTCGATCACAAGGGGCCGGTCATCGAACGGTTCGGGATTCGGTCGGACCAATGGAATCAGTGTCTCAATGGCGTGAAATGGGATCGACCGGCCACCCTCTTTCCCGTTTGCATCGCGATGTCCGCAACTTGGAACCAGGACTTAGTGCAGGAAGTGGCGAACGCCCTGTCGGATGAAGCGCGCGGCATATACAATGGCTGGAAAATCGATCCCAAGGCTCTTGGAGAGCACAAAGGACTGATCTATCGCGCGCCGGTCATCAACATCGGGCGCAATCCCTATTGGGGACGGAATCACGAGGCCTGGGGCGAAGATCCTTATCTCACCGGGCGCATGGCGGTGGCTTATGTGCGAGGTTTACAGGGGAATGATCCTCGTTACCTGAAAGTCGCAGCGACGTTAAAACACTATGCCGTCAACAACGTGGAACATGGACGCACGGCACTAGACGTCAAAGTGGGCGAGAGGATGTTGCGCGAGTATTGGCTGCCTCATTTTCGCGATGCCGTCGTCGAGGCCAAGGCGCAGTCACTGATGGCGAGTTACAACGCCATCAACGGCACGCCGAACAATGTCAATCAATGGCTGTTGACCAAGGTGCTGAAAGAGGAATGGGGGCACGAGGGATTCGTGGTTTCCGATCTGGGCGGAGTCAAGACCATGGTCGATGGTCATGGCAAAGGCGCCATGGATTATGTGGATGCGGTGGCTCGCTCGGTGATGGCGGGGTGCGATTTCTCCGATAAGGAATACGCACGATACATTCCGCAGGCGGTCAAACAGGGGAAACTGAGTGAAGAACGACTCAATGACGCAGTTCGCCGGGTGATGATGGTGCGATTCCGTCTCGGCGAATTTGATGATTTTTCCCGAGTTCCCTTCAGTAAGATTCCTCCTCACGTTGTGGGATCACCAGAACACAGGCAGCTGTCCCTGAAGACATCACAACAGAGCATCGTATTGTTAGAAAATAAAAATGGATTGTTGCCGCTCGACTCAAACTCCCTCCGTCGCGTGGCAGTGTTAGGGCCGTTGGCGGATCGGGTGGTTTTGAACAACTACAACGGTATCACCGGCTCCATGGTCTCGGCAATAGAAGGGCTGAAACATCGTTTGGGGGAGAAGGTCCAAGTGGATCACCTCAAAGGCTGCGAGGTGCTCGGAGATGCCGGCCCAGCCATCCGAGTGGATCGCGAGGCGGGATTCCGAGGAGGTGCCAGCGTGAAGTTTCTCGCGGAAAGAAAGGGCGACGGGATCCGTTTCCACCTCCCCGTTGCTAAGTCGGGTCGATATTCGTTGCGGCTGCACGGAAAGTTTTTCCCGAGTCGGGGACGTTTCCAGTTCTCGGTCAATGGCAAACCGATTGGAGAGGAAGTCGATTTTCACCGTGTTTCGGAAACTTACGGAGAGGTGGCCCGGTTTGATGATGTTTTGTTAGAGCAAGGCGAAATTATTTTCAGCTGTGCTTTGACGGGTAAGAACTTGTCGAGCACTGGGATGGATGGTCATTTCGATTGCCTCGAACTGCGTGGCGCGGAGGAGAAGTCGTTTGAATTGGAATCGGTCCGTTACTCGACATACACTGGATCGGATCGAATGGCCGATGCCGTCGCACTGGCCCGCGAGGCTGACGTGGCGATCGTTTGTTTGGGCACCGATCAGCGAGTCGAGCAGGAAGGCAATGACCGCGAAACCCTGGGGCTTACGGGCAAACAAGAGGAACTGGCCTTGCAGGTCATCGCCGCCAACTCGCGCACCATCATTGTCCAGATGTCCGCTGGTCCGTTAACCGTGCCGAAGCTGAAAGAAAAAGCACCTGCCATGTTGCAAGCTTGGTGGGGCGGCGAGGAACAAGGTCATGCAATCGCGGATGTCTTGCTCGGAATGGTCAATCCCGCAGGGCGGTTGCCTCATACGGTCTATGCTCACGAGGAACAAGTTCCCGCGCAGGAGGAATACGATATCAGCAAAGGCTTCACCTACATGCATCTGCGTGGCAAGCCACTTTACGCATTCGGTCATGGAATGAGTTACACGACTTTTGCCTATCGGAATCTCCACGTTAACGC
>JBJOMZ010000158.1:0-4415 GCA_046052105.1 Verrucomicrobiota bacterium | reverse complement strand
ATGTTCCTGTGGGAGGAAATGCTTTTGTCACTCAAAGCGCTGCCGGAAATCGCGATGGCATCGAACGCGGGGCCACGAGATGGAGTGATCCCACCACGGTGGTTTCGGTGTATTTTCACGTCGACCGAGCCTGCCAGTTGTCATTGGCGGTCCGGGCGCAGCAGGAGCAGGGCGAGTCGGTGCTGAAAGTCGCCATCGGCGAGCAACGTTGGTCGCTTCCTGTCAAGGGATCGGCCGCGCAGGAGATGGACATCGGCATGATTGATGTGGCCAAGCCCGGCTATGTTCGCGTGGATTTATCTGGTCAGCGTGCCGATGCCGGTTCTTTCGCTCGGGTATCCGATCTGTTGGTGAAATCCGCCACCGCGGGCTTGCAGTTGCATTGCGTCAAAAACAATGAGGGGAACATGTTTTACTGGGGTCGTCGCGGACCTTCCGTGCATCTGGGTTATGAAATACCGCGCGGCAAAAACATCACCTATGCCTACAGCGAAATTACCGTCAAACCCGGCGATGATCCACCCGGCTCGTATTACATGGCAAATGGTTTCGGCGAGGGCTATTTTGGCATTCAGGTGAAAAGCGCGACTGAGCGCTGGATCCTTTTTTCGGTTTGGAGCCCGTTTCAAACGAATGACCCCAAGAGCATTCCCGATTCCGATCGCGTAAAGTTGTTAGCCAAAGGAGAGGGCGTGCGCGGCGGTGAGTTTGGTGGCGAAGGATCAGGCGGACAGAGCTACAAGGTTCATCCATGGAAATCCGGTGTGACCTATCGTTTTCTCAACTCTGTCCAACCCGATGGCAAGGGCAACACCGTCTATGCCGCGTGGTTTGGCGAGGCGGGCAAGGATGGCTGGGAGTTGATCGCCCGCTTCTCACGTCCCAAAACCAACAAGCACCTCACGGGCTTTCACTCGTTTCTGGAAAACTTTTACGATCGCGATGGTTTCCGTGCGCGCCGCTCCGTGCACGGCAACCAATGGGTATGCGATACCGAAGGTCAGTGGCACGAACTCACGCGTGCCCGGTTTACTTGTGATGCAACGGGAGGCGGCGGTCATCGTCTCGACTTCGCCGGTGGCGTAGAGGGAACGGCATTCTTCATGCGCAATGGCGGGTTTTTCAGCGACAACGTAAAAGCCAACCAATGGTTTGAACGCCAACCGAGACCGGATCAAAAACCGGTGATCGATTTCTCGAAATTGCCTTGAGAGTAGATCCTCACAATGGGTAAACGGTCTTTTCTAACAAATCCTCTTGCCCATCTGGCGGATGAGGGCAAGGAGGTGCTGGGCGGTAGGATCGAGGTGTTCATGATGCCAAACGCCGATGGCGAGTGCAGGGATGCGGTCAGTGGGAATGGGGATGCTGTTTTTACCGTGTGGAGAGGCCTTGAAGTCGGCGGTGAGAATGCCAAAACCGAAGCCGAAATCGAGATCGACATACGTGGGAACGTGGCTCAACGAGCAGACCTCCACGCTGGGGTGCCAGTCGATGCGCGACTTGCGCAGCGCGCCGTGGATATGTTGGGCGAGCAGGCTATCCTGCGGCAGCGAGATCAAACCCGGCGGGTCATGCCGGAGCAAGGGGATCAAGTCCGACCACTGCTTAACTTTTTTTCGATAGGATGGAGGCACGTGCAGCACAAACCGCGGTCGAGCAATGACTTCGACCAGAGGTGTGGTGCCCTGATGCACATGGCGCGACAGCGCGCCGATGGCGAGATCGGCCTCGCCATCGCGCACCAATGCGGCAAGGTCTTGTGAAGGGGCTTCTCGCAGAACTAAACGCGTGCGTGTGCCGTGGTCGATCTGTTTCAGCAGTAGCGGAAGATAGTTGCGGATGATCACATCGGCGGCGGCGATGCGCAGTGGTTTCTGCGTTCCCTGCGCCAGTGCATGTTCCAGCAATCCCATCCGTGTGCGTAAGCGCAGCGCCTCTTCCTGGAATTGCAAGCCCTGCGCGGTGAGTTGAAACGGCTTTCGCTCGAACAACTTCACACCAAGATGTTTTTCCAGTGTGGCCATTTGCCCGCTCAGGGCGGGCTGGGAAATGCCGATCTTACCATGACGCGATGCGGCGGAAAGTCCTCCCGCCTCGCAGATGCGTAGGAAAAGCTCGGTAGCATACCAGGGAAATGCGTTCATCAGAATTTCTGATGATTGTATTATGTGAATGAATTAGATCAATCATAATTTTTTTGTCATGATCTGTTCCGTCATGAACACACCATCCCGTTTCACCCGTCGTTACGCCCGTCTGATTCCCAGCCTCGCCCTCATGGCGCTGAGTTCTTGCGGCGATTACACCAGCACCACTCCCGTGAGTTCTTCGCAAGAGATGACCCAGCTCAAGGGCTACAGCCGGCTCAGCGGACGTCCCGCCCTGCGCACTCCATCCGCCATCGGCATTTTCACCACTTCGCGCACGGAAGTGCTCGATTTCGGAACGGCGGCTCAGGACCTAACGAAGAGCGGACAGATCCGTTCCATGCAATCGATCAACGCCTTGGTCTCATCGAGTGATTACTATCAACTCGGCGACGTGCTCGCCAAGCGCGCGCAATTGCTTAACGATGTCAAATTCCTCGGTCTCGATGTGATTCTCGTCTGCGATCAAATGAGCGATGGTGGCAGCAGCGATTCCCTCGTGAAAGCCGCCACGTTGGGGATGTTGGACATCGGACTGCCCAAGCAAAACACCCAGCTTACGGTTTTGTGCATGGATGCCCGCACCGGCTACATTTACGGCACCATGGGGCAGCAGGAGGATGGAATTACTCCAAGGCTCGGGATTTTCGACAGCACGGTCTTCGGTGATACGCGCAGCAATCGACTCATCAACACCACCCGGCGCGATGCCGTAAAACAATTTCCCGCGTTCTGGGATCAGGTGGTGAGAAAATACGGGAAGTGACAGCTAAAAAAGCATAAGGATTTTTTGTGTGAGCCGTTTCTGATGGAGAAGACCCATACGTATGAAACGAAAAAGCTCCTCTGACCCTTCCGACACGCCCGCCTTGGATATCTCATCGCTGATCGATGTGTGCTTTTTGCTACTGATCTACTTTTTGGTGGCTACCACTTTGCAAAAGTCGGAAAACGAACTCCGACTGAAAGTTCCAGCACAACAGAGCTCGGATCCGCAGATGCCCGAAATCGCGCCCTTGCTGATCCGTGTGGATGCGCAAGGAACCATCCTGGTGGGTCAGGGAGCGGAGGCGCAGGTGATGGATGTGGCCTCCGATTCCCGCCAACTGCCGCTCTTGACGTCCTGGCTGAAAACGTATGCGGATGTCTCGCGCGCTGCCAACAGAGAGCCCGCGGTGCAAATCTGGGTCGACCGCGAGGCGCAGCAGCAACGGGTCATCGATGTGCTCAATGTGCTCGCAGGAGAGCAGATCCAGCTCACGACCTTCACCGATCTGCTCGACTGATCGGAAAAAATCGCTCTTTTCATGTGCGCGGATTTCCTCTTGAATGCGCTTGTGCCGTTCACCCTGCTCCAGACCGATACCGAATCCAAAGCGCGTTTGGGGCGACTCGATTTGCCGCATGGTACGGTGGAGACGCCGATTTTCATGCCGGTGGGCACACAGGGCTCGGTGAAGACCTTGCACCCCGATGATCTCGATGCCCTTGGCGCGCAGATCATTTTGGGAAATACCTACCATCTCTGGTTGCGACCCGGTCATGAGTTGATCAAGGACATGGGCGGTCTGCACCAGTTCGCCTCGTGGAACAAGCCCATCCTTACCGACTCTGGTGGTTTCCAGGTTTGGTCCTTGGCGAAATTGCGCAAGATCACCGAGGAAGGCGTGCGTTTCCAAAATCACCTCGATGGCTCGAAAATGATGCTCACCCCCGAACTCAGCATGGAAATCCAGGCTGGGATCGGATCGGACATCGCCATGCTCTTCGACGAATGTCCGCCCTATCCCTGCGATGAAAAATACGCAGCGGAGTCGCTCGCTCTGACCACGCGCTGGGCGCGCCGTTGCAAGGACTGGGTGACGCAGAACGAACCGCGCTCGGGGCAGGGGAGACAACACCATTTCGGCATCGTGCAAGGCTCCATCTACGCCGATCTGCGCGCGCAGTCGGCCACGGAGTTAGCGGAAATGGATTTCGATGGTTATGCAGTCGGCGGGGTGAGCGTCGGCGAACCGGAGGAGGAAATGTTTCGCGCCATCGACAACGCGGTGCCGTATTTGCCGGAAAACAAACCCCGATATGCCATGGGGCTGGGCACGCCGCCGCAGATTTTGGAAATGATTGGCCGTGGTGTGGACATGTTTGACTGCGTGATGCCCACCCGCGTCGCTCGTCATGGCACGGCATTCACCCTCGATGGTCCGATCCAGATCAAGAACCTCGCCTACGCCCGCGATACCCGTCCGCTCTGCGAAACCGCCC
>JBJOMZ010000157.1:0-4514 GCA_046052105.1 Verrucomicrobiota bacterium | reverse complement strand
GCTTTGCGTGGTTCCGGATGTCGCCGGCCATGAGTTCGTGGCAGCGCTCCGGACCGTAAGGATCGATACCGGCGAGTTGGTGCCGATGCCGATGCGGTTGGTCGATGTGATGCGCATGGTTTCGTTCGTGTTCACCCCAAAGGAAATGTCATTGCCATTGGAAGTCACAATGCCACCACAATTCTGGAAAGTCAAAATGCCTTTGCTCGATGCATTGACTCCGGTGTAGGTGTCAGAGGTGGTGCCACTGCCATAGCCACGAAGAATGACTCCACGATAGGTGGCGCTCACCCCATCACCATTGGTGCCATTGTAATCATTTGCCCCGGCGACCAGTTCTCCGAAACCATTGCTCGCTGAACCAATCGCATTGATGGCAGTCCTCACCCGCAGTGCCCCCATGATATCCATTCGATAGGAAGAAGAGGGGGATGAGGTGCCCACGCCCACGGTTCCACCATTGGCATTCAACAATAGATTTTGCGCACCGGTTCCTTCTTTCCATGCCTGGAGAAAACCGCTGCCGCTACCCGTGTTATCAACGCCGATCCGAAGTCTCTCGTTGGTGTCGGAGCCATCGGTGATCAGCAACTGCGGGGTGGAACTGGTCGTGCCTGTGTTGGTGCCGGTGATCGTGAAAAGAGAGGGTGGATTGCTATTGCCCACACCAATGTTACCGCTGTCCATCACCCGCAGCGAATTGCCGCTAGCGCTGGTCCCCAAGCTCTCTGCGAATTTCGAACGGAACGAGAAGGCGGATGAGACGATTTGTTGACGAGGTGTGATTTCTGAGTCCGACGTGGCAATCGTGGATCCGTTCGCCACGGTCACGCTGAGGTAACGCGTGGCACCATTGAATACGTCTGCCAAATTCACCGCAGGCGATGCGGAGGAATGCTTGCTGGTTTCGCTGTAGCCGAATGTCTGCGTCGTATTGGCCACACCGTTGCCCACCAACACACTGAATTCCCCTTCGGAAATCGTGACCGTTTGACTCTCGGAATAAAGAAGATTGGCCGCCGCGGTGTTGGAGGGTGAGTCCCAAATCCGGAAAATCACGGTTCGGTTCACAGGAGTACCTGCACCCAAAAGAGTTCCCGAGGAGGTATAGACGCGACCTTGGTAACTGATCGTTCCAGGAACAGCCGTCGTTTGAGCATAGGCAAGCGTAGCCGGAATCAGGCAAGATGCGAAGATCAGAAAGAATTTTGTTTTCATGGTTCTTTGTTGAGTAATTTTTCTGGAATGATGGATGCGTGAATTTTTTTAGTTGGATTCGGTAAGAGTGCCGATTTCGGAAACACGGCGAAGTTCAAATGTGCCGGTGAGATGGATGCCGTCGCCGGTGCCCACACCTTGGGTGTCTTTGCTCAGCCCCTGGATGGTCTCAGCATAATTGCCGCCGATGACAGTGCTGCCCCAGCCCGTGGAGGACATGCCGCTCACGGGTGGTGTCGCCGTAAAAGTGAACGTGATTTGCCGGCTGATGTTGTAGCTCTCCTGGCCAGCGCTCAGAGCAGCGCCTTTGGCGCTTTTGTTATCATGATCCGGATGATACTTATGAACAAAAGGATTGGTGGGATCGTTGAACGGAATGTTAATCGTCAACTCCAACGAACTGGCGTTGCCGACACTACCCGTTGCCGTAATCACTCGATCCAAGGGCATGTGGGCGGAAACAATCCTCGTGGCTTTGGATTTCGCGCTCGCGAGCAAATGAGTTTCTTTGGTGCAAATCCCTTGGTGATTGCCAGCTTGGTTGAGCTGCCCGAGAAACACCTGCGATAGAATGCGAGCCGCTCCGCTGTCATCCACATGGAGAACGAAGCGCAAGGGATAGGAACGGGAAGTGGGCGTAATCTGATCGGACGTCGATTTGCTCTCTACCGCGCTGACCGATGCGTCACCAATCCATAATCCGGCAAAGGAACTGGCCCGGGCCCGCACCGGCACTTGGATGTCGGTAAGATTCGCGCTATCGGTGATGCGCAGCAAGGACGCGTAAAGACTTCCGGCAGCGGCAGTCATGGATGAACGATCAATGCCAAAAGACACTTCCACGGAGGATGCGGGTGGAATCACTTGCGTGATCCCTCCGGGCGCGATGGCAGTTTCCGCCCAAACGCCGTTGGAGGACAAAACACGATGGGTGATCGGCACGGAAGCGGCGATGGTTTCCTGACCGAGCGGAGCCGCAACCGAGCTCACAGGTGCGATGGCGACTGTTGTAATGCTGCTGCTGCGATTGTATAAACGAGCCGTGATCACGGATCCATTGCGTCCGAAATCGATCGCCGTTCCGCTGCTCAAACTAACTTCGAGAGGTGCATTGAAATTCCCCACCACTTCGGCGGAAAACCAATAACCTTGATTCGCGTCGACCCGCTCGGAGGAAGTCGAAAAGACCTGCAAGGGATTGCCGGGGCCGAGCTCGCCGCCGACGTATTTGTAGACTTTGCTGCTGGCCGCAATCGCTGCGGGAAAGGTGGCAAAGTAGTTGCTCATGGTCGGATATGTGCCGCTATTCGATTTGCTGGGAAATCCCAGAAAGTTGGCGCCATTTCTCACCCAGGTGTTCCCGGGAAGCAACGGCGATTGAGGAATGGTCACGGTGTAAGTATTGGAAGTCGTCCCGGAACATCTCACGAGATAAGCGTTTTGTCCGGAAAGAGTCGTGAACTGCGCCACACTGCCATCACGTTTCCAAGCGCTCCACTCCGGAGTTCCCGTGGCAGGCACGAGAGGGGAACTGGTAAATCCTATCTGATTGGGATTCGGGTTCCAACGCCACACTTCCAGGACTTGGCTGGGGAAGAGATTTTCCAGTGTATTCTGCTTGGCATCACCCGTGAGATAAATCGAATTCCATCCACCTTTCAATGTGTAGGTGGTGCTGATCCACTGCGCGCGCGCGCCATGGGAAAAAAGAAAGATGGCAAGAAAAAGGAGACAGCGGTTCATCGCACAGTAAGTCGGTAAAATTCTTGTTGATTCGAACGCGGAACGGTGAAGGCCGTGACCAAGGCCACGTTGCTGGCCGTATACCCTTTGGAGCCCGCGCTGGGAGCACCCACGGAAAAATTGACCTGCGTCCACGTCTTCAGGTCGACACTGCTTTCAATGGTATAGGTCTTGCCCGTGATGCCAAAAAACTCCAGCTTCACCTGCTGGGGAAGTTTTTCTTTGATATCCATCGAAAAAACTTCCGTGGCATCTCCCGCAAAAGTCCCCGCAATGTATTCCAGCAGATTGCTTAAACCATCCTTATCGTAATCACCCGAGCCGTTGATCAAACTGAGATCCCAATTGCCATTTTCATCCGGATAAAGCCCCGCTTGATAGAGCTGCCACGCCTCCCATGCATCAGGAAGTCCGTCTTTGTCCAAATCCTCGCCGAGGTTCAGGTCGAGCCTCACTCGCTCACTTCCCTTTCCTGCTTTGAGTGTTCCATTCACTTCGATCGGATAAAACAACACGCCGTTCATGGACACCACCAAGCTGTAGAGCCCTTGGGTCGCGATGGCTTGATCCGTATAAAACGTCGTGCCAGTGCGACTGTGATCCATCCGCATTTGCAATTCGTAATTCTGATCGATTTGCACGCCCGTTTTGATCGGCGTACGCCCGACCTCCACGCCACCCTTCAATAAGATCACGACGGCGTTATCCGCCATGATGGTCTGCCCCACCTGATCACGCACAATGCCGTAAATGGTGTAGTAAGGAGCGGGCGGAAATCCTTGCACGGATGCAATCGAGCAAAACAGCATCCCAAGAACCGGGAAACCGCGTGACAAAATAGCACGGGCCACAAAAGCGCAACGCTGACGTGCGAAGCAGCGCAAGAAATTTTGGATGGCGTAGATCATCATGAGCATTACTGTTTGCTGATGCAAAAAAATGAAGCACGGGATATTCTTGACATCCTCAGCAATTGTCAACTTTTAACACCTACTTTATCGAGGGGGGTGGTAGAGGGAATTTGAGTTTTCGTAGCAGTAAAAATTGTTTCACAGTGCGTGCTGCCAGTCACTATGTTCTCCGCCAATCTTGAGGTGGATCTGATTTTGTGGTTGGCGCGCAAATCGTCAAAATCCACGCCACTACAGAGAATCGTAGTGCGCCCATCTTTCCCTGACAGCCAACCATGTATCCCGTAAAGCAATGGAAAAGAAGACAATCCATCGAAAAATAGGATTCGGACGGCTGTGGATGAATGCTACCCATGAGCAAAATGCTGCGAACCGAGGAGAAGAAAATCCATGCATTCCGCCATTCGAGCGAGGGGCTGTGCGCCCACCTGCGGTAACGGATCACGACCTTATGCAGCATGAAAATTCCGTCAAAAAATTCGCGATAACAAATAACGTATTGCCTAAGTGAGCAAGAGAGCTACGATCGCGGCAAATGAAATCCGGATTGCAAGGTGACTGCAACTGCTTGTCGCTTCGTGTCTCATCCCTACATATCAATGTTAAAAGCAAATTTCTGACGTTCTGAAAAGATTCACATGA
>JBJOMZ010000156.1:0-4644 GCA_046052105.1 Verrucomicrobiota bacterium | reverse complement strand
AAGGTGGGCCGCGTGAAATCGAAGTATGGTTCGATCCGTGCACTCAAATCCTGCAACGCATGATCCTGCGCCAGCTGCCTCGTGCTCAGGGTGGTCCGCGGAGCATCGCCATCATTCTTCAATCCTCCGATCCATTGCCCGCGGATTGGTTCCAGCATCTCCATCATCACGAACCCGAACGAACCATCATCGAAGAACCATGAAACGACTCATCACACTGCCGGCGGCCTTGGGCCTGATCTGCTGCGCACCGCTTCGGGCCGCCGAATCCACGGCGACCTCGCGACCCAACATTGTGTTGTTGCTCTCCGACGACCAGGATTGGAACGGACTTTCCGCCAGCATGCATCCGGACATGCCGGGTTCGCAGAGCGACTTTTACGAGACTC
Organism: Verrucomicrobiota bacterium; assembly: GCA_046052105.1. Lineage (GTDB taxonomy): Bacteria > Verrucomicrobiota > Verrucomicrobiia > Verrucomicrobiales > Akkermansiaceae > UBA956. Next base: position 4,255 of record JBJOMZ010000156.1, on the reverse strand, counting down.
CGATTTTGGCAAATTTCGCCTCTCAGGGCATGCGTTTTTCCAATGGCTATTCCCCCGCCCCTGTGTGCTCGCCCACCCGGATCAGTCTGCAAACTGGGATGTTTCCCGCACGGCTCGGATGGACCAAGGCGGCCCCAGCGGAAGAGGGTCACAAACTGATCGAAGGATCAACGCGCAAGGCGATTCGCGCGGATGAAGTGACTTTCCCCGAACTCTTGCAGCGCACCGGCTATGCGACAGCACATTTCGGCAAATGGCATCTGCTAGGCGGAGGACCGGAGCATCATGGCTTCGATGTCAGTGACGGCGATACCGGCAACCGCGACGCGGATCCTTTCGTCGATCCGAATCCGGTCGACATCTTCGGCATGACGGATCGCGCCAAGGCATTCATGACCGCGCAAACCAAGGCAGGAAAACCATTCTATCTGCAGATGTCCTATCATGCCCTGCACCTGCCGGAAAATGCCATGAAATCCAGCCTTGCCCGTTTCGAAGCCAAGCCCGGCGGCACGATGCATCACGATCCGTCGCGCGCTGCCATCACCTATGATCTCGATACAGGTGTCGGACGTTTGCTAGAAGCGATCAGGGCACTGGGTCTGGAAAAAAACACCTATGTGATTTACATGGCCGACAACGGAGGTGGCGGTGGTGGAGGCAAAGGAGGGAAAGGCACAGCGGCAGGACTTCACGGTGGCAAGGGAGGCTTGGGAGAAGGCGGCATTCGCGTGCCCTTCATCGTTCGCGGCCCTGGCATCAAAGCAGGCTCATGGTGCCATCAACCGGTGGCGGCGTATGATTGGTTCCCAACGATCTGTCGATGGGCGCAGGTGAAGGAATCCCTTCCCGCCACGATCGATGGCGGTGATTTGGCGCCCTTGCTGTCGGGACTCGACCAACCCGTGGCACGACATAACACCGCGCTGTTGTTTCATTTCCCCCATTATCAGGGGGACAGCCCCCAATCGGCGATTCGCGAGGGCAATTTCAAATTGATCCTTTCCTATGAGGACGGCACCAGAAAACTTTTCGATCTGCAACAAGATCCGGGCGAGCGCAGCAATCTGGCGGAACAAAAAAAAGATCTGGCGGACCGCCTTGAAGCCAAACTGCGCACGATGCTCCAGGAAACGCGAGCCTCCATGCCGACCCCGAACACCAACTACGATCCGACCCAAGCCCCCGCACCCAGAAAAGGAGGCAAAGGCGGCCCCAAGGAAGGCGGTAAAATCAAAAAGAACAAACCATGAGACTTTTTTTCGGATTGCTGTTCGGCTGGCTCGCTTGTGCGCATGCGGGTGAACGTCCCAATGTGGTGTTGATTCTCGCCGATGACATGGGATGGAATGACGCCGGCTTCACGGGGAATTCCGTGGTGAAAACCCCACATCTCGATCGGTTGGCCCGCGAGGGTGTTCATTTCACTGAGGCCTGCGCCAGTGCGCCGAATTGTGCGCCCACGCGGGCCTGTTTGCTCACAGGACAATGGACACCGCGTCATGGCGTCTACACGGTGGTGGACGAACGCCACGCGCCCGGCTCACCCCATCACAAGATTCTCGCGGCACGGAGCAACGAAGCGCTGCCGGAGGAATCCATCACGCTCGCGGAAATGCTGCGCGCGGAAGGATATGCGACGGGTATGTTCGGCATGTGGAATCTGGGCCGGGGTCGCATTGGTCCAAACACACCGACCGGTCAGGGATTCGATGTCTTCATCGAACCGAAACAGCTGGGTTTCGAAAAAGACGCCTATCGCAACGCATCGGGCGAATATTCGCCCGATGCTCTCACTGATGCCGCGCTCAAGTGGATGGAGCAAACAAAGAACAAGCCGTTTTTTCTTTATCTTGCGTTCCACGATGTACACGAGCCATTTGATCCGAAGCCCGAGCTGCTGGCAAAGTACCAAGGCCTCAAAAGCGGCACAGATCCGGCACTGGCGGCCACAGTGGAAGCGATGGATGCCAACATCGGTCGCGTGATGGACTGCCTCAAACGGCTCGGAGTGGAGGCGAACACGCATGTCATCTTCACCTCGGATAATGGCGGTTCACGTCGCACGGTGGCTCCACTGCGAGGAGGAAAGGGCACACTGTATCAAGGTGGTTTGCGTGTGCCGGCATTGATCCGCGGACCAAAGATCCGACCATCCGTATCAAAAGAACCCATGCTCAGCATGGATTGGACTCCCACGGTGTTGGAACTGTGTGGCAGCGCTGCCGCGAAACATCTCGACGGCACTAGTCTCGCTCCCATCCTGCACGGTGACGGAACGTCGCTGTCACGCGATCTGTTCTGGCACTTCCCCTGCTACATCGGTGGCGGCGGTCCCTGCAGCGCCATTCGCTCGGGCCGATGGAAACTGATCGAGTTTTTCGAATCAAAAACCGTGGAGCTCTACGATCTGGAAAAAGACCCGGGTGAATCCAACGATCTTGCCGATACCGAATCCGCCAAAGCCGCCGATCTGCTGTCGAAACTTCACAAGTGGCAACAGACCACCAAGGCTGCCTGCCCCGATCAACCGAATCCGGCCTACAATCCTGCCGCAGTGGAAAACCGCGGTGGCAGACAAAAACGCAAACCCAACCCATGAATCAGACGATGAAACCAACCCTTGCGGCGATCCTTTCTTGGGGTGCCCTTTGCCCTGTCAACGGCCATGAATGGTCGGATCCATCCCACTCCCATGTTACCACGATCGCACAACCGGCGGAGAACAACAAGAGATCGGCGGCATCCGTCCCTGACACGCCCGGGCGAGCTCCCGCACAATCGGCTTCCTTCGCCAGGTTTTCTCCCAAGGTGGGACTGCGTTGGGATGAACAGTTTCTGTATGTGGAAAGCAACGGATTGCCCTCGCACAACATGATGGTCGGCATCACCTCCTGGCAACAGCAAGTGCCTTTACCCCAAAACTACAAGGGTGACAACGCATGGCGCATTCCCCTTACACCGGTGCCCGCCAAAGAGGAGGTCTCCATCAAGGGGCGCTTTCTGCGCGGTGCCATCGCCATCGCCGCCAATGGTATTCCGATTTTCAATCCCCAGAACAACCGCGGTGAGATATCCGCGATGATCGGCGAACTCGATCAATGGGGCGGTCATTGCGGCAGAGCCGATGATTACCACTATCATGCGGCACCACTGCACTTGCAAACCATCGTGGGAAAAGAACTGCCCATCGCTTTCGCACTGGATGGCTATCCGATCTACGGACTGACCGAGCCGGACGGTTCAAAGCCAACGGGCCTTGATGCCTTCCGCGGTCATACGTCGCCCACACTGGGATATCACTATCACGCTTCGCTGGACTATCCTTACGTCAACGGCGGCTTTCACGGAGTCGTGACGGAACGCGAGGGTCAGGTGGATCCACAGCCCAGGGCGTCAGGCGTGCGCGAGGCATTGCCCGCTCTGCGCGGTGCGAAGATCACCGGCTTCCAGTCCATGGGCGAAAATCGCTACAAACTTTCCTACGAGTGCAACGGTGAAAAGCGCGCGGTGCTCTATTCTATCGAGTCTGACGGAACCTTTCCCTTCGAATTCCAGAATGGCAGCGCGGGCACCACAAAAGAAATCTATCAACTGCGTCAGCGCGGTGGTGGGTCCGGTGGTGGGTCCGGTGGTGGGTCCGGTGGCGGACGCGCGGAACGGTCGGGACCCGGTGCTGCCGAGCGCCCGGCACGACGTGATGACACTGCTGATCCACAACGCCCGGCACCGGGTCCGCGTTCGCAAGCGGCTTCACGCTTCGGAGCGGATGCCTTGAAAAAACCAGACGCTCAATTTGTGCTCAGCAGTACCGACGTAAAAAACGATGGACGTCTTCCGCTCGATTGCACGGGCGACGGAGCGGGAGTCAGTCCGCCCTTGCAATGGAAGGGTGCGCCCGCCGCCACCAAAAGTTACGCCGTGCTCATGGATCACGAGACGCCGGATGGCGAGATCAAGCACTATTGGACGATGTGGGATCTCCCCGCCACTCTCAACGGGATTCCGAAAAACGCGCGCGACATTGGCAAGCTGGGCACCGGGTTCAAAGGCCAGATCGGCTATGAACCGCCGAATTCCAAAGGACCGGGAGCCAAAACCTATGTGATCACGATCTACGCGCTCTCCGCCCCATTGGCGATCGGCAAAGCGGCCGATGAAGTGGATCGAGATGTTCTGCTCTCCGCCATGCAGGACAAGGTGCTGGCCAGCGCATCCTTGAATGTGATCCATCAACGTGGCATAGATTCCTCAT
>JBJOMZ010000155.1:0-4725 GCA_046052105.1 Verrucomicrobiota bacterium | reverse complement strand
GGGATGAATCGTTTTTCGAGAGTCGGGTGGAGGTGGAAGGTTTCCGGCACGGTGGTCAGCACCTCGCCGATATGATTCAAGGTATTTGCCTCCACGCCCGTCGCGACAGGCGAGTGATGGTAGGGTGCTTGCTCGATGGCCGTGGAGCCACTAAAAGCGGTGCGGTCGCCCTTCTCCTGAAGTTCGACCATTTTTTGATAGCCTGCTTCGAGTTTGTCCCAGATTGATTTTTCAATCGCATCAGCCTCTTGCTGGCTCAATGTGCCGTTGGCGATCAGTTCTTTTTTGTAGAGGTAATTGATCGGCTCGCGCGAGGCGATGGACTTGGCAATGAGCGGTGCGGTAAAGGCCGCTTGATCAGTCTCATTATGGCCTTGTCGACGATAACAATACATGTCGATCACAACATCGCGGCTGAACTGTTGGCGGAAATCGAGTGCGAATTGCGCGGCCCACCACAGTTCCTCGGGGCGTTCGCCGTTGACATGGAGAATGGGAGCCTCGATCATCTTGGCAATATCCGTCGCGTAGGCCGAGGAGCGCGCATCCGCTGGCATGGTGGTAAAGCCGATCTGGTTATTGACCACCAGATGGATCGTGCCACCTGTCCGATAGCCGGGCAGCTGGGAAAGGTTGATGACTTCGGCGACAGAGCCTTGTCCAGCAAATGCAGCATCGCCATGCAGCAGGATGGGCAATACGCGCTTGCGATCGGTGATGTGGCCGTCGTCACCGAGCAAACGCTGGCGCGCACGGGCCTTGCCTTCGACCACAGGGTTGACCGCTTCCAAGTGGCTGGGGTTGGCAGCGAGGCTGACGCGAACATTTCCGCCACCGACTTCGCGAACGCTTTCATAGCCCAGGTGATATTTCACGTCACCGTCGCCCGCCACGAGATCAGGCTCGTAGTTTGGCGTGAATTCATACAAAATCGTCGTAAGAGTTTTTCTCACAAAGTTGGCAAGCACATTCAACCGTCCGCGGTGAGCCATGCCCATTTCGATTTCCTGAACACCTGCGCTGGGACTGGCCTCGAGAATTGCGTTGAGCACGATCATCGAGCCCTCGCCACCTTCAAGAGAAAATCGTTTTTCACCGATGAATTTCTTGCCGAGGAAGGTTTCAAAAATTTCCGCTTCCATCAGCCATTGCAAAGACTTGATGCGTTGCTCGCGAGTCTCGGTGGCGCGACGTGGACGATTTTCGATGCGTTCGCGCACCCAGTGCCGCACAGCGGTATTGTGGATGTGCATGAACTCGAATCCGATTGATCCCGCGTAGGTTTCCTCCATCACGCGGAAAAAATCGCGAAGCTTCATGCGTTCGCCGCTGCGGAAAAAGGCGGAAGCAGCTTCTTTATCCATATCAGCCTCGGTGAAACCGAGAGCTGCGGGTGTGAGGCGTGGATTGGTTTCGGGTTTGTCCGCCAGCGGATTGATGTGGGCCTGAGTGTGGCCGAGGCGACGATAGTTTTCGACAACGCTCGTGATTTTAGCGCGGAAATCAGGTTCTCCTTGAGGGGCGAGCTGATCCGCAGATGCGTTTGATGTCTGCGTGCCGCGGCTGGGAGGCTGGGCAACACCAAGCGAGAATCCTTCGAAAAACACCGCCCATGTGGCATCTACAGAGTCTGGATTGGCGCTCCAACGGGCATACATTTCGTCGAGCAAATCGGCATTCAGGCGCGCACTTATCGATGGTTTCATGATACAAATTTCGGCTGACTCGCGCCACCAAATTTCACACTTGGCGATTTGCGCGCGGGAGTTCATAGTCGCTGCGCGCTAGGACGTCAACAGCGCAAAGAGAAAAATATCCGATGATTGAAGTGCAGCAACTCACCAAGTCCTACGCCCGCCACGAGGCTGTGCGGGGCATTTCATTTCATGTCGATCGTGGAGAAATTGTCGGTTTCCTAGGCCCCAATGGAGCGGGAAAAACCACCACTCTGCGAATGCTGACCGGCTATCTCCCGCCCACCTCAGGGGCGGCCAGCATCGCTGGATTTGATATTTTCCGCCAATCGATCGAGGCCCGCCGTAAGATCGGTTATATGCCGGAAAATGTGCCGTTATACGACGATATGCGGGTGCGGGAATACTTGAATTTTCGAGCCCAGCTCAAAGGCCTCGATCATCGCCGCACACGCCAACGCGTTAGTGAAGTGTTGGACACCTGTGGTCTGGAATCGGTCAAGAAAAAGATGATCAAAACGCTTTCCAAGGGCTATCGTCAGCGCGTCGGACTCGCCGATGCTCTCGTGCACGAGCCCGAACTGTTGATCCTCGATGAACCCACCAATGGTCTTGACCCCAACCAAATCCGTCAAATCCGCGAACTGATCAAGCAACTTGGTCAAAATCACACGATTCTCGTGTCTACGCACATTTTGCACGAAGTGGAAATCACCTGCAACCGCGTCATTATCATTGATACCGGAAAAATCCGTGCTGCCGATACACCCGTGAACCTGGTCAATCAAATGCGCGCCGCTGGCCGCGTAACTGTGGAACTCCAAGTGGACCCGCAGGTCGCCACGGGTGCGCTGAGTCGCATCGATCATGTCAAAAAAGTCCGCCATGAAGAGCTCGACCAGGGCTGGCAACGTTTTCACCTTCTCAGTGACTCCGGTAGCGATGTCCGCGAAGCCATTGCCCTGCTTGCCGCCCAATACGGTTGGCCGCTGCGCACGGTGTATCGTGACGAGCCCACGCTGGAAGACGTCTTTGTGGAAATGACCCGCAAGGACTGATCATCGGGGTAAAATGCCGCCGTTCATGAGCCACAGCGCGCCATTCAGAACCGTTGCAAAACCCACCCACAAAAGATAAGGCAGCATCAAGCCGCCTGCGAGCCGATCGATCCGCCTGAAGGCCATCAGCAAAGTCACGATCATCCACAGCAAAATCAACATATCGATCATCGCGAGATCGGCGCGGCCCAGACCGAAAAACAACCAGCTCCACATCGATTGGAAAATGAGGTGAATCAGATAAACTGTTGCCGGACCTCTCAGCCCCCGTCGCATCCAAACCCGCCACGCCGCCACCGCCATCAGCCCATAGAGCGTGGTCCAAACCGGGCCAAACACCCATGACGGTGGAGCCCAACTGGGTTGGACGATTTTCGCGTAAATCACTGGCGCATTCCGTGAAGCCGCCATGCCAACAATTGCCGCCGACCACGTCACGAAAAGAAAAAACAGTAAAGCCAACAACGGTTTGCCTCTCGAAGGTGTCATTGACATCAAAGCATCCTACCGGAAACACAGATGCGGTCAAGCAACAGCCGGTTTCGCCTCTCATGAACTCCCTTGCCAATCGCCGCAAATCGTGATTGTTTCCTTGCCGCATTTATGAACGCCGCCGAGATCCGCCAGAGCTTCCTCGATTTTTTCCGCGAGAAACAACACACCATCGTTCCCTCCGCCTCGCTGTTGCCGCAATCGCCCGGTCTGCTCTTCACGAATGCGGGGATGAACCCGTTCGTGCCCTATTTCCTTGGGGTGGAAAAAGCACCTTATGATCCACCGCGCGCTGCCGATACACAGAAATGCATCCGCGCGGGCGGCAAACACAACGACCTCGAGGATGTAGGCTACGATACCTATCACCACACTTTTTTTGAAATGCTCGGCAACTGGTCCTTCGGCAATTACTTCAAAAAAGAAGCGATCCAGTGGGCATGGGAACTCGTCGTCGAACGCTGGGGCCTGCCCGCGCATCGTCTTCATGCTTCTGTCTACGCGCCCAAGCCCGGCGACCCGGGCGAGTTTGACCAAGAGGCCTACGACATCTGGGCCGAGCTTTTCCGCTCCAAAGGTTGCGACCCTGCGGTCCAAATCGTCAATGGCAACGTCAAGGACAATTTCTGGATGATGGGCGAAACCGGCCCCTGCGGCCCCTGCTCGGAACTCCACGTCAATCTCACGCCCGAAGGGAATCCCGTCACCGGTCGTGAACTCGTCAACAACGACTCCGATCTCTGCATCGAAATCTGGAATCTCGTTTTCATTCAATACAACGCCGAGGCTGATGGCTCGTTCCGTGAACTCCCCGCGAAACACATCGATACTGGCATGGGTTTCGAGCGCGCCTGCTCGATCATCCAGGGAACCAAGGGCTTTACTGATTTCTCCCAAAAGCCCAGCAATTACGCCACCGATGTCTTCACTCCGATTTTCCGCAAGCTGGAAGAACTCAGTGGAAAAACCTACGTCAATATCTATCCTGAACTCGGCGCCGACCGCTCGGCTTTCACCGAGGAAATGAAAACCGCCATTTCCTTCCGCGTCATCGCCGATCATCTGCGCACGTTGAGTTTCTCCATAGCCGATGGCATCATGCCGGGAAACAACGGTCGTAATTATGTATTGAGGCGAATTTTACGACGGGCTGTTCGCTATGGCCGCCAACTCGGATTTTCAGGCGAAAAACCATTTTTCGCCGCGCTCGTTCCGATACTCGTCGCGGAGATGGGCGGAGTGTTTCCGGAGCTGAAAAATCGCCAAGCTGTCATCGAGCAAACCTTTGCTCAAGAAGAATCCAGCTTCAACCAGACACTGGATCGCGGATTGAAACGTTTTGAAGAAGCTGTCGCGGACATCGGGAAAGAAACGAAGATTTTTTCCGGCGATATCGCATTCGAGCTCTACGATACCTACGGCTTCCCCATCGACCTCACCGAGCTCATCTGTGCCGAGCGTGGCCTGGGTGTGGATATGCC
>JBJOMZ010000154.1:0-4751 GCA_046052105.1 Verrucomicrobiota bacterium | reverse complement strand
TATCAGCTAGGGAGCACCCCGTCCCACACAGCACGAAGCAAGGCCGTGATATACGAACGTTTTTTCGAGAATTTCCTTGTCCTAGAATAGAAAATCTGGTTTTTTACCCACTGAAATACCTGTTTGATATAACGGTCAGATGGGATACGAATAAATACTGTTCTGCAAGAAAACCATTCCACATCTCCACTATGCATACCAAGACATCATTCGCGTTGGTTTCACTTTTCGTCGCCCTTTTGTTGCCTGGATGTGACAAGCCACAAGCACACTTGAAGAGTTTGATAGGCGAGTCCGTGAAGGTTCAGTTTCGTCGTGATGCCCTCGGCGCGGCTGCGGCGTTGCCTGTTCCACCAACCACCGACAGCATGAATGGAGCGGCCACTTCAATAAGTGGAACTCTTGTTGCAGTGGAGATCGATTCGGTTGTTGTCGAGGTCGATAAAAAATCAAACTGGATTCCACGAGATGTGATCTTATCCATCGAAGCTACAGAATGAAACAAGAAGCAGAACAAGTCGAGGCACAGCAACCCCTATCAGCCGCCCTGTTTACATGCTCCTCCGTAATTCCAACCCAAACCCCGTGATCGAAGTGCGCCCCCGCTGATAGGGTTGCGTGCTCTTTGACGTTCGGCCAAGAAATGATTCGCGTTTGGACATGGACCTGTGTCAGTATCACGCTCTTCTTCGTAGTCGCGTGCGGGATGGCTTTCACCCACCTTTACACTAACAACGTCTTCGACCCCGATAAGGTCGCGGAGTCGGGATTCATGACCAGGATCGGATATTCGGTTGGTGAGCGCTTATTTGGGTTCGCCGAGCGACTGCCCGGACTCGATTACGCCGTCATCTTGAATCACCCGGTGATGTTTGCCGGCGGCCTGTTGGTTGCCCACCTTGGAGTTGGATTCGGGGTCTGGCTGGTAGGAGTTGCCATTTTCAGAGTGCTCGGCTGCCTCTCCTGTAGGAACAACCGATCTGCCGAACAAGACGGTGGTGGACAACCGGCTACCCGCCCCGAGTCGAAATGACCCTCGTTACTACAGCCCTTAACCCTGTTGCGGAGTGGCGCTCCCGGTAGCCGGTTGCCACACCTTGACGTTCGGCAAAAAATGATAGGAATCGCAATAGCATATGTCTTGGCCGCCGTTTTCGGAGTGTGCTTCTACTGGGCTCGGCGCATCACTGTTCGCACCCCATACCAGATGAGGCGATTCCTTGACCGCCGCTTGGACGTCATTCGGCGAAAGGGATTCTGGGGTGAACAGCGTGATCACATTGATGAGGCCATGATCAAGCGTTGGGGGCATTCTGGATGGCTTCTAATTCCTCTTCCGTCCTTCAATCTGTCGCTGAGTATTGACCAGTACTGGAGCGTCGGAGGATGGTCATCGGTGTTACTGTTGGTATTTGCCGGGATGCTTTTTGGCGACTCACGTGCAGGTGTCTACTTCATGAGATCAATGGGCATCGTCCAATACAAAAAAGAAGCCGAACCCCAAAGATAGCTTCGAGTGAAGCGTAGCGGAACCTCGAGGCTATCGGTTGTTGGACAAAAGCCCCGACATGACAACCTCTACCAGCCGCCCTGTTTCGAAGGTTTCCCGTAGTTCCACTGTCAGCTCCCCTAAAAGCGATATAGACTTAATATAGAGTTTTAGGGTTGATAGGAGATTTGATTGAGGTTGGTGTTGGTTTTGTGGGTTGTTGTTCGCGAGCTCTCTGTAGTGAAAGGGATAGATTCCTTTTAGTGTATCGCAAGAGCGTTCAATCCAACGATGTCCTTCTCTCGTGGCCAATTGGATCAGTCAGTCAAATGCTCTTAGGAAGACTTTTCTTGCCCACAGAGTTCATGGCATTTCCACTAACTCGCAAAGCTTTTTGCTGAGGAATCCGAAATCACTCATCGTGAAGGAATCTTATCGATCGCTCGCAATGCCGCAATATGCAGCAAATCCCGTAACATTCGACGCACAACCTATACTTCTCAATAGGTTGTGAGCATCGAAGAGATCAGCGATTGCTGCGATGACGACGGACGAGGCCGCATCCCACGAAGACGGAAAGCAGAGCCAAGGCAGATGGCTCGGGGATCGCTTCTGTCGTGCCAAAAGATATCGCGAATGCGGGGTAAGAACCGGGGCTGTTGGAGTAATTGGGGCCGTTGTTCCTGAAGGTATCGAGCATTGTGAAGCCGTTTGTCACGGTGTAGGCATTGTTTGTAGTGCCATCAGCCAAACCTTGCAATCGTCGCAGGGCGACTGCGCTACCCGTGGCGTTGTAGACAAAGAGGGCATACGCTGTGTTTCCTTGGAGCGAGTAGCCGGAGATGTTCGAGAGAAGAGTTGCGTTTAACTCTAGAACGAAGGGCGTGTTGGAAGTTGCCGGCGTCGTAAAACTGACGGTGTCTGTCGCATACGCGGTGCTGCTTGCAACCGCTGAGTAGGCCGTTTCGTTGTCGGTTGCATGAAGCGCAATTTTGAATGTTCCTGATCCCGACGCGGCACCGCTCGTTAACTCCAGATTGATCCAGTCGATGTCGAAAGTTCCGGATGATCCGGTTTTAAAGGCGTAGCCAAGATTCGATGTGTAGGATGTACTGGTAGGGATCGATGAGCTACCATTGACGCTGGGGAGGGAGACATACGCGACGGTTGCGCCCAAGACTGGAGACACGAATGCGCCTAAGGTCATAAGTGAGACGGCGGCATTAGCAAATGCCGACCCACGAATGAAAGATGATGTCGACTTTTCTGGTGATGCATGAGATTTCATTGGATCAAAATAGAGATGAGAGATTCACAGTGGAAAATGATCGAAGCATTTTGCTTGGCTTTTTTATGTGCTCACTCGGTGGTTGTCAAAAAAAATACGATTTTTTTTGGCGCGATATTTCTGAATGGCATAGCAGTAAGTGCTGACTTCTACGGTGGTATGAGGCAATTCAGTTGCGTATGTTAGGAAGGCATCCTCTTATGGTGCAAATCGTTTAGAAAACGGGTTTTTTGATTTCCCTGAAGGCTACGAAAAGCGATCATGCTTCGGCAAAGATCCGCGCACGGCGGTCACGGGCGAAGGAGTCTGATGCGATAGAAAGCTTTTCCTGCTGGTGGATTGGCATCGGTAAAAGTGCCGCCCTCCATGATTCCGAGATCATTCCACGTGCCGGATAAGTTTGTGGAGCGCTCTACGCGGAAACGAACACCCGGGGCGCTTTGCCAGTTCAGTGAGAGGTTGTTTCCCGTGCGTTTCATCTCAGCGCGAAACATCGATCGTCCGCTGGCAGGATGGAGTTGCAACAGGGATTCAACAAGATTGCTAGTGCCATCCGCATCGTAGTCATCCTCCGCACGCTGTGCCAGATGACCGAAATGCGTCATTTCCCATGCATCTGTCAGTTGGTCTTGGTCCGCATCATGGGAGAAAACAAATGCGGAGGGGCTGCGGGCGATGGAACTGATGCGAACCTCGTCGATGGATCCTAAAAAAACCTCAGAGCTTCCTCCTGTGGATCGGGCTTCGTTGCCGATGGAGAAATCTCCTTGCATCGTGGCGGAGGTGAATTCCGAGGAAAGAGTTGCCGTGCCGATCTGGTTGGCGATGGCCACTCCCGAGTCCAAGCGCGTCCAATAAAACCGAGTATTCTCTGCTTCACCAACTTTTCCATTGTAGGTGATAGCCACATGATACCAGACATTGGTTGCAGGTGTGTGGACACCTTCCGCGGGAAGGGGAACGGATAGAGATTCTGTCGCGACGGCGAGTTTGATAAATTGCAACGTTGGTAATCCGTTAGAAGAGGCAATACGGAATTGAAACACACGGTCTTCTGCAAATGATCCATCGCCGTCCATGCTCACAATCTGCCCCGGTGTGGTCCAAGTGCCCGGATGAATGTCAAAACGCACCATGGCCTCGATCGTGAAAGCTCCGTCCGGTCCGTGATACGCAAATGTGGGAGGAGTCTCTGGCGTGACGAGAGCGGATAGGGTGGATGCGTAAGTAACGATGCCCCGGTTGGTGGTGGATCCCGTATTGAAATTCACCGCGGTGCCAAAGCCGCTGGGCGCAGTTTGTTGGGCCAATGCGCCATTGAGTTGGCCTTTCAACGAATGGGTAGCTTGGGCCGCATTCGCAAATGGTGCGGCTGGTTCGTCGAGATGCCATAGATGCAAGGTTTCTGAATCGGGAAGGTAGGGCTGCGGTTGTGCTAAGTCGAATGTCACTTCTGTGAGGCTATTCCACATGCTGGCGGTATTGCCATGTCCCACGTAGCGGATGTATCGTGCGGGAATATCCGTTATATCAAAAGTTTCCAACTCCAGGGACGTGCCGGAACTCATCGACCGAGAGAGCGCGGGAACCCAGGTGATGCCGTCCAGCGATGTCAGGATGTCAAATGTCGCTCTGCGCGCATTTCCCAAATAGAAGGCGAGAGCGATGGAACGCAATCGGGCAATATTCGAAAACTCCCACGTGATGAATTCGCCATCTCCCAGCGCAGACCATCGGGTGGCTGTGCTTGCGTCGAGAGTATTCACGGGCAAATTGCCGTCGTGACTGGAGGCAGTGGCGCTGATGATGGGAAGTTTCACTGCGATGGCGACGACTGCGATGACGATGCGATCGGTCGAGACAACTCCTTCTTGGCTCGTGGCCTCGTACGTGAGAGTGTGTGTGCCCACGGGCAGATTGATGGAATGTGTTGCTTGGGTCGCAACCACATTGCCTTGATACAACCATCGCTGC
>JBJOMZ010000153.1:0-4767 GCA_046052105.1 Verrucomicrobiota bacterium | reverse complement strand
ACTTGTCGGTGGAAACCACGGAATTATCGCATCTCAGGCCCGAGATCGTGGCCTTTTATCGCCACGACGAGGAATCATCGTCATCCCCGCGGCACGAGTGGCACAACATCGCCTTCGCCGACGCCAACCGCCGAGCCGAAGCCCATTTCGGTCGCGCTGTTGTATCCCTCGCGTCCATTCCAAACATCGTGGCATGGTTGATCGAACACCGAATCGAACGCGTGGTCATGATGCAACCCATGGTTGGTCCAATCCGAGACGCCCTCACGGCATTGGCGGAGTCGCTCATCAACAAAGGCATCGAACTCCTGTGCATACGGCGCGAAGAAGACAACCGCTTTTTCCCACATGCGACCGGCGGCTTCTTCACTTTTTGGAAAAAAGCCAGTCGTCGCCTCACCTCATAAAAAAAGGGCGACCCGCTTGGGCCGCCCTGAATCTGTGATCCTTGGATTTCGTAGATTACTTCGCGGATTCTTCCACGCTCAGCGGACGATAGCCACCGATTGCTTTGAAGTAGAACAACAGCAGCAGATAAATCACACCCATGCCGCAGGGGAGCAGGGCATCATAACGAAGAGTTTTGCGGCTGCCGCTGATTTCAGCATCCACCATGGATTGTTGCTCAGCAGTGCGTTTTTCCTTCTCCATCTCTTTGGCAGCGGCAACTTTTTTGCCGTCGAGAGCTTTAACCTCATCAAATCCGAGCCATTTGCTGGATTTTTCGGCTTGATTGGCCTCAAGAACGGCCTGATTGCCACTTTCTACCATACTTTCGGCGGTGAAACGGTCTTTGGCGTAACCCAGACCTGGGCCACCCAACTGTCCAACGGAAAGCATACCGATGCCACCCATGATGGACATCGCCACTGCACCGGTGCGAGGGAATCGGTCACCTACCACAGCGAGCATGGTCGGCCAGAAGAAGGTTTTACCGATGCTGTAAACGAACATGGCGGCAAACGCTGCAGCCACACCAGAAGCGCCAGCAGCAAGATACAAACCGGCAATCGCGAACAGAGCGCAAACAAACAGGATAGCGACGGGAGAAAGTTTCAACTTGCTCTCGATCCAGTGCGAGCAAAAGCGCAGGCCGAACATCATCGAGCTAGCGAAGATGAAGAGAATCTTGCCGAGGCTAGGAGTCAGGATGGTGCCGTTGATGTTTTCGATCCACGAGTCGGTGCCCAACTCCAGCGAACCAAGAATACCGTGCGCGATAAACAGCACGAAAAGGAGCCAGTGACCGATGGCGAATTTGGTGATCACAGCGACCCACAACACGAAGCCTGCGCCTACTGCGATGGAGATGGTATTCCAGGCTTTGCTGACGAAAAATTCCGAACCGGTCAGGCCCGCAAGAATGTTAGCACCGAGAGCGTCGCGGGTGAAAAGGTAGAGCAGCAGACCTGCCACGCTGGCACCGAGGATGCCGACGTCTTTCATCATTTCACCAAGAGAAAATCCTTTGCTGGAAGCCTCTGATTTCGGGAAGCTTTGTCCAAAGAACATGAAACCGTAAATAAACGTTGGAACGAGGTAGAGACCCAGCTGAGCTTTCCAGCTCCAGTGGTTGCCTACCAGCAAGGTGATCACAGCACCCAGAATCATACCTGCGGGCCAACTGGCGTGCAGAATGTTCAGATAGTGCGTGCGGTTCTGCGGGAACAAAGTGGCTACCAGAGGATTTGCCACTGCTTCGAGAGTTCCGTTGGCAAGAGCGAAAATAAACGTTCCGGAGAACAACAGCAAGAATGCCGTTTGCTGAGCCATACCCGATGAAGGCATCAGAGTCACCACGGCTGAGAGCACGTGAAGCAAGAATGCTGCGATCACCAGTTTGCCGTATCCGATTTTATCAACGATCATGCCGCCGATGATGATGCCAAAGCAAAAACCGGAAAAGCCGGCGCCGCCGATCAATCCGTTTTGCAAGTTGGTGAATCCGAATTCAGCAGCCCAGGCCGCATTGATGCCATTACGAATGGCAAATCCAACGCCTGCGGCGAGAATCGCCATAAATCCCGCCCATAGCAATCGCTTTGCGTTGGACGCCGTCATTGTGTCATGTGAGTTACTCATGTGTTCGTGTGTTTTTTCCGTGGGGGGACGAACTCCTACGCAATTGTGAAACAGATGACAAGAATTCATTGCGTCAAAAAGAAAAAATCTCTTTCTGGATGGAACTAACCGAAAATTCAACCATGAAGCAAAACAATAACCATTGAGCATCAACAGCTTATTAAGCTTGTGAAATTTTTCACAAATAAAACTTGTCAATGTTACGGAAATTCGAATAAAAATCGCGCGCCCGCTTCCCATTCTCTCATGCGTAAGTATTTCTTCTCTCTATTTGCTTTGCTGGTGTCATCAAACGCCGCATCCGCTGCATCTGCTGGCCACGATCATTTGCCAGTTCACGCTGAGGAACTCTACCATCTGGGCCCCATCACCATCAGCAACTCGATGCTCATGGTCTGGATCGTAGCCGCCGTTCTGATTTTGGTCGCTCAAATGGCCACACGCAAGATCACCCTGATTCCTTCGGGTTTGCAAAATTTCGTCGAATGGCTGGTCGAGAGCCTCTACAACTTTCTCGAAGGAATTCTCGGCACCCATCTGGTGAAAAAAACATTCTGGTTCTTCGGCACCATTTTCGTGCTGATTCTGTTCACGAACTGGTTCGGCTTGATCCCCGGCGTGGGCACCATCGGACAATTCAACCCCGATGGCTTCGGTGGCGACAGCCACGATACCTTCCGCCCCTTCCTGCGCGGCGGCAACGCCGACTTGAACATGACCTTGGCGATGTCGATCTCCTTCGCTCTTCTGTGGTTCTATTGGGCCATCAGCGAAAACGGTCTCGTAGGCTTCTTCAAACACATCTTCGCCCCCAAGGGCAAGTTCTCCGGCATCATGGCCGTGATGATGCTCGTGGTCTTTGGCTTTGTCGGTCTCCTCGAGCTGGTTTCGATCATTTTCCGCCCCGTCGCTCTCTCCTTCCGTCTTTTCGGCAACATTTTCGCCGGAGAAACCACTCTGGAAACCATGACCGCCATCACAGGCAAATGGTATACCGCATGGCTACCACCACTCCCCTTCTATTTCATGGAGTTACTGGTCGGTCTGATCCAGGCGCTCGTTTTCATGTTGCTCACTGCCGTTTTCCTCAAGCTCATTTGCGAGCATCATGAGGAAGAAGGTCACGAGCATCACTAATCCTTTCCCGTTTTGACCATGGAATGAACCGTGGGAAACGGAAAACCAACAACAACCATACTAAACTACTATGTCCACACTTCCTATCCTTGCTGAATTGTCCGGCAACTTCCACGTTGCTCTCGCCGCTATTGGTGCTGCTATCGGCATCGGCCTTCTCGGCTCGAAAGCCGCCGAAGCAACCGGCCGCAACCCAGGCGCTGCAGGCAACATCCTCACACTCTCGATCATCTTGGCCGCTCTGATCGAAGGTATCGTGTTCTTCGCGATCTTCCTTGCTAAGTAATTGCCTTCTTGGGAGCACCCTGCGGGGTGCTCCCCTTTCTTCCTTTCGCTCGATAAGAGCCCTACCCTTTCTTGCTGTTTCCCTTCTTCTTACCATCGCACACTCTCTCTTTATTCCGATCTTATGTTCACGCCACTGACCCTACTCGCCACCACCGCTGCCGCACCGGCCCAGGACGCAGGCATCGCCGGAACCGTCAAGGAGATTGCCACCAATTTCAAAATTCTTCCCGAGCTCTTTATTCCACAGGTCATCAGTTTCCTGCTGGTCGCCGTATTGCTGAAGAAATTTGCTTTCGGTCCTGTGCAAGCGATGCTGGAACAGCGCAAGCAACGCATTGCCGATGGCGAAGCAAAGCTGAAGCAGATCGAAAAACAACTCGCCGAATCTGCACAGCACACGGCTGATGTGATTGCGAAGGCCAACGCCGATGCAAAACGGATGATCGATGAAGCGAAAGCCAGCGCGTTAAAAATCAAAGAGCAGGAAATTGAAGAAGCAAAAGCACAATCTGAGAGCATTAGAAGAAAAGCTAATGAGGAAGCAAAGGCTGTGATAACAAACGAAATAGCCGAAGTAACTAAAAAATTCGGTCGCCTTGTCGCAAGCACCGCGCAAAACGCCACAGGTGGAAAACTCACCGCCGATCAGCAGCGCGCTATCAACGAGGAATCACTCGCCAAGGTTCAAGCCTAACTCTTTTCTGATTCATGAAAGTTTCCAAAGTCGCCAAAACTTCCGCCAACCGCATTTTCCGCCTTTGCATGGCAGGTGGTTCTCTGAACGAGAGCCTCATGCGCAGTGCGATCCAGAAACTGGTCAGCACCAAACCCCGCGACTATCAAGCCATTCTCGTAACCCTCAAGCGGCTTGTGCGTCTTGAAATGGAACGCAAACAGGTCACAGTCGAGAGCGCTGCTCCCCTCGATCTCGAAGAGCGCAATCGCGCCGCCGATTATGTCGTTGCCCAATACGGCAAGGACCTAACATTTTCCTACAAAGTCACCCCCGAGCTTCTCGGAGGACTTCGCATTCAGGTCGGCAATGACGTCCTCGACGGCTCCGTACAAGGCCGCATCAACCGCCTCGCCAAAGCATTTTAATTTTCCACCCTTCACTCTCCACCACTCACACTTCACTATTCTATGAGCACCATCCTGCAAGAACTCGAAAAAGAGATCGCCAACATTTCTTCCTCCATCGACAAAACCAACGTTGGCATCGTCCGTGAAATCGGCGACGGCGTCGCTCGCGTCGAAGGC
>JBJOMZ010000152.1:0-5082 GCA_046052105.1 Verrucomicrobiota bacterium | reverse complement strand
TCAAGGGGCATGTATGGAAGGTGGGGCAGGCCAGCAAGGACTTCGGCGGGCCGTTCCAGCGTGGCACCATTTCTACGCTGCGGCTGTGGAAACGCGCCATGCCGCCTGCGGAGATCGCGCTGCTGTTTCAAAACGATGCGAAGGGAGCGAACACGCCCGACTTCAACTATGTGCCGCAAGCAGGGCAGAAGCCGAAGCTGGAGGGTGGCACGGGATGGGTGCAGGCGCTGGAACGCAGCGATCACGCGGTGATCGTGCAATCATGGAATGAGAAATCGCTGAAAGAGGGCGCTGAGATTTATCAGGCGATGTGCATCGTTTGTCACGGCGATAAGGACAAACCCGGATCGCTACCTACGGCGCTGCGTTTTGCGGAAGGCTCGTTCAAGAATGGCGCGGATCCATACTCGATGTATCTCACGCTCACGCATGGCTACAACCAGATGGTTGCGCAGCCGCAATACACCACGGCGCAGAAATATGCGGTGATCCAATACATCCGCGAAACCTATCTGAAAGCGCACAATCCCTCGCAATACACGCCAGTGACGCCGGAGTATCTGGCATCCTTGCCCAAGGCGATGATTTCGGCGGAGGTCGAAAAAGAGGATCGTTCGCAGCCACCGTTCAAGCGTATGGAGCTGGGGCCCGCGCTGCAGTGGACCTATCAGATCGAAAAAGGAAACATTGCGCAAAAGGGCATCGCCATCCGCCTCGACAACGGTCCGGGCGGCGTGACCAAGGGGCGGGCGTGGATGGTGTATGACCACGATACCATGCGCCTTGCCGCGGCGACCACGGGTGACTTTGTCGATTGGCGTGGCATTGCGTTTGACGGCAGTCACGGCACCCATACGTCTCTCAGTGGCGACAAACACATCGTGCTGCCGGAGGGGCCGGGCTGGACGATGACGGACTTTCAGGATCTACGGGCACCGGCGAAGGATGGCAGAAAGTATGGCCCGCATCCGGGGTTGAAATATCTGGGCCTTTATTTCTATCAGAACCAGTGTGTGATCGAACAGGAAATCTACGGCGCGCGTATGCTGGAATCGCCGTCATGGATCGAGAACGGTGACAAGCCGGTGTTTGTTCGCACGATTCACGGGCTCGCGCCATGGCAAATGCTGAAGCTGCGCGTGGCGCCGGATTCGTTAGAGGTGGTGATGAAAGGTGAGGGCACCCTGACCAAAGAAGGCGGCTACTGGGTTGCCAGCTTGCCCAGTCAGGCGAAGGTGCGGTTTTTCCTATCCCGTGCCGATGTGGCATCGATCACCGCGCTTGCCCGTTCGATGCCTGAAACGATTGATCTCGTTGCCCTGACAAAAGGCGGGCCGGCGCAATCCACCGCCACGGTCACCACCACCTCGGTGGCGGGCAAGGAAGACGCGCCATTTGTCGCCGATGAATTTCCGTTGCCTATCGAAAATCCCTATCACAGCTGGATGCGGCCCGGTGGCTTTGATTTCACTCCGGATGGAAAAGGTGCGATCGTGGCGATGTGGAATGGCGATGTATGGCGTGTGGATGGCATCAAGGAAAAAGCCCCCGCCACGCTGACATGGCGTCGCATCGCCAGTGGCTTGTTCCAACCTCTGGGCGTGAAATTCCGCGGCGAGGAACTGTTCATCACCTGCCGCGATCAGATTGCGAAACTCATCGATCACAATGGCGATGGGGAAATCGACCAGGTCGCCTGCTTCAACAACGATGCGCAAGTAACGGAACATTTCCATGAATTTGCGATGGGCTTGCAGAACGACAAGGAGGGCAATTTCTACTATGCCAAATCCGCGCGTCATGCGCTCGATAGCGTGGTGCCGCAGCACGGAACCTTGCTGAAAGTATCTGCGGATGGAACTACTACGGAAATCGTAGCAAATGGATTCCGCGCGGCGAATGGGGTTTGCTTGAATGATGACGGGAGTTTTTTTGTCACCGACCAGGAAGGTCACTGGACGCCGAAAAACCGGATCAATCGCGTGAAGCCCGGTGGATTTTACGGCAATATGTATGGATTCTCGGATGTTAAGGACTCCTCGGATGCCGCGATGCAGCCGCCCATGGTGTGGATGACCAACGCGAAGGACCGCAGCCCCGCCGAGTTGTTGTGGGTGCCGAAAAACGCCTGGGGCAATCTGGGGGGGAGCTTGCTGAATCTGAGTTACGGCACGGGGCGGGTGTTCATTGTGCCGCACGAGGAAGTGAAGGGGCAGTGGCAGGGCGCGGTCTGCGAGTTGCCACTGCCGGCTTTTGAGTCGGGGCTCATGCGAGGGCGCTTTGGTGACGATGGCTCGCTCTATGGTTGCGGGATGTTTGCTTGGGCGGGCAATGCCACATCGCCCGGCGGACTCTATCGGATTCGTCGTGGTAGCAAGTCCGTTGCTGTGCCAATCGCCATTCATGCGGCGAAAGGAAGGATGACAGTGACATTCACCGAGGCCATCGCCTCCGATGCTTGTTCCTTCAAGATCTGGAGCCTGAAACGATCAGCGCAGTATGGATCCAAGCACTATGACGAAAAGCCGCTGTCCATTGCCAACAGCAAACTCAGTGATGACAAGCGCACGATTACGTTGGAGATTCCCGAGCTCGCCCCCACGCAATGTTATGAATGGAAAATCGGTGACAGCATTCTGCATGGCACCATTCACCAACTGCAAGAACCATGAAAATGATCAAAAAACTTTCTTTATGGATGCCATTGTTGAGCATCGCTCTGGCTTGTGAATCCGCTCATGCGGCTGCAAAACCCAACGTGATTCTGATCTTCGCCGATGACCTTGGCTATGCCGACCTCGGTTGCTACGGTGCGGAAAAAATCCGCACGCCGCATCTCGATCGCATGGCGGCGGAGGGTGTGCGTTTCACGGATTTTTATTCAGCGGCGGAGGTTTGCACTCCCAGCCGTGCGGCCCTACTCACGGGGCGTTATCCGCTGCGCAGTGGCATGTGTGGCGACGTGGAACGCGTGCTTTTCCCGAACTCCGAAGGCGGGTTGCCGCCTGCGGAAATCACCATCGCCGAAGCGTTGCGAGGCGAAGGTTACTCCAGCATGCACATCGGCAAGTGGCATCTTGGCATTCACGAGGGCTCGCGCCCACTGGATCAGGGTTTCGACCACAGCTTCGGTCTTCCCTACTCGAACGACATGGATGCGCGCAAAGATCTGCCCAAGGGCGCAACGTCATCGGCAACGCCTCCGGCCGACGGTTGGAATGTACCCTTGATGCGCGATGGTAAGGTTGTGCAGCAACCGGCGGATCAGACACAGCTCACCAAACGCTATACGGAGGAGGCGGTGAAGTTCATCGGCAATCACAAAACCAAGCCGTTTTTTCTGTACCTCGCTCATACTTTTCCGCACGTGCCTTTGTTCGCTTCCAACGAATTCCGCGGTAAGAGCAAGGCCGGGATTTACGGCGATACAGTGGAAGAGCTCGACTGGAGTGTAGGACAAATTTTGGACACATTGCGCAAGGAAAACCTTCAAGAAAATACCCTCGTGGTGTTTACCAGTGACAATGGTCCTTGGTTGATCATGGGAGAGCGCGGTGGCTCGGCAGGTCCCTTGCGGGATGGCAAAGGCAGCACCTGGGATGGTGGTATGCGTGTGCCTTGTCTCGCGTGGATGCCCGGCCGTATCAAGCCTGCGGTGTCGTCGCAGATGGTGCAGGCGATGGATTGGTTTCCCACAGCGATCTCGATGGCGGGGGCCAAGCTGCCAGAGGGATTGGCTTTCGATGGCACCAATCTTTCAGCGCTTTTGTTTGAGCAACAGTCGTTGCCAGAACGACCTTATTTTTTCTATCGCGGTCCGCATTTGTTCGCGTGCCGCATTGGCCCCTGGAAGGCGCATTTTCATACGCAAGGGGGCTTTGGCGGAGAGCCCAAGCAATCCCATGAACCGCCGCTGCTCTATCACCTGAGCGACGATCCGGGAGAACGCGAAAATGTCGCGCCGCGGCACCCGGAAGTGATGAACATGATCCATGAGGCTGTGCGCAAGCATAAGGCCGCGGTGGTGCCCGGAACAAAACAACTCAAGTCCAAACATTGATGCATTTTTTCTCCAAAACAATCTTGTTAGGATCGGTCATTCTTTCGGGACTGCATGCCGCTACGAGGCCGAATGTAGTGCTCATTCTGGCCGATGATCTTGGCTATTCGGATCTTGGTTGCTACGGTGGCGAAATCGCCACGCCCAATCTTGACGCTCTTGCCAAGGATGGTGTGAGATTCACTCAGTTCTACAATACCGCGCGTTGTTGGCCGACGCGCTCGGCATTGCTGACAGGATATTATGCTCAGCAGATCCATCGCGACGCCCTGCCTACCGTGCGAGGGGGAGTCATGGGGAGGCGTCAGACCTGGGCGCCGTTGCTGCCCGCGTATCTATCAAAAGCCGGCTATCGCAGCTACCATTCGGGAAAATGGCATATCGATGGCAAGGTCATGAATGGTGGATTCGACCGTTCCCTGAATATCAACAATCCCGGGAATTGTTTCACCACAGCGGGATCATTTCTTGATGACGAAGCGGTGGAACCGGTAAAGGTTGGCGAGGAACATTACGTTACGATCGTTACGGCGAATCACGCGATCGAGTGCCTGAAAGATCATGCGAAAAAAACGCCTGACCAGCCGTTTTTTCAATACATCGCTTTTCACGCACCACACTTTCCTTTGCATGCTTTACCGCAGGACATCGCGAAATACCGTCATCAATACTTGGACGGTTGGGACAAGATGCGTGAGCGACGATACCAGCGTCAGCGTGAGATGGGTCTCGTGAGCACCGCTTTGTCCGCGCTGGAAAAAGACGTCGGCCCGCCCGCACCGTTTCCTGAATACCGGGAAAAATTGGGCGATGGGGAAATTCTTAATCCGCTTCCGTGGATCGAACTCACGGCGGAGCAGCGCCGTTTCCAAGCCACAAAGATGGCGATTCACGCAGCGATGGTTGACCGCATGGATCAGGAGATCGGACGCATCATCGCGCAGCTCAAAGCGATGAATGCCTATGACAACACCCTCATTCTTTTTGCTTCCGACAATGGAGCGAGTGCTGAGGTGATGGTG
>JBJOMZ010000151.1:0-5151 GCA_046052105.1 Verrucomicrobiota bacterium | reverse complement strand
CCCGGCATGCGCGAAATGCTCGGACCCACCAGCGCTGTCATGGGACTGGGTCTCGGCAAAGACGTGGCACTCATCACCGATGGACGTTTCTCCGGCGGCAGCCACGGATTCGTGGTCGGCCACATCACTCCGGAAGCGTTTGTAGGCGGCACCATCGCCCTCTTGCGCGATGGCGATGAAATCGTCATCGATGCCCACACCAATCGCATCGACGTGAAACTCAGCGATGAGGAGCTCGCCGCCCGCCGTGCCGCGTGGGTGCAACCGGAACCACGCTATCGTTACGGCGTTTTGGCGAAGTTCGCCAAACTCTGCACCAGCGCCTCGGAAGGTGCCTGCACTGATAAATATCTCTAATCCATTTCACCCGCGACGCTTGTTCTTGACCGTCGCACAGCCGCCACCTACACCACCGACATGCAAGCACTTTACGAAGGCAAGGCCAAGCGCCTGTGGACCACCGAGGATCCGCAGGTCCTGCGTATGGAGTTCAAAAACGACGCCACCGCCTTCAATGGCGAGAAAAAAGCACAGTTTGAGAACAAAGGCCGCCTCAACAATACCATCAGCACACTGATCTACGGGCAGCTCGAACGTGCGGGCATCCCCACTCACTTCGTCAAGCAGATCGATGACACCAACGTGCTGGTGAAAAAAGTCGAGATCGTCATGGTCGAGGTGATCATACGCAATGTCTCGGCGGGTAGCTATTGCAAACGCACCGGTCAACCGGAAGGGCAAACCTTTTCCCAACCGATCATCGAATTTTCGCTGAAGAGCGATGAACTCGGCGATCCTTTGGTCAACGATGATTACATCCGTGAATTGAAGCTCGCGACGCCCGAGGAAATGGCATTTCTCCGCGCCTCAGCGCTGCGCGT
The DNA here is from genome assembly GCA_046052105.1 of Verrucomicrobiota bacterium. Taxonomy (GTDB): domain Bacteria; phylum Verrucomicrobiota; class Verrucomicrobiia; order Verrucomicrobiales; family Akkermansiaceae; genus UBA956. The sequence continues at coordinate 4,270 of JBJOMZ010000151.1, read as the reverse complement.
GAACGATTTCCTCTCCGGTTTGTTCGCCCAGGCGGGTCTGCGCTTGATCGACTTTAAACTCGAGTTCGGCCGCCTCGCTACTGATCCTTCGGTGATCGTACTTGCCGATGAAATCAGCCCCGATGGTTGCCGATTGTGGGATATCTCCACTGGCGAAAAAATGGACAAGGACCGTTTCCGTCGTGACCTCGGCGGAGTGATGGAAGCCTACGAAGAAGTGCTCAAACGTCTGCAAGAACTGTCATGATCTACGAATGTGAAGTGATCCGCCGCGGGCAACACGCGAGTGATGCCGATGCCCTGCTCTACACCCCGATGCAAGCTGGGCTTACCATGAAACACAGCCGCACCTATCGTTTCGAATTTGAGGGCGATGAGGCCGCGTTGCGTGCGTTTGCCCGTGCCGTGCTTGTGGATGAAGTCAGCCAAGAGATTTCCGATGGCACCGATCCCGTGGTCAAGGATGCCATGTTTCATCTCGATTACAGCATGAAACCTGGTGCGCTCGATTTGGAAAAAGAAGCGATCATGAGCTACTATCGTGGTCGTGCCGGCGATGCGTTTGTGTTGAAAAATCTTCACATTTCTCAACGTGTTTACATTTTTGGCCAAGGTGATGCCACCGCGCTTTCCGCACGTTTTGTGAAGGACATTGTCAATCCCGCTGTGCATAAGCATCAGCTGAGCATCGCCGGTTGAGTAGGGGGCATCGGGAAATCACTGAAACAAAAACGTACCCGCGTGCCGTTTGTTTCTGGATGATTCTGAAACGTTTTTCTCCGATCGCCCTTCTGGGAGCGATGGCTGTGGCGGTGTCTTCTTTGCATTCGCAGAGCGCGGATACCCCGATTGCGGATCAATCGATCGCCGGGATCAAGAAAGCGGATGCCGCCATCATCGAAAAAGCGAAAAAGCTGATCGCCGAAAAAAAGCTGCTTTCCCGCACCGAGGTCAAAAAGCAATTGCAACAACCGCAACCGAAACCAGTTGAACTCATAGCGGTGCAGACCAAGTCCATGGCCTTGGAGGATGTGTCGGCCACGGCCCGTAAGGCCAATTTCCGTGTGGGTTTTTGTTATCTTTGCCCGCGTTGCGATCATTGGCATTTGAATATGGCGGGCGGTTATCCCATCGCGAAAGATGTTGTCGCCACCTGCGATCATGTGGTGGATTCCCAGGTGGAAATGCGTGAAGGTTACTTGATCGTGGCGGATCACGAGGGCCATGTGCATCCGGTCACTTCCGTTCTTGCGCGCAGCATCGCCATGGATGCCGCGATCCTTCATTGCGCCGGTGCGGAGTTTGCGCCGCTGGCACTCAACGGTTCGGCCCGTCAAGGTGCGGCGGCCTTTTGTTACAGCACGCCCATGAGTCAGCAGGGCTACTTTAGCGATGGCATCATCAATCGTTTTTTCTGGAATCAGAAATACGAGGGCGGTGACAAAGAGAAACTTGATGTGGCGAGGCATCTGCGTGTGAATTTCAGCACCGACTGGGCCCCTGGCAGCAGCGGATCCGCGGTGCTGGACCAGTGCGGCAACGTCCTCGGACATGTTTCGCAAATCTCCTCTCTTTCCAAAGACCGCAGTAGTTCAGCCTATGTCACCTTGCACACCGGTGTGCCCGCCCACGGCGTGAAATTGCTGGCGGAAGCCTGCCGGAATCCTCAGGAAATCAGTCGTCTCTGTTCGCTTGAGGTAAAAGAAAATCCCGTCAAAAAAAACGATACAAAAGAAAAAGATGCTGCTTCGGAAAAAAAGAAGTAACGCTCAGGTAATTGCAATGATTCAAGATCACTCGGCATAAGCCCCCCCTGGGAACGCCGAGCCCCGCTCGGCATCCATCTTCAGGTGAAACCTACCTTGATCCTCTGATTCACGCCACCGTCAAACTCGCCGCTTGCTCGGCGCTGAGGTCGATGCACTGCCATGGCAGGCCATGGACATTCAGATCAGCCATGAAAGGATCGGGATCGTATTGTTCCATGTTCCAGACGCCCGGTTTGCGCCAGGTGCCTTCGAGCATTTGTTTGGCGCCGATCATCGCCGGCACGCCGGTGGTGTAGGAAATCGCTTGCGAGCCGACTTCCGCAAAGCAGGCTTCGTGATCGCAGATGTTGTAGATGTAGATTGCCTTGGCTTTGCCGTCCTTGATGCCAGTGATGATGTTGCCGATGCAGGTTTTGCCCTTGGTGGTAACACCGAGGTCGCCGGGATTGGGTAGCACGGCTTTGAGGAATTGCAGCGGGATGATTTCCACGCCGTTGTAGGTGACGGGATCGATGCGGGTCATGCCGACGTTTTGCAGCACTTCCAAATGCTTGAGGTAGTTCGGAGAAAAGGACATCCAGAACTGAGCGCGTTTGATGGTGGGAATGTGTTTCACCAAGGACTCGAGTTCCTCGTGATACATGCGATAGATTTCATAGCTACCTACGCCATCGGGGCAGGTGAAGCCCTGGTGTTGTGACATCGCTGGGGTTTCCACAAACTCGCCGTTTTCAAAGTGACGGCAGGGTGCAGTCACCTCGCGGATGTTGATTTCCGGATTGAAGTTGGTGGCAAACGCGTGGCCGTGGTTGCCGCCATTGACGTCCACGATATCGAGCGTGTGGATTTCATCGAAGTGATGTTTCAGCGCCCATGCGGTGAAAACATTGGTCACGCCGGGGTCGAAGCCCGAGCCCAGCAACGCGGAGAGTCCTGCGTTCTGGAATTTTTCCTGATAGGCCCACTGCCAGGAATACTCAAACTTCGCCACATCGGGCGGTTCGTAGTTGGCAGTATCGAGATAATCGACTCCCGCAGCAAGGCAGGCGTCCATGAGCGGCAGGTCCTGATAGGGCAGGGCGACGTTGAGCACCAGGTCGGGCTTGAGATTCTGGAGATACGCGGTGGTGGCTGCTACGTCATCGGCATCGATGGTGGCGGTGGCAATGCTCACGCCGGTTCGTTGTAGCACTGAGGCGGCAATGGCATCGCACTTCGATTTCGTGCGGGATGCGAGAGTGATTTTGCTGAAAACCTTCGTTACTTGGGCGCATTTGTGCGCGACCACGCTGCCTACGCCGCCCGCGCCGATGATGAGAACATGTGACATGCCCGTGTCATAGGGGCGGGCAGGTGAGTTTTCAAGCATCAACTGAGAGAAGATCATCTTGTCACGCGTGGTGAATCGGCTTGTCAAACACGGGGCGCTGGGTTTGCTTAGGCCTGCGCGCGGTCAACGCGCTGTGTTTATGCCCAAGGTCTACATCAAAACGTATGGTTGTCAGATGAATGAGCGGGACACCGAGCAGGTGGCCCGCATGTTCACGGAGGGCGGCTACACGGTGACCGGCGATGAAACGGAAGCGGATGCCATTTTGGTGAACACCTGCTCGGTGCGCGACCAGGCGGAGCAAAAGGCCTTGGGAAAAATGAACAAGATGGGCAAGATCCGCCGCACCAAACCGCATGTGGTCTACGGCTTCATGGGCTGCATGGCGCAATCGCGCGGCAGCGAGCTCTTCGCCAGCATCCCGCACCTCGATGTGGTGGTGGGCACGCAAAAGTACCACAAGGTTTTTTCCTATGTGGATGACATTTTGAAACGCCGTCTCGAAATGCGCATGGATCAGCCGGAGCATTCGTTGCGCGGCGAAAGCGTCTGCGATGTGGAGGAGGAGGCCGGTTCGCAAAACACCATCCGCGATCACCTCACCAAGACCCGGCAGGTCAGTGCCTTCGTCTCGATCATGCAGGGCTGCAACATGCGCTGCTCGTTCTGCATCGTGCCGGATACCCGCGGCAAGGAACGCAGCCGGCCGATCGCGGACATCGTCGATGAGGTGAAACGCCTCGTCGGTCAGGGGGTGAAAGAGGTGAATTTGTTAGGTCAGATCGTCAATCTCTACGGTCGCACCGAGTTTCCCATCGTCGCCCGCAAGTCGCCCTTCGTGCAGTTGTTAGAAGCGGTGCATGAGGTCGATGGCTTGGAGCGCATCCGTTTTGTCTCGCCGCATCCCATCGGTTTCCGTGATGACCTGGTGCAGGCCTTTGTCGATCTGCCGAAGCTGTGCTCGCACATCCATTTTCCGATGCAGAGTGGCTCGGACCGGATCTTGCAACTGATGAAACGCCCGTATCGCCATGAGAAGTTCATAGAAATCTGCCGCAACATGAAAACCGCGCGTCCGGACTTGGCGATCACCACCGATATCATCGTCGGTTTCCCCACGGAGACGGAAGAGGATTTCCTTGCCTCGTTAGAAACGGTGAAGGAAGTGCAG
>JBJOMZ010000150.1:0-5169 GCA_046052105.1 Verrucomicrobiota bacterium | reverse complement strand
TACTTTGACGCCATGTTGCGCGTAGGCATTGAGCGCTAGCCCCGCAGGCCATGGCTCCAGCGGGTTAAGAATGACCATGGTCCAATCGATCAAACCCTTAAATCTCTCGATGTTGTGAATGGTATCGAGGGTAAAGCCGTTAGCGGGACCAGGAGCTGTGCCGAGCATTTTGGTTAAACCCTCGTTCTTGAGCGCACTCATGCCGTTCCAGACAGCCTCGTGAGTGTATCCGATCTCATCGGGATTGTGGAGCATGACCAGATCGAAATGCGAAGTGCGGCATCGCTCGAGAGATTTTTCACAAGCCATGCGAAGGTAGCTGGCGTATTGCTCCGGACCGCGCAGTTCAGGGTCGGTGAACCGAGGATAGCCCGTATTGCCCTTGCGCTGGCCCTCGTAGAAATCGTGGCCAAGCATCCCCACCAAGCAATAAGTCGAGCGATCGACGCCATCGAGCGCCTTTCCTAACAGATCATCGGCGCGACCATTTCCATACACATCGGCAGTGACAAAAGTGCGGAAACCGGAATCGTAGGCGAGACGGAGAGAGTCGATGAAACGCTCCTCGGTTAACATTTCGCCGTAGTGCATGAATCTGCCGCCGCTCCAGGTGCCGTATGCTTCTTGTGTGAGTTCCATGGTTGAATCAGTGATTGGATGGGCAATTACATAACGCAAATCGGGCAAAGGTCAAAACAAAGCAAAAGCCGATGATCAAAGAACAGAATGTGCGGATGCAGCGAATCAAAGAAGATCCCACTCATTCGGTGGCTTTTCACGCTGCGCCTGAGCCGAAACATATCGATTGGCATAGGAAATCACCGCTCCCACCCCTGCGCCGCGTTCACCTTCAAGACGATGCGCTACATCAAGCACCGGAAAACGGTAACGCCTCCGCGCGCGTTGCCACCCGTAAAGGAGCATCGCGCCCGCCATGAAGCAAGTCACGTTGACCACAGTCCATTGCCATCTGACCCACCACTCGCGCGCGTCTACCAATAAGCGCTGAGCCATCGAGACTTGTGTGTCCTGCTCTTTCTCATCGGGCGGTGCGACCACCCCCGCTTCCAAGGCTTTTTCCATCCAGTAAATCCGGTTGGACATTTGCTCGCAAAACCCGTCGAGCTGATCGACTGCCTGACTTTTCACCCTGGCGAGATGAATCGCACTTTGACGCGCTCGTTCCAACTCGGTTTTGCCCACGGACTGGATCAGATCGGGACTGGCGCAGACTTCGCTGCGTGACGGATCTCCCATGTAATAAAAAACGAGCACCGTAGGCCCATCATCGGCGAAGTGTTGCTGCCAAACGCTAGCGATTTGGTTTTTTTCAGGAACTTGCTGCGATCCATCGAATAAATAGACGTAAAATCCCACATTCGAATCGCTATCGTGATACTTCAAAAAACTCAAACGATCGCGATATTCCTGACGACTCAGAAACTTTTGAGGGTCGGTGAGAAAACGTTCCGGTTTGCGGGAGAAATACTTGATTAGATCCTCTTCGGACAATTCCTTCTCAACGATCTCATCTTCCGCATCTACCGGAGGCAATCGCACCCCTTCCATGACCGGTGGTGTGAGATCGGATTCCGCGATAGGACGGAATAGCATGTCAGAGAGCACATCCTCGCCATCCAACAATCGCTGGACATCCTGATCGGACCAACGCGGCATGGGTGATGTCGCATCGATCTGACTGAAAGCCAGCATTGGACAAACAAAAACGAAGAACAGCCAACCGTGCCGCATCATGATTCTTCCCCCTTCCCCGCATGATTTTCCTCGTGCGCTGGATCATCGGTGGCGTTGCGTGCAGCGCTCCATTTCCTCACTGCGTCAGATGAAAGGACACGACGAGCAAACTTGAGAGGATCGCGCTTCGCTTGGATTGCGCGCCTTATGAGAATTTTTTCCAACGCGGCGATCAATGCCACAATGCCGTCATCGTAGCGGGCTTCCAACCAATGGGGATGCGCTTTGCCCAGACAGAAAAAGGTGTCATCCTCCGTAAGATAGGCATCGAGACGATATCCGAAACTCAGAGTTGCCGCTTTTCTCTCGGCATCCATGACCAACAGCACGCAGGATTCATTGCCCAAATCCGACTGATTCTCCAGATGTGTTCGGTTGAGAACCCAAAAACCACAGATGCGTAGGCTTTCGTGATTGCGGAAAACGCCAGTGTATACCGCAAAAAACAATTCAGGGAAGCGGGAGGAAAAACGCCTCATCGCGCGCTTCGCTCGATTTCGCTCCACCAAGCGCAATAGACCCGCGCGATCCGCCAAAGCGGGCATGGCTCGCGGGATATCGGCAAACATCTCGTCTGCAAGGTCGACAGCGAAACCACAGCGCGGACAAGACTCCGCTCCACGATGGATTTTCTGCACGCACCTGGGACACTTCATAACGCCGTGCGAGCATGTGGAATTCAGAGCCTCAGGTCAAAAGCAAATCCCAGAACTTGAGGAGGAAATGCTCGTTCCCTCGCGCGCGTCTCTCAGGAACCCGATGACTGGTTTTTCCACCAGTCGGCATCCCGTTCCCAATCGGCACGAGATTCGTGTTTTGTCTGATGTGCCACGGGGCTCCTCGCTTCCTCGGCGATTTCCTCAAGCAAAGCATCGACGTGGTGGTCGCGCCGAGATGATCGCCAGCGCATGCACCACAACAGCAACCCTATAACGCCCAAGCCACTGAAAATTACGACCAACATGGCCACGGCAAAAGCATCCGATTCAACCGTGTTCATGATCTCATCAGATGATGCGGCGCATCGGAATCATGCTGGAATATTCGAAGCCCATTTTCTTAAAGAAATGCTGTGAATCCGCACTGATTTTATCGGTGAGCAAAGTGATGCGCTTGAAATCCTTTTTCTTGGCGAAATCCAGCACGTATTCAATCAGCATGGTGCCATAACCATGGCCACGATGAACCGGGTGCACAATCACATCTTCCATAAGAATCACGAATCCGCCCATCGCCGTGGAGATCGTGAACAACAGGTTGACCATGCCGAAAATCGCATCGTCCGAACGCAATACGAAGATGCGGCCTCGTGCTGGCTGCTCCAGGATGAGGCGCAGTCCGTGCTCCTGCACTTGAGAATCGGCACGCAGATCGCCGGAATGGGCAAACAAATCCATCGTCAGCGCGACCAGTTCCGGCAAATCCTCAATCGACGCAGGCTCAACGCGAAGATTGAGACCGCGATGGGGGGATTGTTTTCCTGCCGTTTGCTCCATACCATCAACATGCACGAATCATACCAAAAGTCACGCGATTATTCCGCCATGCTATAGAGCACGGTCAGGGCCCATCCGCAGCCAAAGCGACGGACAACAATCGCATCATCTGAGTCGCAGCCCGTTTTCCTGTATCGAGAACCTCGGAATGATCGAGACCGTTCGCGGACAAACCAGCACCCCAGTTGGTGAGACAGGAAAAAGCCAGAAGTTCCAACCCGAGCGCCCTAGCCTGCAGCGCTTCCAGCACCGTGCTCATGCCCACGGCATCGGCGCCGATGGCGCGCAGCATGCGAATTTCCGCGGGTGTCTCATACTGCGGACCGCGCAATCCGGCGTAAACGCCCTCGTGCAACGGCATCCCAATGCTTTGGGCCGATTCGCGCATGTGTCGACGCCACGTTAAAGAATACGCTTCGCTCATGTCGATGAAATGCGCCGATCCCTCCAAGGGTGAGGTGGCTGTCAAATTCAGGTGATCGTTCAGCATCATCCACTCCCCCGGAGGAAATGCCGGGTTGAGGGATCCCGCAGCGTTGGTCAAAATCAATCGATTGACTCCCTGCTCGGCGAGCCAGCGGACACCGGCGGTGACATGCTGGGCAGAATGTCCTTCATACAAGTGAACCCGGCCTTGCATCACCCACATTTTCGTAGAGGCGAAATCACCCAGCAGAAATCGACCTGCATGACCCGAAACACGAGATTCTGGGATGCCGGCATCGGTGAAAGAGACCTCCCGTTCCACGGCGATCTGTTCTGCAAAACCGCCCAATCCGGAACCCAATACAATCGCAATGTTGGCACTCATACACTTGTTGATGGAATGGAAAGAAATCCGAGTTCATCCAAAGATGAACCAGCGGGCAGAGAAATCCCCTGCTCCGGCAGTGCCGGACCGTGAAGGGTCATGAGCTTGTCGGCCGAATGCTCAACAAAAAAACCGGGTAACATCAAACCAACCGTGCCCATGCGCGCGCCCAACTGGGGATTGCTGGTTTCCGCACCCGCAGGGGGATTCGGCATCGACATGGCAACTACCACGCCATCAATTTGATGACAATGGCAGTGCAAAATTTGCGATGGCATGGGAGTTGGTTCATACTCGAAGTCGTAGAACACTCCCGCGACAGCATCGGAACCAGCTTCCGACAACATCTCGCGTGTGGCCTTGCCGCCAATCCGAATCGCGGTAGTGATCACATCGCTCCCCCCCATCAACACACGGTTGCGAAAAATCCCGGCAAACCCCGTGTGGATGCAAGACAGGTGCTGCGCCATAGGATCACGCTCCCATAGACACAAATCGGCACGGCGTGGCAAGGCGTTGACCTGCCCGATTTGCAGACCATTGATCCACCAATGAGCCTGCTGCTGCTTGCGATGCGAGAGATTTTGCGAGCGGTGTGCCAAGGCAATGGCGCTAGACCGTTGCAAAGCACCACGCAGGACATCGACTGAGGCATCACGTGCCGAAATGCCTTCGGCAACCACCACAGTCAGAGGATAAGGCAATTGGTAGGGAACTTTCTTAAAAAACCTCCCTCTCTCGAACGAGAAGACCGATCCCCAGGCACCATCAATCCAGACGGGAATCAGCGGCGAACCCGACTTTCTAGCCATCAGTTCGAAGCCTCGTTTGATCTCTTGCAGACAACCAGTGCGCGTCAACTCACCCTCGGCGAACAAACAAACCACGTCTCCTGCTTCGAGAGCTTCCCCCACCAAACGAATGGCATCCTTGGCACGATTTGGCGAAATCGGAACCGTATCGAAAAGTCGCGCAAACCAGCCCACTCCTTTGGTTTGCATGAAGGCATCGAACATCACGAATCGAACCGGACGCGGGCAGGCTGCGGAAACAAAAAAAGCATCGGCCCAGGTGACATGATTGGGCAACAAAAGCGCACCACCACGT
>JBJOMZ010000149.1:0-5172 GCA_046052105.1 Verrucomicrobiota bacterium | reverse complement strand
ATGCTGCAACACTATCGTATCGCCGCACTCAACAACCTCTGGCAGTTCACCGGAAATCGCGAACACCTGCATGCAGCCCAGAAGGAATCTCTGTCGATCACGCGCTCTGACCCTGAGGCTAAGGTGCTACCCCTTCTCACCATCACCCGTGAAGCACTGCGTTTACCCGAGGCCAATGGCCGCGCCCTCATTGCCGACTTTATCAACAAACTCGGTGGAGAAAAGGCGCCCGCCACGGCTCTCGCCGCCGCCGCTTTGCTAGCACTGGAGACCGCCGACCGTGAACTCCACGAAAAATACCGTTCCCTCATCCTTGAAAAACATGCGAACGAGACCGCCATCGCACCCGTTGTCGCAATTCTGTTAGATCGTCACCATCGCTATTGGCTGCATCAGGTTCCTTTTACCGCCGGATGGTCCTTTGGGCGCCGCGAGTCCTACTTTCAAACCCTCGGACAACCGGAAGACGCCGTGCGCCCTTTCAAGGCCGAGCTGCCCTTACTCGTTGGAAAAACTGTCACTCTATCCAAAGAATACGCCGGCAAATGGCTCATCCTCGTCGTTCCATCCACCGTGCCCAGCGAAAAAACAACTCTTGCCAAAGGGTTGGCCAATCAACTCGTGCAACTGAAAAGATTCATTACCGACAAACGAGGCAACGATGACCTACAGATCGCAGTCGCACTCATGGAAGACAATGCCGAGCGCGCGAAGACCGGCTATATCACGGCCGATGTCGCTTGCCCCGTCTATCTGATGCCCGGTGGCCTCGACCATCCCCTCACTACCCAGCTCGGCCTGCTCAACGAGCCGGGTGCATGCAATCTCATACTCGTCAAACCCGATGGCAACATCGCCGCCGCGATTTCGAGCCTCAGCCAACAAAATCAAACCATTCCCAATATCATCGAATGGCATGACGAAAAAGCTGTTCGTGAAGCCATCGCCCGCGGCGACATCGAGGAGGCCAAACGAATTGCATTCCGTCACGCTCCGACCGAGCCGCCAGTTTCCACCGATCCGAAAAAGAAAAATGTCAAATTGCCACCTCCCAGCTTGGAGCACCTGCGCGCACGCGCCCAGGTCTATCTGGCGATGAAAGAATATGACAAAGCTCTCGCAGATGCCCAGGAGGTTCTGACCCAAGAACGCGCCACAGCAGGCGGCATGAGCCTGCGAACCAGAAACCTCGACCGAGCCGAAGCACTTGTCGCCCGCATCGGGGAACTGCGCGGATCTAACAAAAAAGATTAGTTACTCTTTTCGATCCAGCGTAAGTTTGGATCGCTTTGGGACGTATCTATCGCCATGAAACTCCCCCTGTTCGTCTCATGGAGACGTGGCTGCGCCATCGCATTCGCATCGTTGCTGTTGCCTGTTGTGCGAGCCGAGCCAACAGAAGGATCGACTTTGCGTGAAAGCGTCGACATCGCTCCCGTGTGGGCCGCGCATCCTGTGGATTTCTGTCTTCTCACACATGCACCTCATCAGTTCGTGGCATTTTACGATGCGCAGCGGCAAGTGACCGTGGCACAGAGGAAATTGCATGAGCGCGTGTGGACATTCACCAAGCTGCCCATCACCACCAAATGGGACAGCCACAACTACCTCACCATGACCCTGGATGACGAAGGTTATCTGCACCTCAGTGGTGACATGCACTGTGTGCCATTGAACTATTTCCGCAGCGAAAGACCTTTTGATGCCTCATCGTTGCGCCGTATCCCACAGATGGTAGGAGATCAGGAAGAGCGCACCACCTATCCGAAATTTTTGCGAGGTCCCGAAGGAAAACTGATTTTCATGTATCGCGATGGCAGCAGTGGCAATGGCAACCAGATCATCAATCAATACGATCTCAAAACCAAAACGTGGAAACGCATGCTGGAACGACCGCTCACGGATGGCGAAGGCCAGCGCAATGCCTACTTTTCCGGCCCCATACTCGGGCCCGATGGTTATTTCCATTTGTCGTGGGTGTGGCGAGAAACACCGGATGCCTCGACAAATCACGACCTCAGCTATGCGCGCAGCAAAGATCTCATTCAATGGCAAACCGCATCAGGCAAAGCATTAACGCTGCCGATCCGACTGAACGACGGCGCGGTAGTGGATCCCATCCCTGTGCAGGGTGGACTTATCAATGGCAACCATTCGATCGGATTTGACGCCGCAGGCCGTGTCATCCTCAGCTACCACAAGAACGATGCGAAAGGATTCACACAACCGTGGAACGCGCGCTGGGAAAACGACGCATGGAAGTTCTCGCAGATTGCGGATTGGCCCTGGCGCTGGGATTTTTCCGGAGGAGGCACGCTCAATTTCGGAATCCGTTTGGATGCGGTGAAAGCCGAGGCGGATGGCAGCCTTACGCAACAATACCGTCATACGGAATTCGGCAGTGGGACCTGGAAATTGGATCCCCAAAGTCTCAAAGCTACCGGAAAAATCGATAAGCCGCGGAGTCCTGCGATACTCTCGCGAGTCGAAGGGAAATTCCCTGGATTGCAAATTCGCAGCAAAGGCGACGATGGCATGAGCCCAGATCCCGCGACACGCTACCAGCTACGTTGGGAAACATTGCCAGCCAACCGCGATCTACCACGACCCGAGCCATGGCCCGAAGCGTCGATGCTGCGCTTGCATCAGATCGAAGCGCGCTGAAACCATTTCACGATCAGCGTTTTGCCGATTTCGCAACGGGCTTTTTGGTGGCCTTTTTCGGAACTTTCTTGGCGGCGGGCGTGGATTTCTTCACAGCTTTTTTCACAGCCAATGTTTTGCTTTGCTTGAGATGACGAGAGATTTCTGATTTCTCCTCGGCACTCAATGCACCGGATACGAGAAGGGCCATCACTGCCTCCCCTAACCTACCACCAAAGGTATTGGTCACGAATTCCTCAACGGCCTCGGATACCACGGACTTTTGCGAATGCGCCGCTTGATACACATGAGCACGTCCATGTTTCACTCGACGCACGTGACCTTTTTTCTCGAGGTTTTGCATCACCGTCAACACGGTGGTGTAGGCTCTCTCTTTACCGTCGGGCAATTCTTCCAGAACCTTGGCTACCGTGGACGGGCCCTGATGCCACAACACGGTAAGAGCCTGCAATTCCAAATTCGATGGTTGAGAGATCCGTATCATGGCGTTAGATTGGGTGCGTCTGACAATTAGGTAATATGAAAGAAACCACCCCGTGTCAACTTCGAAATTCCGCAAGTTTTTTCGCGAAAGTCTCATTTTTTTAAAAAAATCGACTTCCGCGCACAAATTTTACCGTGGAGAGCACGTCTCACGCGTCGATATGGAATGCAATCAAGGTGGAAAATCCAGAAAAAGGCGCAACTGTCGGATTGACAGTCTTGTTCTGGCAGGTATTCTCCGCGCGCGTCAGAGGGGTTAGCACAGTGCTTTGCCCATCTGTCACCTACCCACAACTATCATTACGTTGAATTATGGCAGCAGCAAAAAAGGCCACCAAGGCCGCGAAAAAGTCAGCCCCCGCCAAGGGAGGCAAGTCCGTCAAGTATGTTTACACCTGGGGTGCCGGCAAGGCCGACGGTGATGGCAGCCAAAAAGCCCTGCTCGGCGGCAAAGGCGCGAACCTCGCAGAAATGACCCGCATCGGTCTCCCCGTGCCTCCAGGATTCACCATCAGCACGGAAGTTTGCACGTATTTTTATGCTAATAAGAAGTCCTACCCCGCTTCCCTGCAAGCACAAATGGAAGCAGGCGTGAGCAACATGGAAAAAATCATGGGCGCCAAATTCGGCGGCACTTCGGGAATGCCTCTCCTCGTCGCCGTTCGCTCCGGAGCCCGTGACTCCATGCCCGGTATGATGGACACCGTTCTCAACCTCGGTCTCAACGACCAAACCGTGGAGGCTCTCGTCGCCGCCACGAAAAATGAGCGTTTCGCTTGGGACTGCTACCGTCGTTTCATCCAGATGTACGGCGACGTCGTTCTCGGTGTGCAAAAGCGCGAAGGGGAAGACCACGAGCCCTTCGAGGTCGTGATCGAAGGCTTCAAGCACGAAAAATACGGCAAGGACATCATCGACTCCGATCTCACCGCTGCCGACCAAAAAGAACTGGTCAAGCGTTTCAAAGCACTCGTCAAACAGCGCACTGGCAAAGGTTTCCCGAATGACGTTTGGGACCAGCTCCGCGGTGCCGCAGGTGCCGTGTTCAGCTCCTGGATGAATGACCGCGCGATCGTTTATCGCCGCAAATACAACATCCCTGCCGAGTGGGGCACAGCCGTTAACGTGCAAGCCATGGTCTACGGCAACACCGGCAAAGAGTCCGGTTCCGGCGTGGCCTTCACCCGTAACCCCGCCAACGGTGTCAACGAATTCTACGGTGAGTTCCTCATCAACGCCCAAGGCGAAGACGTGGTGGCCGGTGTCCGCACCCCTGAGCCCGTTTCCAAACTCAAGAAAGCGATGCCCAAGGCCTTCGCCGAACTGATGAAAGTGCGCGGTATCCTCGAGAAGCACTTCAAGGACGTGCAGGACATCGAATTCACCATTCAAAGCGGCAAGTTGTTCATGCTGCAAACTCGTAACGGCAAGCGCACCGCCGCCGCCGCTCTGAAGTTTGCTGCCGACATGGTGAAAGAAAAACTCATCGACTGGGAAACCGCCGTGCTGCGCAACCCCGCCGATCAGCTCGACCAATTGCTCGCGCCCATCTTCGACCTCGCCGAGGTCAAGAAAGCCAAATCCATCGCCACCGGCCTTCCCGCCGGTCCAGGCGCCGCTTCAGGCAAAATCTACTTCAATGCCGACCGCGCCGTGCTCGCCGAGCAAGCCGGTGAAAAAGTACTTCTTGTCCGCAACGAGACTTCTCCGGAAGACCTGCGCGGCATGATCGCTGCCGAGGGCATCCTCACCGCCAAAGGTGGTGTGTCTTCCCACGCCGCTCTCGTTGCTCGTCAAATGGGCAAAGTCTGCATCTGCGGCGCTGGCGCTCTGGACATCGACTACGATAAGAAAACCGTCAAGGTTTCCGGCCTCACCTTCAAAGAAGGCGATTTCCTCTCCATCGACGGCACCTCCGGCGTGGTCTATGCAGGCGAGCTGAAAACTGCTCCCTCCGAGATCATCACCGGCATCGTCAGCGGTAACAAAGCTGCGCAGAAAACCGAGAAGTTCAAAAACTTCCTT
>JBJOMZ010000148.1:0-5279 GCA_046052105.1 Verrucomicrobiota bacterium | reverse complement strand
ACCGCCGTTACCACCGGATGCCAAAGAACCAGCGGCGCGCAGCCCAATCCATTTGTTGCAGTAGCTCCGGTTGCCTGAAGAACCGATCGAATCCACATCAGGAGTCACAATGAATTCGATCATATCGGTAGGATTTAAATTGCGGGCTCCAAAATCCGAGTTCACGAGCAATTGTCGACCTGGTCCCCAACCGGGAGAGAGATTCACATTGGGATCTCCAGTTCCACCATTGGTGATGTTTCGATCATAACCGAAAATTTTACACTCTCCGGGCTCCAATGTGTAGCCGATGCTCGTGCCGGATTGTGCCAAGCCGCCGATATTACCCCTCAACCATTGAAACGTCGTATGGCCGAACGTTGCTTGGCCAGTGGAGTTCATCGAACTTGGCCAGTTGCCTCGATTCAACGCGTATGTGTTATTTCCAAGGCCCGATTGCGGCAAGGCAGGAGTGCCCGCAGGGCTACCCGTGATCGACCACTGCACCTTGAACGGCACGGATAACAATTGAACCGCGTAACTCGCGCCGGGCGGAACGACCACGCGAACGTTATTCGGATTCCAGACCTTTACCAAGGCGTCCATCTGCATCAACATGCGGAATTTCGCTGGGTTGTTGACTTCCGGACGAGAGACAAAGGAAAACACGAACTGAACCGAAGCAAACACCGGCTTGCCATAATTGAACCACGGATCCGCCAGGGCGCGACGACGGAAATCGGGAGACGATGGATTTTCCGATCCTGCCATGGCCGTGAGGGTGGGCATGCTGCCGCTCCACTGGATGTTGCGGTAGAGATTGGCATGAATCCAGAGCTCTTCCATATTGATGCCGGGTTGGGTGGTGGGATTGCCGAAGTTGGAAAGAGGATCGGACGCCAGCAAACTGAAGTCGTTGTCGTTATTCACCCGACCGCCTGCATTGACAAAGTTGTTGATACGGCCATCCGCACGGTAGAGAGGAAGATTCGCCACCTGCTGACGCGGCAATACGGAAAAAAGAGAAAAATCGTATTTCAAGCGCCGGCGAGTCACATCGACAGGCAAACCGAGACTGTGAGTCGTCACATCGTGAAAAAGCGCGCGCGACTGCTGATTTTTCAATGCCAGTTGCGAGTGCGTGATGTAGGATCCGCGACTAGGAGCATTGACCGCGATTTCGCCCAAATTTTTGAGAATCCCGGAACTCGCCGCAACCCCGGCATTCGCGGCAATCAGTTCCTCGCTACTGTTCAGCAGCGGGTTACGCGAAGATCCTGAGACAACATGAGCCTTCATGGATTCGTCAGCGATCCACCAAGCCGACTGCCCCGCACCCGAAGGCTGATTGACGGAAATGCGCGGCACGGTAACCGAATCTGCGGCATTTGCTGCACCGAGACTCCCCTGTCCCACGATGGTCACTTCATTGCTGACCGGCGATCGCACAGAATCTCGCTGACGCTGCAAGATACGGTCTTGCGATCCCGACAACCACTGCACAAAAGTCGGAGCAGGCCTCGATATGACACCTCGACTCGCATCCCAGGCATCATACACCCCTACCCAATTCGCATGCGTCCCCGTGACACCCATCTGCTCAGCCGTAGTACAAATACGACCGTCCGGTCCCATGCTCTTCTGCAACTCCCCCAACCCCATCATGAGCGCCATGCGCGCGTGGCTACGAGCACGAGCCATGGCATCGCCCTGAGAGGAAGTGCGAAGCTGGACAGTGGATAACGACAACAAACCCATTGCCACCAAAGTGAGTAACACGAGCAGACTGATCGTGATCACCAACGTAAACCCGCGGCAACGCGATCGATTGGCAAACTTAAAAGAAACGTGTCTTGTACGCATAACAATGGGGTTTGATAAAATTTGGCAGGGGTTTCTTGGTTTTGACAACTTTGTATATACCACCCGTATGACAAATTTCCATAAAAAAATCATCAAAAGCGCGTTACTCGTTGTATCCCCATAATGCTGAGCCCGTGAGCCCGCGATGGCACATTTTCAGCACGAAAGACGCTTTGCCTTCTGCCAGCGCTCTTCCATTTCTTCGAGAGTCGCCGCTGCAAGAGACAGCCCGGACTCGCGCAACAAACTCTCCATAGCGGCAAATCTTTGCTCAAATTTTTGATTAGCCTGAGCCATCAAGACTTCAGGATCCATCCCGCGAACTCGCGCCAAATTGACCAAACTGAACACCAAATCACCCCACTCTTCCGCAAACGCCTCCTCGTTGCCGTTCTCAAATTCATGAGTCAATTCGCGCATTTCCTCCTCCACTTTGGCCATCACTCCAGCATCATCCGGCCAGTCGAATCCCACTTTAGAAGCCTTTTTTTGCAACTTCATCGCCCGCAACAACGAGGGCAATCCTCGCCCTACACCATGAAGATAGGGTTGATCCTGCTCGCCTTTTTCCGCACGCTTGATGGCATCCCACTGAACGAGAACAGCATCGGAGCCCTGCACTTGGGAATCTCCAAACACATGCGGATGCCGATGCACGAGTTTGTCAGAAATAGCGGCAGCCACATCATCCAGATGAAAATCCCCTCGCTCCGATGCCAGCTCGCTATGAAAAACCACCTGCAACAAGAGATCGCCCAGTTCTTCCCTCATGTGAGTCTTATCCCCGCTGCGAATCGCATCCACACACTCATAGGCTTCTTCGATCAAGTTGCTGATCAGAGATTCATGAGTCTGTTCGGCATCCCACGGACACCCGCCAGGAGCACGAAGTCGATGCATGATGGCTCTGAGCCTTTCGATCTGACGGGTTGGCTCTTGGCAGTGCATCATTGTTTCATCGTCCATGCCCCTACTTGCCAAATTCCACGATCAACCGCAAGCGCAACCGCAATTTTCCCTGGTGAGGAAATTTGCTGAGGAGAAAACTTTTTCCCTTGCAGAATCAGCAACGAGCGATCGTTTGGAGCTCGATAGAAATGCAACATATTTGAAGCATGTCTCCCCTATCAAAAGCCGCAGAGCATTCGCTCTTACTCACAAGCATGGCACAAAAAAACCCCGAATCCGTGAGGAATCGAGGTTCTTTATGGCTCCGGTTCTAGGATTCGAACCTAGGACCTAATGGTTAACAGCCATCCGCTCTACCGCTGAGCTAAACCGGAGTTAAAGTGCCTTAACGCTTCCCGTAAGGCGCGGGCGAAGTTGCTGATTTTTTTGCCGCAAGGCAAGAAAATTTTACAACAAATGTTGGTCGGGGCGGCCAGATTCGAACTGACGACTTCCTGCTCCCAAAGCAGGCGCTCTACCAGGCTGAGCTACGCCCCGAAACGGGGCGCGACTCTCTGCGAATCACGACAAATTGGCAAGACAATTTTGCAAATCATCAAAAATAAACCTGAGTCGGGTCGGGATCCACCGCCCGCAGGAATGCCATCACCCGCGAATGAAGTAACTCAGGTTCTCCAGTTCGGAGGCGAGATCGACACTATTGACCACAATTTCCTTGGGCACTTCCAGCACAGCGGGCGAGAAGTTCAAAACACCCTGAATGCCAGCTCTCACCAATCGGTTTGCGACGCCTTGGGCGAACTCGGCCGGCACGCACAGAATGGCAAGGCGCACCGGGTTTTGCGCCAAAAAAGTTTCCATCTCTTCTTCCAAATAGAGCGGAACATGAACGCCCCGATTGCGTGCGGCAGCAGGATCCGCATCAAAGGCTGCCACCACCTCGAAACCCTCCTTTTGAAAGCCCTGGTAACGCAACAACGCCGAACCCAGATTGCCCGCGCCCACCAGAATCACGGGCTGCAACTTTTCCTGCCGTAGGGCATCACGTAAGGCGCTCACCAGTGTCTCCACAGGATACCCCAAACCTCGGGTTCCCCACTGCCCAAGGTAAGTGATGTCTTTTCTCAGCTGGGAAGAATTCACTCCCGCCGCTTTCGCCAAGGTGCCGGAACTTACGGTTTCGATCCCGTTGTCCGCCAGACGCTGCAGACAGCGGAGGTAGGTGGAAAGTCGGTAGATGACCTTCTTCGGGATGATGTTTTTGTCCGACATGAGGAGAAATCTCCGTAAACGTTATGCGCCGGGAAGTTCGATGAAACCTTCCAGCTTGCGAATGCGTGTGGGGTGACGCATCTTGCGAAGAGCCTTCGCCTCGATCTGACGAATCCGCTCGCGCGTCACTTGGAACTGGCGCCCCACTTCCTCCAGCGTACGCGAGTAGCCATCCTTGAGCCCGAAACGTTGCTCCAAAACCTCACGCTCGCGTTCGGTGAGGCTGTCCAGCACATCCTTGATCTTGTCTTTAAGCATCGAAAAGCCCGCTTCCTCCATCGGATTGTCAGCAGACTTGTCTTCGATGAAGTCACCGAAAGACGTATCGTCGCTATCGCCCACCGGCGCTTGCAATGAAATCGGCTGCTGTGCCATTTTCAATACGGCGCGGACACGCTCGACAGGCAGATGGATTTCCTCGGCGATTTCCTCTGGCGATGGTTCGCGGCCGTATTCTTGCACCAGCTGCTTCTGCACGCGCATGAGCTTGTTGATGGTCTCGATCATGTGCACCGGAATGCGGATCGTGCGGGCCTGGTCGGCAATCGAGCGAGTGATAGCCTGACGAATCCACCACGTAGCATACGTAGAAAACTTGTATCCGCGGCGATACTCGAATTTCTCGACCGCTTTCATCAACCCCATGTTTCCTTCCTGGATCAGGTCGAGGAACGAAAGTCCGCGGTTGGTGTATTTTTTCGCGATCGAAATTACCAAACGTAAGTTAGCCTCGACCATTTCGGTTTTGGCTTTCAAAGCCATCTTCATCCAGTGGCGCAACTGGGCGTGTGCTTCATCAAAGGTCTCGATGGTATGCCACGCGTGTTGCTGCAGCTCACGCACGATGTTTTGCGTCGCCTTGTCATCAGCGTTCGTCTGTTTCTTGCGACCGTATTTCCAGAACTTTTGCTGATATTCGTCTACTCGCTCGCAGAAATCCTCAATGATCTTCTGCTTGAAGTAAAACTTCACATAGTGACGGTTGAGATTGGAAATATTCTTGGCGAACTCCTCCTGAAGTTTTTTCAGCCCACGAGGATTTTTGGCGGTCATCTGACGGAACAAGTCATCGTTGTCCGCATGCATAGCCTTGAGTTGCTCGCAAAGACGGGGCAGGCCCTTCATGTAACGCTCGCGACTTTCGATCTTTTTGTCGAGAATCACACGATCGAATCTCTCCTTGCCCTTGAGCAGTTTGTCTGCCAGATCGAGATAGTCCAGATGCATGAAGCCGAACTGGTGAAGATGACGTGCCA
>JBJOMZ010000147.1:0-5326 GCA_046052105.1 Verrucomicrobiota bacterium | reverse complement strand
GACTCGGCATCGATATCATTTCCCTGCCAGGCAATCATGATCCCGATCAACGCGATCGAGACCACCTGTCTCTGGCCGACGGGAAAATCATCGTCATGCACGGCGACGCTGTCTTCCCGGAGGTCGCACCCTGGAGCCGCATGGCGATGCAAAAAGCGCACATACTCCGGGAGCTGATCGATGCCCATCCGCAAGAGCTCGTCGAGCAGCGTTTTGCTCTCGCTCGCGAAGTCTCCCGCCTGCTCGTGCCACCCACGTATCCTCGCAAAAAAAGTCTTCTCGCGCGCGTGTGGGACGCCGTCACTCCACCAGGTCGCGCTTGGTTCATGCTTCGCTCCTGGGCTACGATGGTTACAGAAACACGATGCTTTACTTCCCGCTATTTTCCCGCATGCGAAATCATGATTTGTGGTCACTTCCATCGTGGCGGCGTGTGGGATGGGGACGACCTACTCGTAATCAACACCGGTTCCTTCATGCCTCCTGGTTCCGCGTATTGGTGCGAATGGCATGACAACCATCTTCGTATGGGGCAGATTCACAAGAAAATCGGCCAATGGAACCGCGGGAAAATTCTCGGTGTCTGGAAGGTTGAAAGCCCAGCCGAAGGCTTTGGACTGCGGTGAGCCATCACCGCTTTGCGTTCGTTCAGCGTCTCTCCGCTACGGACGATCGTTCTTTTCCCCCTCACCTCTTCCCGCAAAGCAAAAGCTGCGATTTCTCGCAGCAGTCCAAAGCGGCTGCGCCGCGAGCAGAAGTGGAAAAAGTCAATCGGCTTGCCCTCATGAACATTTCACCGTAACTTCATCAGGATTTCATGCGATTGATATGGAATTGAATCGTTCTTCTGCATCGCTGGCCATGCCTCACTCATTCCAACGCGTCACTCATCTGCTGGATCGCATCTTGCGTCCGGATCCGCAGTGGTTGCGCGCCTTGCCCAATCACAAAGCGTTGGGATTGCTGGGAGTGGTGATCATGGGCTTCGCGATGTATGGATTCACGGTGGGCGCATGGCGAGCTCCGGCCATGGGTGGTTATGTGGCACTGAAGATGCCGCTGTTGATCCTCCTTACCCTCGGTTGCAATGCGTTGTTAAACGGTCTTCTCGGCATCTTGCTGCACGGCGGCATGGGATTTCGCGATTCGATGATGGCATTGCTGTGGGCCTTTGCCACCGCGGCGGTGTTATTGGCATCGTTGTCGCCTGTGACGCTGGGACTGGCATGGAATGCACCGCGCCCCGATGCCGTGAATGCAGCCACGGCCCATGCAGGCTACCTCTTGAGCCACACCTTGCTGATCGCAGCCGTCGGGATCTTTTCCAACATCCATCTTCACCGTTTGTTGCATGCCACGGGGGACAAAGGATCGTTGCCAACCTTGTTCGCATGGCTGGCGGGCAATGGATTGCTGGGCTCGCAGTTTTCTTGGATTTTGCGACCTTTTTTCGGCTCGCCACAACTGGAGGTGGCGTTCCTGCGACCTAACGCATGGGAAGGCACCTTCCACGAAGCGGTATGGAATTCCTTCCGCCGCATCGCCGGCGATCATTGGATCGAGTTCATCGTGCTGCTATGGTTCACGGCGTTGCCGGTCTACTATTTTTTCTCCACCAAACGAATCACCCCAACCAAATCCGACAATGAATGAAAACAGCATGAATGAAGGCCCTGCCTATGCGGGAAATCCGATCACACCTCCGCCATTGATTCCCGTGCAGCCAAAACAAGAACCCGAAGTCCCGATTCCTAGCCAACCGGGATTGCGTGATCTTTTTGAAGCATTGTTGCGCCGCCCACATGAGCTGGCGCGCGTGTTCGATGGCCCTGCCTTCGGCGGAATCCTCACTAAGTTGTTAGGTATTGCAAGTGTGTCCTTGCTGGTATTTGGATTCGTGCTGGGCTGCTTCAGCCGTCATGAACAATTGTGGCTGGCACCACTGAAAGTGCTGTCAGGCATGCTCTTCGCCGCGCTGATTTGCTATCCCAGTCTCTATGTTTTCAGCACACTGGCAGGGGCACGATTTTCTCCCAAGTCCCTGCTGCTTTGCCTGACGGGATCACTGGCGCTGGGTGGCATGCTGCTTCTCGGCCTAGCACCAGCGCTTTGGATCTTTGTGGAATCGACCTCATCGTTCGGATTCATCGGCTTCCTGGCATTGATGGCGTGGATTGTCGCGATGTTTTTCTCACTGCGTTTCATCAAAGATTGTGCGAATGCTTCCGGTAAGGTCAACTCCGGTCCCGTGGTCGTCTGGTCGGCATTGTTTTTGCTGGTAACCTTGCAACTCAGCACCACGCTGCGCCCCCTACTGGGCCGTTCCGATCAATGGATCCAGGTCGAGGAGAAGCGCTTTTTCCTAGAGCATTGGATGAACACCGCAGGGGATAGCGCAAAAAATGCAAGCCCCGAGGCGACTCGTAGCACTGAGATCAATCCTTGATGCTCGCTGCTATCAAGCGCGCGTGGACCCAAAAAAGAGGGCGGCGAATCCTTTGATGCACGATCGATTCGCCGCCCCTTTTGGTGTAACAGTCGGATAACCCAAAACCAAACAATTACATTTCACCAT
Source organism: Verrucomicrobiota bacterium (assembly GCA_046052105.1). Lineage (GTDB taxonomy): Bacteria > Verrucomicrobiota > Verrucomicrobiia > Verrucomicrobiales > Akkermansiaceae > UBA956. The sequence goes on along the minus strand of JBJOMZ010000147.1, from coordinate 2,751 downwards.
GAGCGCATGGCGTGCCAACTCAGGAGAAATTCGATGGTATGAATTCTTTTCAGAACAGTGCCATGGACCGCTGGCGACTCATGCCGGGTCGATGCGGCGCTTGAGCTCCTTGACCTCATCGATGAGCTTGGGCAAACGACGCTGCATCGCCATCAACTTGAGCTCTTGTTTCATCGGCTGGGCAGGATTGCCCAGATAAGCCACGCCGCCGGGCAGATCCGTGGTCACTCCGGTGCGGGCTGCCAGTATGGCTTTATCTCCGATTTCCAAATGCCCTGCCACGCCCACTTGCGCCGCGCAGGTGACATAATCACCCATCTTGGAGCTACCCGCCACGCCTGTGAGAGCGATGATCAGACAATGTTTCCCAATCTGCACATTGTGACCAATTTGCACCAGGTTGTCGATCTTCGTGCCCTCGCCGATGACCGTTTTGCCAAAACGCGCGCGATCGATGGTAGTGTTGGCACCGACCTCCACGTCATCGCCTAATTCGACGATGCCTACCTGCGGGATTTTCTGATGTTTTCCGGCAGAAAATTCGTATCCGTAGCCATCGGCTCCGATGACGGATCCCGGTTGCAATATCACGCGATTCCCTAGCACGCAGCGCTCGCGGATGGTGACATTCTGATAGATCAAGCAATCATTGCCTATCACCACATCACGACCGATCACGGCATTGGGATGGATTTCCGTGCCGTCACCGATCACGGCGCCCGCCATTACCACGACACCTGCGTGAATGCATACCTTGTGCGGATCCATCCGCGCCGAGGGATCGACGATCGCTCGCGGGTGAATGCCCGGTTCGAAGGCATGCTGTTTTTGAGCGAAATGCTGGATGACGGCGGAAAATGCCATCGTAGGATTCACTACCTCAATCAAAGTCATGCCGTCGGGGCCATCGATGACGTCTGGCGCCACCAAACAGGCACCAGCCTTGGATTGCTGGAACTGCGTGACATACTTCGCATTTCCCAGAAAGCTGATGTCCCGCTGCTCAGCGAGATCCAATGAGGAAATCCCGAAAAAGCAATCCTGAGAACCTTGGCGGATCAGCCGTCCGCCAGTCATGCGAACAAGCTCATCCAAGGATAATGCGACCAGATCAGACATTGAATTTACTCTCCACCCGATGCGCCAGGAGCGGCCTCTTTTGGCTTCAGCGCCTCGTCGGGAGTCGGTGTTCCCTCGGCGGGGCCGGTGCCCGCAGGTGCGTTTTTGTTGAGATCTTTCAAGAGTGAAGGTGTGATGTCTGTGGCATCTTTGGAATACAATAGGAATGGCACCTGCGACGTGCTCATGCCAGACTTGTCGTATACAAAGTCATAATTTTCCGCCTTGGCCCGTTCTTCGACCAGCTTGCGAATTTCATCCAAAATGCCACGCATGCGCTGCACCATTTTTTCGTTCAGAGCCTTGTCCTTGCGACTCAGAAATTCACGACGCTCCTTATCGAGCTGGATACCCTCCTGATACTTGGATTGATACTCCTTGTAGACTTGGGCTTTTTTCTGATCGGAGAGCGTCGGATCATCCGATTGCTGTTTCAGCGTGCGGATATCACTCTCAATCTGGCGAATGGTCGTCAACTTCTCGTTGTTGTCTTTCTGAATGCGTGCACGCTCCACATTGATTTCCTGCTGGGCGATGTTGGTTTGATAAAATTCTTTGAAAAGCATGGCCATGTCTACCGTGGCAACTTTCATTTTAGCTTCCTGGGCGCTGGCGCTAGCGATGGCGAAAGTGGCCGCGGCCACGGTGATCATACGGCGAAAAGAAATTCTCATGATAACGATTGGAATGTGCGCCAAGATGTTACGCGCACGCTATCGCCCGTCAATGTTTTTTCGTGGCGAATCGACGTCGAATTTGTCACTCATCCGTGACTCGTTCTGCTTCTGCATCTCCTTGTATGTCGAGTGGCTTTGCGTTTTGCATATATTGCAGACGATCATGCATCTCATTCCTGCATCTCTCATATCTCAGGATGAAGCCATGGGTGATAACATGTCTCCATGCACAGGAACGCTGGGCTCCTGCTCGGCTGGAAGTAAAACTGGCTCTTCATCGTTTCGGATGAAGACCTTTTTGCGACACACACCCGGAAGCGCGAGCCATCATGGTGTGAGAAATGTCAAAGATCCGCCCTCATTAAAAACAATGAGGCCGGACCGAAGTCCGACCTCAAAGAGAGAAACCAATCTCAAATCAGTAATGCTATTAGTTGCGGCGACGACGCAGCAAAGCCAAAGCACCAATCGCACCAAGCAACGAGGTGCTGGTTTCTGGGACTGGAACTGCGAAGCTGTAGTAGTTTGTATACGATCCGCTTGTGGTATTTGCAACACCATTAAACGCATTACCAGGAGCACCGGTGGCCACAACGCTAAGGTTTGCAGGAACACTCAGAGCAACGCTCTGGCTGCTAGAGGTCGATGCAACCGGAAACAGAATGGATGCTGTAGGAGAGAATACGGCCCACTGAGTACCTGAAGGAGTAAATGCTGAGGTCAATGATCCTGCAGAGCTAAGCACACCAACGAATACATGGATCTGGAGACCATCAAAAGCAGACGCAGACGGCGCAGTAGTGGTGAAAGATCCCGAAATTTCGCGGGCTGGGCTGCCAGTAGCAGTATCAAGGGCCATTGTGGTCCAAGGAGTAAACTGACCAGCGACGAAACGGCCTACGCCGACGTAGTAATCAGCAGAATTGAGTAACTGCGTATGATCAGTTCCTATTTC
>JBJOMZ010000146.1:0-5402 GCA_046052105.1 Verrucomicrobiota bacterium | reverse complement strand
ACGAAAACATCTTGGAGTCCATCCTGTTTCCTCAGAACTCAAAGTGAGGGAGCCCTGGATTTCTCCAGTTCACTCGGAAATCTTGCATTGCTATGGGCGTTGGGAATGTTAGGTTTTGACCAACTTATCCGCTTGCGGATTTTTTTCAAAATTCATGAATAAATGGATCCGTAATTCGTCTCATCATCTGCAGGGGCCTATGCAGATGGATCCACCATGGGGCGGTCAGGGTGCGGAGGAAACTGCCGATGACGAGCTTGTGACCCGATCTCAGTCGGGTGACTTGAAAGCGTATGACCAGTTGGTAATTCGTCACCGCAACCGTATTTTCGCCATGATTCGTAACATGACACATCACGAAGCTGACGCTTGGGATTTGACTCAAGACGTTTTTATTAAGGCGTGGAATGCCTTAGTCCACTTCGAATCGAAAGCGAAGTTTAGCACATGGCTCTACAGAATCGCTCACAATGTCGTATACGATTGGAATCGCAAACGAAAACATGAGATCGCGGGCGAGTTGCATGATGAGATTTTTGACAATGAGCGCATTGACCCTGCTGCCGTGGCGATCCCGCACGTCGGTGATAGTCCTGATCAAAAAATGGAAATGGGCGAATTAAAGAAAAAAATCGAACATGCGTTGTCGAAAATTTCTCCTGAGCACCGGGAAATCGTGATTCTCAAAGATGTTCAGGGACTAGCTTACAAGGAAATTGCCGATGTGATGGGCTGCACGATCGGCACGGTCATGAGTCGTCTATTTTATGCCCGCCAAAAACTTCAAACATTGCTGAGAGATGAATATGAATCCCGATGATCAAACTCTGCTGCTCTGGTTGGAAGATGAACTGACAGGAGAAGAGCGAACCGCGGTGGACGCTTGGGCAGTTCATCAACCGACCTGGCTCGAAAAACGTGAGTCATCCCGCCGCTGGAGGAACGATCTGAATCAAATTATGTCCCATCGCGATGAGATTCCCCATGGGGAGTTTTTTCAAGCCCGTCTCATGCAGACCATCGCCATGTCCGCATCTTCTTCCTCGGCATCCCGCAAGGCGGTTTCGCCTCAGCGCAAGTGGACTCTTCCTGTCAGTATCGCGGCTGCCATGGTCTTGGGCTTCTGGGGCGGAACCCAGTGGCACGATCGCACGCACCGTGCCAAAACACTAGTGACCTATACGCCGGAAGCCGGCGTCAAAGCGGAATATTTTGAAACCAGTCCCGCCGATGGGACGGTCATCGTGCTTAACGGCGTCGACGCACTGCCCGATGAATTTGTCGAGACATCCACCTCTTCCGCCCCTTCGCAAGATCCGAACCATGCCTCAGAAACACCAAAGCGGGCGTCCACTCTCATCGCTCCCTAATTTTTTCGTGCTTATGTCCCGATTCATTCTTTATCTGATTCTGTTGCTGATTCCTGCCGGATCGGCATTTGCCGAACGTGGGCGCGATATCATTGGCTCGGTTACCGTCACTCTCATCCATGCTGGCGGAGAGCAGACGGATGAGGGCTTGACGAAATTCAAGCGACTGGAAGAGGGGACTGCATTGCGATTGAGAAAAGAACCACGACTAAAATTTGAGAGCTACCGCGTTTTGGGGGTCGACACCAAGCCGCTATTTCGCAGCTACGAAAACTGGGCCAAGCCGATCTCTGGTTCCGATGACATTCTCGTGCGTTTTGAAGCCCAGGCTCGCCCCTCCAAAGAATTGACGCGACTGGACATGGAATTGTGGATCAATCAAAAGAAAATTCTCAAGACCGGTGCCGCTTTGACGGAGGCAAACCCCATGTATGTCTTGGGACCCGAGTGGCGGCAGGGACGGATGATCGTGATCATATCCCTCTCGCCCTATGAAAAACCGATACCAGCTGCCGCGCCATGAAATCGATTTTGTTCATCCTCCTTGCTTTCACCGCATTGCTCAATGCGGAGTTGGTTTTTGATGCGAACCAAAAAGAGATTCACGCGCCGCCCGACGCCACCAAGATCGTTTGTGATTTTTCTTTTGAGAATAAAGGCGACAAGGTCATCAAAATCTCCCGTTACGAATCGACTTGCTCCTGCATGTCGGTCCAGATCAATCAAGACGGTAAACTCGAATACGCCCCGGGGGAAAAGGGTGTGATTCGAGCGAATTTTGATATGGAAAACTTCACCGGCGAGGTGAAAAAAAATGTCGTATTGTGGCTTGAGGGCGATAAGGATTCAGAGCCATCCTTCACTCTTGTTGTGCATGTGATCATTCCCGTGCTTGTCGAAATCCAGCCGAGAACTCTGGAATGGCAGGGCAAGGGGTCGTGGGAATCCAAGGTGATGAAAATTCGCATGAATCACTCGCATCCGATCGAGATCGTGCGTGCGACCGTAAACAATCCTTGTTTTGAATTGGAGCTGAAAACCATCGAGAAAGGCAAGCAGTATGAGGTGACGGTTAAGCCTTTGCTCAAATCCGACGTCGCCCCCGGAATGGCGGTCATTCATATAGAAACCGACTGTGCCATTGAGAAACAGAAAAAGCAGATGGCCTTTGTCCTTGTTCGACCTGATATTCCTAGTTCATCCAGCAGACCCCAATTGTCTCCGGCTCCTCTGGGCAAGCCCGAGTGAACATTTATCTCCCCACCAAACATGCTTAAGCGCGGATGGCTACAGATTACGATCATTGCGGTTGTATCGCTGATCGGGGCGTGGGCCACACGCCATGTTACTCCGATTGCTGAAGCGGAGATTTCCTGCGATCCTGCCAAACTGGCAGCGGATGAAATCTGTCTGCGCACGGTCGTCGAGGATTGGAAGAACGATTGTGTGTGGATTGACGCAAGGCGCCGTGTTGATTGGCAGAAAGATGGATTGCCCGGGTCATTGCTGCTCACTACTGCCGATGGTGAAAGTTTTGATCAACTTCTTGAGCAGGCTTTTCCCGTATTGGCTGAGAAAAACAAACGTGTGGTGGTGTATTGTAGCGACGTGGGTTGTGGCACCAGTCGTGAGATCGCCAAACGTTTGCGAGAGTATCAACTGGTTCCAGATGTCAAGGCCTTGCATGGTGGCTGGAAAGCCCTACGACAAGAGGGTATGATTCCCCACAAGCCTTGAAAAGCGTTGCGTTTGTACACCAGTGGAAAAAACGATTCTTTGCTCAAGGGTTACGATGCTCACAGCATTCCCGATCGAATGCAAAATTCAGAAGGGTGGAATGAGAAGAAACGGAAGTTTTTTCGTAGCAAATGAAAAAAATCCTGCACGACAACGTTATCTCTTCAGGCAAAAAACGTTGCCGAAATTCTCCAAAAACAACATCCTAACGGATGGGGTTTTTGGTTTCATGGGAAAACAGTCGCCGAGCGCCGGGGGGCGCTCGGCGACAATTTTTTTGTGGTTAGCGCCCGTTCGTCATGATTTTCCAATTTTTGAAATCATAGACGACAGACCCACCGTTCGCAAGCGACAGCGTAAGTGATCCTCCGTTCGGTTGATCGGCGAGAGGGCATTTCAGAAGGCTATATTCATCGAGACGAAGCGGCTTCCCATTGACGAGGCATTGGTCTTTCAGGGGATCAGGCAGGTTTTTCCAAGTGATTTCCATGAGATCGCCATGGATGTTGCGATAGTGTAGTTTGGGAGGGGATTGTCGCGTCTGATCTCTGATTTCACAGCGTAGCAAGGCATCGCCGAAACGACGCAATTCCTCCTTCACTCCACCGCCGGCGAACTTCGACAAGGGCGATGTCTCGAGAATCCATCCACCGCGTTTGTCATCGCAGCGCCACAGATCCAGACGTTCGCGGGTGTTAGGTTTGTCCCACCTGGCATGTCCCATGAAACGGAAGGCGAAGAGCATGGAGCCCGCGTGACAAACGATCCATCCGTTTTGCTCGGTCTTCGCGACGATCGAACCCGTGGTGGAGAAGGGCGCCCGCGTCACCCAGAATCCGTATTCATCTGGCACGTCGTATACCCCCAGCATCGTGCCGCGGTATTGGGTGATCTGGCAGTAGGGATTTTCTCCGTAGGCGAAGGCATTGCCGATTTTCTCCTGTGGCCGGCGTCGATTTTCTTGAATGACGGTGAAACTGCTCGCCGGTTGATCGCTTTGCCACTTGAGCATGGTGCGGCGGCACTCCTTGAAAAGGTAACTGCGAAACCCCGTGCCGTCTTCGCGTTGGCTGGCCAATCCGTATGTTTTGTCAAACCAAGCGTATTTATGGACGATAGAGTCATGTCCCGGCCAGATGTGGGTGGCAAGAACCGTACGTGTCTCAGGCAGAGAGGCCTGCCAGGATGTGAGCAGCGCGGGCGACAGGCATTTTCCCGGGTGGGCTAACCAATAGGCCTGTGGCGCCGAGGCGATGTTAAACGGGCGATAGGATCCGTAAAAGAGAAATGCCATCCCATTGGTGGCTGCTGCGGCGTCCGGACCGAGATTAAGCGAACCCCAGTATTTCCCGCGCCCGGCACTGCTGATGTGATAACCTCGTTGCCAGTGGGCTCCGGTTTGGATCAACATGAAATCCAAAGTCATTTTGGCCGCCATGCTCATCTGAGGATCGCGACTGTATTCCGCAATCATGCGCGCTGGGGCGAAGTCCGTGCCATAATAAATGGGCGCGTCATATTCGCTGGCATTGCGGTTGGTGGTATCGCGCCATATCCGCCACAACCAGCCTTCGCAATTTTTTTTGATCTTGGCGGCGTCGTTGCCAGAAGCATCGACCAGATCAGGCCACTCCTGTGCCGCAAGATAGCCGGCACCATCGCGCATGAGTTCGTAGTTCAAACTCACTCCGATCGGTTTGGAGTAGCTCCAGCTTGCGGCGAGCTTTTTGATCTTGTCGCGAATCGCAGGGGTGAGTTTTTCCTTGTGCCGAAAGTATGCATGCATGCAGGCATGAAGATGAAAGGGGTCAGGCCGAGCTTTGAGAGTTGCATCCAGCATTTTTTCGATAGTCTTCAGCGTAACTGGGAGATCGACTCCGCATTCGAGCCGCGCCGCATGATACGGCATAGCATCTTTGGGGAAGTTCGGATTCTTCGGGGTGGCAGTGGCAAAGTAACGAATCAGTTGCTCGCATCTTTGAGGGTAGTCCTTGCCATCCAGACGGCTATTCTGCGCCTTCAGTTCGCATGGAGCGATGAACAGCAGGCAGGCATTCATCAAAATAAGGATTCGCGGAAGACTCGGTGAGAGTCGATGGCGTGGGGTTGTTGACTCTTTCATGAGGGATCCTTGCTCCGGTCGCATCGCCGTAGCGAGTCGAGTGTAGTGAATCAACGCTGCAATACAAAATGCCTTTGTGTCAGCCAGCGAATGGAATCACGCTGTCGCGGGAAGTTTGGGAATGGAATTGAGCAGGCGCTGGGTGTATTCGTGCTGAGGCTGATGAAACACCG
>JBJOMZ010000145.1:0-5430 GCA_046052105.1 Verrucomicrobiota bacterium | reverse complement strand
CCACATCATGGGCAAACTGCTCTTTGCCTTCACGGTGTTCTGGGCCTACGTGACTTTCTCGCAGTTCTTCCTGATTTGGTATGCGAATATCACGGAGGAAACCAAGTATTTCCTGATCCGTAACACCGAGGGTTGGAACATTGCGAGCATCGCATTGGTGATTCTGCATTTCGTATTGCCCTTCGTGGTGTTGCTGCAACAGTGGCTCAAGAAAAAGCCCCATCTGCTGAGTGCTGTGGGCATCTACATGCTGTTGGTTCACGCGCTGGACATGTATCTGATCGTCATCCCCGAGCGTGGCATTTCCCTCGGCAACATCGACCACAAGACCTTTGGCGACATCGCCGTGACCATTCCCAACGCCTGGCTCGGTGATGTGCTGGCCTTTGTCACGATTGGTGCCGGATTCCTGTTCTTCTTCCTGCGCGCTCTCGGTCAGCACGCCCTGTATCCCCATCGCGATCCCCGTATTTTGGAATCCGCAAACCTTTCCAACTGATCACTTATTTTCCTTTCACCATGGACCCGTCCCAAGACAACCCTATCGTTCGTTTCAAGGCATTTTTCTGGGCCTTGGCCGTGTTTGCCCTGTTCGGTGCCGTTCTCGGCATCGTGGCATTGGTCAATCGCAAGGAACCACAAACTCTCGAAGATCTGGTAGCTAAGACGCGCTACGAAAATCTTGCGAAAGTCACCGGTTCCCAATCGGCCAATTTTTCCTACAAGGAAGTTGAGCCCGGTAAAACCGTCCAGGTGAAACCTCAGGATGTGTTCGCCGTGCTTGGCCATCAGTTGGCCTCCAGCAAACCTGCCGCCGTGGAGAAACCCGAGCAGGTGATCCCCGGATCCGCTGCTGCCAAGGCGATCGAAGAAGCGGCCAAGAATGCCGCTCCCGTGCAAGTAGCTGAAACCGATCCCAACGCACCGATTGATCCCGCAGTGATGGAAGCTGGCAAGACCGAGTATGCCCTATGCCAAGCGTGCCACGGTCCCGATGGCAATGGCGTCCCCGGACTTGCTCCGCCGCTCGCGGGTTCGGAGTGGGTGACAGGTCCCGTTGAGAATCCTATCCGGATCACTCTTCGTGGTCTTGGTGGTTCGATCAAGGTGAAGGGTGTTGATTACAACCTTCCCGCCCCGATGATGGCTGTGGCCCATCTTTCCGATGCCCAGTTGGCTGCGGTATTGACCTACGTCCGCAATTCCTGGGGCAACAAGGCTTCCGCTGTCACGGCCGATCAGGTTAAGGCGTTCCGCGGAGAGGTCGGCCTTCCCGCATTGCAAGCCAGCGACCTCAAAGCTCCCCACTGATTTCCTCTAACACGTTACTCTTTTCATCCGATGTCTCAAGATCCTACCTCATCCGCAGAACAAGATGCCATTCTTCGCACGGCGATCGACCGTTCGATGCGCCATCCGGTGATGTTTTTCTTCACCAGTGGTGCCGTTTGGCTAGCCGTTTCCCTACTTTTGGGAATTCTGTCCGTGGCGAAAATGGTAACTCCCGAGTTGCTCGACGGTTGCGCGATGTTGACCCAAGGCCGAGTTTTTGCCGCCCACATTTCGACACTGGTTTATGGTTGGGGCTGCCAAGCCGCTTTTGGCGTGCTGATCTGGCTGGTCGCTCGTTTGACTCGTCAAGAAAACCGCGCTGCCGGCATTGTTCTCGCCGCAGGTCATGCTTGGAACTTGGTGATCGCTCTCGGCACGCTGGGCATTCTGCTAGGCTATGGCACTGGTGTTCCTTGGATGGAGTTTCCGACTATGGTCTGGCCCGCACTGTTGCTGAGCTATGCGTTGATCGCTGTGTGGACCATGATCCAGTTTCGCGTTCGTGCCGCCGGTGAGGTTTTTGTATCACAGTGGTTCGCCGTGGGTGCGCTGGTTTGGTTTCCTTGGATTCTGGCCACCGCGTTCGTGCTGATCTTTGTGATCGGTGGCAATCCCTTGATGTCCGCCGCAGTTGCCGCTTGGTTTCGTTCTGGCTTGACCTATCTTTTCTTCCTGCCCACCGCAGCGGCAGTCGCCTACTATCTCGCGCCGAAAATTACCGGTCGCCCCATCCATAGTTATTCGACCTCGCTGATCGGATTCTGGGCACTGGCCATTGTCGGTCCATGGGCGGGCATGCAAAAACTTGCCGGTGCGCCGATTCCGTTTTTCCTGCCTTACCTTGGTGCTGCCGCCACCGTGCTGATCGGGGTGCCCACGGCAGCCATTGCCATCAGCACCTTGCGCACCATGATGGCCGCTCCCGAAAAATTCGCATCCAGCCCTGCTTTGCGATTCTCCGCGGCCGGTGTGATTTGCATGTTGTTGCTGGGTGTGACGGGCGTTTTCGTGAATCTTCCTGACTCTACCTTGCCGCTGTCACAGTTCAGCATTACTGCATACGGTATGGACATTCTGGCCATCTACGGGTGCTTCAGTTTCCTGATGTTCGGAGCGATCTATTTCATCGTGCCTCGTGTGACTCGTCGCGAGTGGCTCTCGAAACGCCTGATCAAAATGCATTTCCTCTTCTCGATGTATGGTGTCATTGCCGTGGCCTCACTCGCTGTGCTTGGTGGGCTGATTCATGGCCAGGCTCAAGAGGACTTCAAATTTCCATGGGCCAATGCGGTGCGCAACGCCTACCCTTACTTGATCGCCACTCTCATCGCCTGGTGCTTTGTCCTCTTCTCCAATTTCTTTTTCTGCCTCCACTTGCTGTTGATGTGGATGCGCCTCGGTCGCCGTTCGTCGCATCCGACTCTTCTGGGGCACGCCCACCTGACCAACCCGCACGGGCCGGAAGGTGACATCGACAATGCCGGTCCTGGTTCCGTGATCGCCCACTAACTTACCCGCAACCTTCGTTTTTTCCGCTATGACAATCCGTTTTTTCACTCTGGGTATGACAGCCACATTCGGCACCGCATGGTTGTTTGCGGTGGTGCTGCCATTTTTCAAAACCCGCGAACTGGAGCCGGTTCCTTACGTCGAAGCTATCGATGAGAAGACCGGTGTGTATTTCCCCAAGCGCACGGGTCAAATCACCAATGGCGCCAAGGTCTACGCTCAGAACGGTTGCTACGTCTGCCACACGCAGGTAGTTCGCCCCACTTATGCGGGAAATGACATCCACCGCGATGGCTGGGCCGGCTTCAAGGCTGATCCCGATCGTGGCGATACCCGCCGCGAGTCGAATGCCTTCGATTACAAAGACGAATCATTCGCCCAGATCGGTCTGATGCGCATCGGTCCCGATCTTTCCAATGTCGGTTCGCGTTTTGCCAAACGGGCGATCGATCAGAACAACGCAAAAAAAGAGCTACTGGGCGATGCTTTCTCTGATAGTCTTAAGGTCTCTCCCGAATCCTTGCTCTATGCCCATCTCTATAATCCACGCACCAATGTGGATATGCGCTGGTCCACTTGTCCCTCCGTGGCGTTTTTGTTCGAGGAACCGAAGGCAGGACAATCGGTTCCGAACCCGAAACCCGAGGCGCGCGCGCTGGTGAGTTACCTGATGTCGATGAAAAAGAACGACACCGTTCCCGCATCGATGAACTACGCGCCTCCCAAGCCTGCGTCAAAATGATTTCTTGAGCTTTTTCTAACACCTTTTACCTTTTCCCATGTCACACGATTCTCTTCCACCATCCAACAGCCGACCTGATCTGGACGAAGTGATCAACGTTACCAGCGCACACAGCAACAACGCCACCGCTGCAGCTGCGCGTGAGTTTCGCAACCCAGGTGCGGACAAGGAGCCACTGTCCATCGCGGCCTTTGGTCTTTGTGCCTTGATGTTGATCGTCGGCGGTGCCGTTCTTGGCAAAACCTCGGGCGGTTTGTTTGATTATCAGGCCTCCATCAAACCAAATTACATGCGTGGCAAAGCCCCTGGTGTGGCCGATGACGTCGCTCTTCCTCCCAAACCTATCCTCGACCTCTATGTGAAAAAAGGCCAGTCGCTCTACAGTGCGAAATGCAACGGCTGTCACGGTGCAGACGGCAAGGGTGATGGCGCCAATTATCCTTCCCTGGCCGGTTCCGCATGGGCCACCGGTCACACGGAGCGTTTCTCGCAAGTCATTCTGAACGGTCTGCAAGGCCCCACCAGCACAGGCAAGGTCTACGGTGCTGGTGTCATGCCTGCCCAAGGCGGTGGCATGAGCGCTCAGGATCTGGCTTACATTATGACTTTCATCCGTAACAGCTTCGGCAATACGGTGGGGGATGTGGTTTCCGCGGAAATGGCGCAGGCCGCCATCGATCTTGCCGCCAAACGTCCGAACCCATCAGCTCCTGTCAATGCGGATGAATTGAAATCATACGAAAAAGACTTATCAGGCGAAAAAGTCGATCCATCCACCATGGTCGATCCCATCACGCTGAAGCCAGTCGCCGCAAAATGAGTTCATTTCGTTCGTAAGTCTCCTATCAAAGAAAGCGGCTACTAAGTGGCCGCTTTTTTGTTTGGGCCCTATCTTTATGATCAAACCATGGTTGGCATCAAAAAATGATTACGATGAAATTCTCTTGTCATGGCGCGGGCAAGCCCGTTTCCTATCCATCGTGAAAACGCTCTATCCACTTGTCCGCCTTTTTCTTTTTGTCACCATCATTCCGACGTCTTTAGCTTTTGCTGCTGCTCCCGCCAAGCCTGCGCCGAAAGCACCGGCCAAGCCTGCTACCAAGCCCGCGGTCAAACCGCAAAGCAAACCGATGCCGAATCCGACGGGGCAAGCGGAGATTCTGAAAAAATACGATCTCGATCGTAGTAAAAGCCTCAATGTGACAGAGGCGAGAACCATCCAGGAGGCTTATGCGGCCAATCCTCAGGACGCCGTATTGAAAAAATACGATACGGACAAAAATGGAAAAATCAGCGATGCGGAAGTGATGAAAATCATACCGCCGCCTCCCGCTCCGCCCAAACCCAAAGCCGCGCCGAAAAAGCCTAAGAAGAAAAAATAGCCCAACTAGGGATCGGACTTTGAAGCCGCTCTCATGGGATCACTTCCCCTCGTAACGGTGTATCGCCGTGATAAGGACGGCGGGTCTTCGATGATCCTCTCATTTTCAAGTGATCCTCTCACGTGATCGTAGGGGAGTGAGGAGGGTTACCACGCTTGCCATCGGAAGTGACCGACGTCTCCACTATTCCAGATGGCCTGTTGCCAGCAGTTCAAGGTAGGCCTGGATTTCCAAGGCCGGGTCGTTCGCGCGCATGAGGGACTCTCCGATCAGCACCGCGTTGGCGCCGGCGTCTAGCACGCGTTGGGCGTCGGTGAGCGTTTTGATGCCCGACTCAGAAACCAGAAGTACATCATCGGGCACTTCATCGATAAGAGCCTCGGTGGTGGCGAGGTCGATCTCAAAGGTTTTCAAATTGCGGTTGTTGATACCGATGAGATCGGCGCCGAGTTCGAGTGCCCGTTC
>JBJOMZ010000144.1:0-5468 GCA_046052105.1 Verrucomicrobiota bacterium | reverse complement strand
CCAATCTCGACAGTTCCGACTCGGGCAGACGCGATTCCAGGATCCCCAGTCCTGTGCGCAGCCGAGCCAAGGGCGAACATAGCTCATGCGCCACATCGCCAAGAAATCGTTTTTGCCCTTTCACCAAGTGATCCAAACGGTTTGCCATCGATTGAATCGCCTCCCCGAGGTTGCCTAGCTCATCACGACGCGATGCATCGATTTTCACATCGAAGCGACCCTCCGCGATGCCGTCGGTAGCGTTTTTCAACTTCACCACATACCGAGTGATATGAAGAGCGAATGGCGCCCAAAACAAAAAGCTGAACAACAGCAATCCCAGCGCGCCGACGACCCACGGTGTAACATCAAAAAACAATCCGTTGCCACTGATCGAATCTGCGCCAATTAACCATATCACATGTTCCGGCCCCATTCTGCGCATCAGGGGCACATGCATGGCCACCCAATAGGCATCACCCTGCTTTTCCGCTATGAAAAAGATCGGTCTAACAGGTTGAAACCCGATGCCATCCGCGGCAGGACGCGACTTCTGGCCCTGACCACGGTGCTGGTCCGTACTGGGCGCAGGGCTTACCGATTCAAGAGCTTTAGGATCATTTTCATCCATCAGATCATTCAGTTCAGGTGGAATGCCGCGACCGGAAGGACCGCCACGCTCGGCGGGACCGAGACGCATGGGATTGCGCGGACCAGGTCTGGAATCGGAAGATCTTCTGAGCGATTTCAAGCGATCCACGACATCCGCAGGAACATTCGGAATGGTATGCGTGGCCCACTCGCCGTGAGGCATCCAAACATCACACCGCACGCCGTGTTCCTGAGAAAAAGCCGTCATCAGTTCTTGCCATTCTCCCTCTGGGCGCTGTCTCAGTTGGCTGCTCATCTGCTCTCCAGCTACGCGTAGTCGGTCACCCGCCGATCCGCGCAACAAAACATCCAAACCGGAATGCAACTGCCAAACACCAAAAGATACCGCCACTAGGACCAGGAGTGCCAAATGCAAGACCAACCAGATCAACATTTTCCACAGTAGCGAGATGGAAGTCTTTCTTTTCATAAGCCGTCTTATCGATCATTCACCCCCCATCAGATAACCCACCCCACGTATCGTACGGATAAAACGAGGCTCCTTCGGGTCGTCGCCCAGCTTCTTGCGAAGACTGGAAATATGGACATCAATGGATCGATCGAACACGTCAAATCGGCGGTCCGAAACTTCCTCGATCAGCGATTCGCGAGATTTCACCCGACCCTTCGCCCTCATCAGGCAAGTTAGCAATGCAAATTCCAACGCCGTCAACTCGATCGCCACACCTGCCAAGCTCACGGAGTGCTTCGCTACATTGACGCAAAGATCTCCCTCTACGAGATCCATCGTATTTTCCTGCTGTTCGAAGCGCTGACCTCGTCGCGTAACGGCGCGCAATCGAGCCAGAAGCTCACGCGACGAAAATGTTTTTGGCAAATAGTCATCGGCGCCGATCTCCAGTCCCGCAATCCGGTCTGACTCCTCCCCAAGTGCTGTAAGCATCAATACGGGAACATCCGATTGCTTGCGCAACTCGCGGAGGACCTCAATGCCATCCATGCCGGGCATCATCACGTCGAGAATCAGCGCATCGTAATTCCCAGACAAGGCCTGCTGCAATCCCTCGATGCCACTATGCCGTAGGTCGACATGAAAGCCCATGTGATCCAGATAATCCTTTACCAAGGCGCAAAGCTTGCGATCGTCGTCGATCATCAGAATTTTTCGGTTGCTGGAAACGGAACTCATTCTAGTTGCATCACATTCAAGCGCAGTGATGGCGCTATGGCGAACTCATTTACCGAAACTTTACAATTCACGGTGCCTTCTCATCATGCGTGAAATTTCTGATTGGGCCCCGTGATGAACCTCTGGTTCGGCACCGTCCAAGAAATATCCAGACGATGACGTTGAAGGATTTCAGGATCCTAGGACTTGGCAAAAAGATCGCGTCTCAAATCGCGCAGTGGCAACACCGTGCCCGTGCGGCGTTTTTCACGGAGCAGCGAGAGATCAAGATCAGCGATGAGCAAATGGGCTTGCCCCACTGGAGCTTGCGCAAGAATACCAGCAGGCGGAAATCCAATGTCGCAGGGCGTGGCGATGAGCGACTCCGCCACATGATGCGCGAAGCCTTCGCGCTGCCTGATCGATCCAACACCGCCGGCTGTTACGACGAACATCGTATTTTCGACAGCACGGGCGCGCGCGCAGTGTGTTACGCGGCAATGGCCGTTGGCATCATCGGTGCAATACGGCACACACAGCACCTCGGCTCCCGCCTCGGCAAGAGCGCGGATTTGTTCGGGAAACTCGACGTCGTAGCAAATCGCCACGCCGATCTTGCAGATTCCCATGTCGATGACCGGCCAGGCCGAACCGCCGATCATGTGCCACTCCCCTGATTCCCAAGGGGTGATATGAAGTTTGTCCTGCGCCACCATCTCGCCATTAGGCCCCATAACAAGACATCGGTTCAGCAAACCTTCATCGGTGGCAAAAGGAAACGAACCACCTACGATCCAAAGTTTGTTGTCTCTTGCCAGCGTCGTCAATCGCACACGCCACTCGCTTTCCGTTGGCCATGTGCCGGGCAAGCCCGCGCCGATGTATTCCGGTAATACGAGCAATTCTGCCGCGTAGTCCTGCTTGCAAATTTTTGTCTGCCAAGACAGCTCTTCCCAAAATTCCTCCGCTGTGGAGAAATCCCGATGCAGCCATTGCAAGCTGGCGACGCGCAGTGTCTCATTCATGTGCCAATATCATAGCGAATACCGCAATTCTGCAAAGTCACAACTTTGACGCCCTACGATGCGTCATGCGAGGATCGGCTTCACGATGTGACCGGCGATATCGGTAAGGCGGAAGTAGCGGCCCTGGAATTTGTAGACCAGTTTTTCGTGATCCACACCCATGAGGTGCAACATCGTGGCGTGAAGATCGTGGACGTGCACCGCACCATCGAGGATATTGTAGCCATATTCATCGGTGAGGCCGTGGGTGATGCCGCTCTTGATGCCAGCACCCGCGAGCCAAATGCTGAAACAGCGGGGATGATGATCCCGCCCATAATGATTGCCTGACATTTTACCTTGGCAATAAGCCGTGCGCCCGAACTCGCCACCCCATACGACGAGCGTGTCATCGAGAAGCCCACGACGTTTGAGATCGATAATCAGGGCTGCGGAAGCCTGATCCGTTTGTTTGCATTGCTGGGAAATACCGCCGACCACATCGCCGTGCTGATCCCAACCTTGGTGGAACAGTTGCACAAAACGCACATCGCGTTCGATCAAACGGCGGGCCAACAAGCAGTTCGCCGCATAGGTGCCTGGCGTCTTGGCATCGGGGCCATACAGCGCAAAGGTTTCCTCGCTCTCACCCGAAAGATCGGTGGCATCGGGCACACTGGTTTGCATACGAAATGCCATTTCCGCCTGGGCGATGCGGGCATCGATTTCCGGATCGAGTTCGTGTGACGCCTGGTCGAGATTGAGCTTGCCCAAGGCATCCAGCATGCTGCGCCTCACATGAGTTGACACACCCTCGGGATTTGTTAGGTAAAGCACGGGCTCCTTGCCCGAACGGAACTGCACGCCTTGATGCTCGCTAGGAAGAAATCCTGAACTCCAAAGGCGCGTGTAGAGCGGTTGATCGCGGCGAGCATTTTTGGAAACCAGCACGATGAACGCGGGAAGATTGTGATTGAGACTGCCGAGCCCATAGGAGGCCCAAGCTCCCATGGAGGGACGGCCGGGGATTTGGCTACCCGAGCAGAAAAACGTGATCGCGGGATCGTGATTGATCGCCTCCGTGTGCATGCTGCGGATCACGCAAATCTCGTCCGCGATCTTTTGTGTGTGGGGCAAAATGTCACTGATCGAGGTGCCACTCGCGCCACTTTTGGTGAACTTGGCAAAAGAGCCCGCCATCGGCAACAGGCTCTGGTTTCCGCTCATTGTCGATAGTCGCTGATTGCCGATCACTGACTTCGGCAATGCTTTGCCATGACCCTCGCGCAGCAGCGGCTTGTCATCGAATGTTTCCAAATGCGATGGCCCACCAGCCTGAAAAAGATAGATCACTCGCTTGACTTTGGCGAAATGATGCGGCGCTCCCAGTATCCCGGTCGAGGAAGCGGACGCCTGGCCTGTGCCTAACAAGTGCGACATGGCCATAGCTCCCAGGCCTAGGCCCGTACTGCCCAGGAAATGACGCCGCGTATGCCGCATCAGTTGATCGTATGTGGGGGTTTTCGTATTCATCGCATCGTGCAGCACTTCTTGCAGCACTTCTTGAGTGCCTTGCTCATCAAACCATAACACCATACGCCCAAACTTCTCCGCAAATTTCACCTCACTCTCTCCATCGTTTGTCATACCTTTTTTCTCTCGACAAAATCAGCAAAATAGCTATTTTGTATTAAATGAACAAAATCTACCACATTTCCGATCAACCATGCCCTCGTTTGCAAGAACTCCCCACCGTCACCGCCACGCAGTTGAAACAATCGACTGCTGATGTGCTCGATCAAGTCAGCGCTGGCAAGCCCGTCGCCATTACGCGCCATGACAGAGCACGCGTCGTAATGATTTCCGCAGAGCAATACAACGAGCTGGTAGCCCAAGAAAGCCACGTGCTTTCGGAACTGCGAACGGAATACCGCACCTTACTGGATGAAATGCAAACGCCCGAGCAGAAAGCAGCGGCGAAGCGATTGTTTGAGGCTACACCGGAAGAACTGGGAGCTGCCGCCGTAAGAGGAGCGAAACGAAAAGCCAAGCAAAAGTCATGATTCAACACCCTATCATCACGGTGCTGGCTGGTGTCAATGGTGCTGGCAAAAGCAGCATTGCAGGTACATTCACCGAAGTCATGAATGGAAGCTATTTTAACCCCGACACCGTCGCACTGAAAATCCGTGCGCTTCATCCCGATATCTCCGTCGCACAGGCCAACGGTCACGCCTGGAAAATCGGCAGGGATTTGTTTGAAGAAGCGATCACCCAGAAACGCGACTACCGCTTCGAGACCACATTAGGCGGTCGCAGCATCACCCGTCTATTGCAGGCGGCGGCGCGTGGCGGACATCGTCTGCATATCTGGTTTTGCGGATTGGAGAGTCCCGAGCTCCATCTGCAACGAGTGCGCGCGCGCGTCATGCGAGGCGGTCACGACATCCCGGCAGCAAAAATCCGCGAGCGTTGGGACAGCAGCCGCGAGAATCTGATCCGCCTGCTCCCATCACTCCACCACCTACGCCTCTACGATAATTCCACCGAGGCCGATCAAGCCCTTGGTCAGGCTCCCCAACCACGACTTCTGTTAGAGATGATCAAAAGGAAAATTACCGCACCCTCCGATCTCTCGAACGCCCCCGAATGGGCCCAGCCCATCATTGCCGCCGCCATCCGTCTGCACCGAGCGATGTTGTGAA
>JBJOMZ010000143.1:0-5468 GCA_046052105.1 Verrucomicrobiota bacterium | reverse complement strand
TCACGATGCCGATGCCGACAAGGCACTCTTCGAGGCCATCCATGCCCACAGCAAAGCCCCCATCATCACCCTGACTGAAACCATCAACAGCCCCGTCTTCGCCAAAGCCGCCGCCAAACAGCTCCTGAGGAACATCGAAATAACGCACAAGCCATAGATGCTCCCCACCACCTCTTCTTCCACTGATCACTGCCATGTCCGCCATAGCTTCAGCGACGGCGGATCCCTTCACACTCACCACTTAAATCCAATGATCCGACACTACGGCGTATTCCAATTCAAACCCGAAATCACCCAAGAACAAATCGACGAATGCTTTCGCGAAATGATGGGCATGGTCGGGCAGATCCCCGGCTTGCTCTCGATGGAGCACGGCCCTTATCAAAGCTCGGAAGGTCTCAACGACGGCTACACCCACGGCTTCCTCATGACCTTCGATAACGCCCAGAGCCGCGATGAATATCTCCCCCACCCCGAGCACGAGCGTGTGCGCCAGATCGTGGCACCCCGCCTCGAGCGCCTTGTGGTATTTGATTTCGCCTGGTAACTGACAACACGCTTTTATGAAAACGCTGTTCTGCATCGCCCTGCTCCTTTCTCTTGCCCAGGCGCAAACCCCGCTCTTCAACGGCAGTTCCCTCGAAGGCTGGGATATTCGTGGGGGAGAAGAAAAATGGTGGCGTGTGCAGGATGGCATGATCACCGGTGGATCGCTCAAAGAGAAAGTTCCCTACAACACCTTTCTCTCGACGAAAAAAAGCTACCAGAACTTTGACCTGCGTTTTCAAATCAAACTTACCAAGGGCGATGGCTTCATCAACTCCGGCCTGCAACTGCGCAGCACGCGCGTGCCGAACAACTCGGAAATGTCCGGCTATCAGGTCGATGCGGGCATCGGTTGGTGGGGCAAGCTGTATGATGAATCACGGCGTAATAAAGTCATCGGCGAACCAGTCGACGCCGCTGCCATCAAAGCCGCAGCCAAGGACTGGGACTGGAATGACTACCGCATCCTCTGCGAGGGCAAGCGCATCCGCAGCTGGATCAACGGCGTGCCCGCGCTCGACTACACCGAGGGCGATCCGAGCATTCCGCAATCGGGCTTGATCGGACTGCAAGCCCATGGCGGCGGGAAATTTCTCGTGCAGTTCAAAAACATCACGATCACGGAACTGCCGGCCACGCCCGAATTCCAGGGCGCGCAGGAGCCGAAGATGGTTCCCATCGCCGAAGCCAAACCGCGCACGCCGCAGGAACAAAAGGCCGCGTTTCACTTGCCACCGGGATTCGAGATCGAACTCGTCGCGGCCGAAGATCCAACCGTCCCCGCTGGAAAATTCATTTCCGTGTATTTCGACCAACGCAGCCGTATGTGGACACAGACCGCGCTGGAGTATCCCGTCGATGCGAATGAAAACGCCTCTATCGCCGATGCCCTTTACGCCAGCAAGGCGAAGGACAAAATCCTCATCTACGATCGCGATGCTGTTTTCGACAAACCATTGCCCGCCGAGGGCCTGAAACCCAACCACGTGTTCGCCGATGGACTCGCGATTCCGTTAGGCATCCTGCCCTGGGGCGACGGCGCGAAATGCTATGCCCAGCATGGCCGCAACATCGTCCTGCTGACCGATACCAACAACGACAGTGTTTCCGATAAAAGCGAAGTCATTCTCGAAGGATTCGGCGTGCAGGACTCGCACCTGTTTCCCCATCAATTCACCCGCGCGCCCGGCGGTTGGATCTGGATGGCACAGGGTGCTTTCAATTACAGCAACGTCAAGCGTCCGCAGGACCCGAAGGAAAAAGCGATCAAGTTCGACCAAACCCGCATGGCGCGCTTCCGTCCTGATGGCAGTGAGTTTGAAATCACCTCCAACGGTCCCTGCAACATCTGGGGCTTTGTCATGGATCGCAATGGCGAGTCATTCATCCAGGAGGCGAACGACTTCGGCTACGGCGTCATGCCCTTTCACGAATACGGCAACTACCCCGGCTGCTCGAACGGCCAGTGGAAAAGCTACGCGCCGGAATTTCCCGGCACTTTTGTCAAACAACGCTTCGGCGGCACGGGCTTGAGCGGTCTTTGCCTCACCGATGCCGCAGGTGCCTTTCCCGCCCCGTATGCCAACCTGATGCTGGTGGCGAACCCCATCACCTCGCGCATCAACACGGTCGAGATGCAGCGCGATCAACCGTCACCCGAGCACTACCTCACCGACTGGCAGTTCAGCCGCATCGCGGATTTCGTCACCTGCGATGACCCATGGTTCCGCCCCGTGGCCATGACTCTGGGACCCGATGGATGCGTCTACATTGTCGATTGGTACAACAAAATCATCAGTCACAACGAAGTGCCGCGCGCTCACCCGGATCGCGATAAATTGCGCGGCCGCATCTGGCGCATCAAACACAGCACACAAAAAACGTTCGCGGTGCCCGACTTCACCAAGCTCGACGACAAGGCGTTGCAAAGCCTGTTGAAATCCCCCTCACTGACGCAAACGCAAATCGCCGCACAAACCCTTGCCGACCGCAAGGTGACGCCACCTGATCTCACCGATGTTTCAGCGCTGATGGCGTATCCGCCGACTCTCGAGCAACTCGAAAAAACCGCAACCGCGTCCAGCATCCACCTCCGCCGCGAGACCGCGCGTGCACTCGCCGAGACGTCCACCCTTTCCCCCGCTCTTTTCACACTTCGCAAAGACTCCGATAAAAACGTGCGTCGCGAGGCATTGACCAGCATCGGCTACTGGCTTAGCAAGTCCAACAACAAAAACGATTTGTTCAAAGCCTTGCTCGACTTTGAACTCGCATCGCTCCCCGCACCGCAGGGACAAAGTACACGCAAAGGCATGATCCTCGTCCGTGAAGCCTACGACCGCGAATTCGAGCGCTACGTGGTGCGTTTGTTGTTAGAGCGTCACGCCGCTGCGCTATCGCCGTTCCTCGCATCCGATGCCGCCGCGAAGCTCTCCGTGGAAAGCTTTTTGCTCGCTGCACTGGCCCTGCCCGCCGCCGATGGAGCGCCCATCATCGCCAAGCGTGTCAGCGAACTCAAACGCAGCCTTAACGACGAGGAAGTCCTGCGTTTGGTGCAGGCGATCCAGAATCCCGCGATCCAGCAATCCCTGCGCGCCGCCATCGAAAACCCCGCGACCAGCAAAACCATCATCGATGCCCTGCTGAAAAACAAGAGCCGCATTTCTCCCGAACAAATCCAGTCGCTCATCGGCGAAACCGTCGACCGCCTGTTCAACGGCAAAGCGGAGGACGTCACGCGAGCCATCGAACTGAGCGCCGCATTTGCATTGAAAAACAACACGGACCGCCTGCAAAAAATCGCGCTCGATTCTGCCGATACCGCCACCCGAATTGCCGCGCTTGATGCACTCGCCGCCCAGCAAAACGCCAATCCCATACCTCTCACCTCACTGCTCCAGCATGCCGATAAAGGCGTGCGCGTCAGCACCCTCAAGGCTCTCGCCGCCTCACGCGAAGCGGATGCCGGGTCGGCGACCATCGCTGGTCTCGCGCAAGTGCCCGCGCCTTTGCGTGCCCCCATCATGGAGATCCTGGTGTCCCACAAAAGCGGTGCTTCCGCCGTGGTCGCCGCATGTCTCGCGAAGCAATCACTCAAGGCCGAAGACCTCAGCAACATCACGCTCGACCGCATGCAGACCGTTCTTGGCAACGACCCGGAGTGGAAAAAACTGCTCGCCCAGCTCGGCGACAAATTCCGCACCGTCTTGCAACTCAACGGCACCAACCAAGCGCAAATCCCCACCACCGTTTCCCTGCCCGGCCCATTCACCATCGAGAGCTGGGTGAAACTCCGACCGGGCATCGATAACCGTGATAGCATCGGCGGCGCCAACGATCAGCTCGACCTCAATTTCGCCGGCGAACTGTTCCGCGTCTATGCCGGATCCCACGGCGGCGATGTACTCATTGCAAAAAAACGAATCATCGCCGATCTCTGGACCCACGTCGCCGCCACGCGCGATGCATCAGGTCGATTCAAAATCTACATCAATGGCGAGCTGGATAGCACCAACAACAAAACCGCGAACCATCCTATCGAAAAAATCCTCGTCGGCTGGAGCACTCCGCAAGGCGGGACCGACGGACAGTTTGCCGAATACCGCATCTGGAATCGCGAACGCAGTGCTGCCGAAATCCGCATGCATTTCGACCGCAGCCTCCCTGTGAATCAGGCTGAACTGCTCTACAATGGCAGCAACGATCAGGGCTGGGGCTCGACCAACAAGGCCGCCACGCTCACTCGCTCGCTCGACTTACCGCCGGTGATGAGCCTCGATCAGGCAAAAGCCTTCGATACCAAATACGAGCACTACATCGCGCTGATGAAACAGCCGGGCAACGCCGAGTCTGGAAAAGCCCTCGCCGCGATGTGCAGTGCCTGCCACCAGTTCGGCAATGCAGGCGGCAACATCGGGCCCAATCTCAGCAGTGTCGGCGCCATGGGACCCGAAGCCATCGTGCGCAACATCCTCACGCCGAACGCCGCGATCGAACCGGGCTATCGGATTTTCCGCGTGCAAATGAAAGACGGTTCTCTGCTGGATGCCTTTTTTGTCAGTGAGGACAAAGACGCCATCGTTGTGAGGCAAATGGGCGCGGGTGATAAGCGCATCGAACGCAAGGACATCGTCTCCACCCAATTCCTCCGTCAAAGCCTCATGCCCGAAGGTCTGTTAGACTCCTTCACCGACCAACAACGTCAGGATCTCTTCTCCTACCTGATGTCGCTGAAATGATGATGCCGTCAAAGTGACTTTTGACGCACCTTCTCTGCGAGGGCATTCCGTAGAATTTTCCCCAAATCACTGCGGGGAAAATCGGTGACCGCCACGATATCGGCGATGCGTTCGTAGCCGGGGCAGGTGTCGTGATATAATGCCAGCACCGCGGCAACATCGCATTCTTCCAGATTTTCATGAACTAAGAACAAGCGATGCTGTTGACGTGGATCCGCGAGTGGCAACACCACGAAACGGCCAGGAGGCAAACCGAACGAAACGAGGGTTGATTCCATCGACGCGGGGTTCACCAGCTCGCCCATGACTTTCACCAGAGAGTCGGCGCGATGCGTGATGAGGATGCGATGATCGATCACCTCTCCACAATCCTGCGTTTGATACCAGTCGCCATGTCGTGGTTGATAGTACCAGAAATCACCTTCGCGATGACATTCCCCATGAAACAACACCGGACCGGAGATTTCGATGATCCCTTGCGCTGTGCTGCGTGACTGCCAACAGGGCAGGATGGGCAGCGACTCGAGACAAAACGGAGATGCCAACGAATCGAGATGCTGCGTGGCGATCTGCGAACCGGCTTCTGTCATGCCGTAACTGGCCAACACCGGCCAACCCAGAGCGCGCGCTTTCCCCCCCAGATCCTGATCCAGACGACCTCCCCCCACGATCCCAACGCGCAGG
>JBJOMZ010000142.1:0-5535 GCA_046052105.1 Verrucomicrobiota bacterium | reverse complement strand
TGTGCGACCACAGGATCAGCACGTCAGTACGATTCAGGATCTCGGTGGACAGTCCTTGATCGGGAGAACTCAGTGCTTCCGATCGGACCGCGAGGTCTTTTTTTTCTGCCAGATGGGCCGCGATGGTTTCGCCGAGAAATTTGTCGCCGTAGGCTTGTTTTTGCTCGGGCTGCTGTTCGTCCCATACCGTCACCCGGATGGGTTGCTGAGCGAGAGCCGAGGCGGTGAGGCACATCAGAAAAATACTTTTCATGAAAAACGGGCCAGCGTGGTCATTGGGCTTTCACCAAAGAATCCACATCCCATTCGGCGCGGCCGAGCTCGCGGTTGATCTCGTTGAACTCGGCGACTTCCGCTGCGGTGAACAGGATGCCGCCATTGGCATCGGATTGTTTGCGGGCATTGGCTTCGAGTTGACCGGGCAGCATGGCGTTTTCATTGCCATGACCCAATACATCGCGAATGACTGCGGTGAGGTTCTCCATCTGGGAGCGTCCTTGGGCGAAATCCCGGCCGCTCAGGGCTTCCGGATGAATGATCTGGAAGTAGAAAGCGGAGGTGGATTTCTCGCCTTCGGTCGGCACGGGACGTCCGCGATGGGTGGGCAGAGAGCCGCCGATGAGTGCCGCTACCAGTTCGTTGATCAGGGAGAGGCCATAGCCCTTGTGCGCGCCGAAGGGCAGGAGCGAAGCGACCTGATGGGGATCCGTGGTGGGTTGACCCTCCTTGTCCACAGCAGCTCCGGGAGGAAGTTGTTTGCCCTCGCGTTTCAAGGCTTGCACGCGGCCCATGGCGACAGTGGAAGTGGCCCAGTCAATGACTAAGGGAAAACCTGAGGCTGCCATGGTGGGAATGCCCCAGGAGTGTGGATTGGTGCCGAGGGTCGGGAATTTTCCGCCGAAGGGCACGACTTCCGCTAGGGTGGAAGTGCAGTTGGTGTAGGCGATGTAACCGCGCTCTGCCGCTTCCATGACGTATCCGCCGCCCCACAGGTAGTGGAAGGCATTGTCGATGGAAATCTGAGCGATGCCGTATCGGTCGGCAAGCTCGATGCCGCGCTCGATGGCGCGATAGGCGACGCTTTGTCCCAGTTTTTTGTTGGCGTTCCAGACTTCTGATGCGGCGAAGCGCGAGGGAAGAACCTCAATTTCCGCGCCGGGCACGCAGCCTCCGGAGGCAGAGCCAAACAGGTGATCGAGGTGCAGAGCCTTGAGCGCGTGGTGGGTGCGGATGCCATGGCGGGCGGCCTCTGCGGCGAGCTTGGCGCCTTCCGCCGCTTCGTCAGCGGAATAACCACGGGACATATAGGCGGCGATCACGAGTTCATCGTGCTGTTGACGGGGGATGACAAGGAATTCAGACATGGCGATTCAGTTAGGAAGAAAAATGTTGTCGGAGACGTTCCAGAATGCTCTCTGGTGGAAAGGAAATGTCAATGCGCAATGCATCGGAAGGAATTTCCAAGGTGGCGAGTTGGCTGTCCAGCAAAGATGCTGGCATGAAGTGTCCGCGACGCTGCTCGAGCCGCTGCTGCAAAAGCGCAGGATCGCCATGAAGAAGAACGATGCGCATGTCAGGGCATGCGCGCAGGAACTGTTGTCGATACACCAAGCGCAAAGCCGAACAGGCCAGCACGAAGGGAACATCAGCCAGAGTGACGATTTTTGTGGCAATGGCTGCCAGCCACGGCTCGCGATCTTCGTCAGTGAGCGGTTGGCCCGCTGCCATTTTTGTGAGATTGGCAGCGGGGTGAAAATCATCGGCATCGAGAAACGTGGCGCCGATTTCTTCGGCCCAGCGTTTTCCCACCGTGGTTTTTCCGCAACCACTCACGCCCATGATCAGGAAATGACGGTTCATTGCGGCGACCAACCGATGTCATGCAGGATGGCCTCGAGCTTCCTGCCGTAAGTGACGTAGGAATCGTAGCACTGCTGCCAGTCGACCTGGGACTGATCCTTGACGTGGAAGACGGTGGCGACGTGGGGCTCGATGGCGATGCATCCATCATAACCGCGTGCTTTCGCATCTAACAAAATCTCCCGCACCTTTGCCTCGCCATCGCCGGGCCAAGTGTATTCGGGCTCCACGCCCTCGGCTACGGGATACTTGCAGTCTT
Organism: Verrucomicrobiota bacterium; assembly: GCA_046052105.1. GTDB lineage: Bacteria > Verrucomicrobiota > Verrucomicrobiia > Verrucomicrobiales > Akkermansiaceae > UBA956. The sequence goes on along the minus strand of JBJOMZ010000142.1, from coordinate 3,416 downwards.
TGATGTGGATGTGCACCACGTGATCGCGCACGGTTTCCCAAAATGCAAAAGCATCCTGCCATTGACCAGCTTCGGCGGACGAGCGGTCGATTTGAAAAACGGGGTTGCCGGTATCGAATACCAATTTCAGACCAGGAACTTCCTCGATCAGACGCAAGGTGTGTTGGGCCGAAAAACCACCCCAGTTCATGCAGTTTTCGTGAGCTGCCACGATGCCAGCATCCGCAAAACGTGTCACAATCTCGCGCAGGCGACGGAAGCGCTCCTGTTCCTGTTGGTCATCACCCCATGGCTCTTGGGCATAGGACATGATGCGGATGAGCTTGGTGCCCAGTCGATGCATGCGCGGGATGGCGCGGTCGATTTCCGCCAATGTCACAGCGAAGTCGCTGCTGATTTTTTTGCCCCAGTTCCCGATCAGGGAGCCGAACTCCGGCACGTGAATGCCTGCGGCGTCGAGTTGATCGGCGTATGCAGCGAAAGTATCTTTGGGAATCTCGTGGAAATTCACACCATCGACGCCGCGCGCCGAGAGTTGACTCCATCCTAGCTCTTTCGTCGCCTCGATCTGACGCGCCAGTGGGCGTCCCGCTTCATCGGAAAATCCTGTGAGTTTCATGCGTAATCAAAAGGTTAGAGTGTGATGCGTTTGCCACCTTCGCGGGCAGATTGGTAGACGGCATTGATGACCGCCACAGCTTTGCGTGCCTCGCTGGCATCCACGGCGCACGAGCGACCTTCGCGGATGGCTTCGACCACTTCTTGGAAATTGCGACGATGTCCCTCGTAGTTGATGGCCGAGGGGTCGTTGGCGCCGAGACCTTTCGCGGCTCCTTGCATCAGCGTCTCACGGATCGCCGCGTCCTGTTCTTTTGGTTCGGCGAAGTCCCACACGCGGAAGGATTCATCGGCGAGGAATACGGAACCTTGCGTGCCACATACCTGCACCTCGGCGGGATGGCCTGTGGAGGACCAGCAGCAGGTGGATGCTTCCAATACACCGCGCGCGCCATTGGCAAATTCCAAGATCGCCACGCAAGCATCTTCTACCTCGATTCGCTCGTGAGCGAGCAGCGCGGTGGATGCGGTGACCGCCACCACTGGTCCGGCAACGTGAATGAGCTGGTCAACTGTGTGCACCCCCTGATTCATCAAGGCTCCACCGCCATCGAGAGCCCAAGTACCGCGCCATGCGCCAGAGTCGTAATACTCTTGGGTGCGCCACCATTTTACATAGGCCGATGCGGAAGTGATTTTTCCGAAACGACCTTCTTCACTGGCTTTTTTGAAAGCTTCGATCGCCGGTTGGAAGCGACGGTTCAAGACAGCCGATAAGGTTTTTCCCGCAGCAGCGGCAGCAGCGACCATTTCGTCGATGCGCTCGGTGGTGATCTCTAACGGTTTTTCGCAAATGACATGCTTGCCCGCCTGTAGCGCGGCGATGGCCGGATCGCGGTGGGCGCCAGAAGGAGTGCCGATGGTTACCACTTCGAGCTCAGGGTCAGCGAGGAAATCTTCGAAGCTGGAATAAGCCTTGCAACCGTATTCATCCGCCAGTTTTTGCGCGCTCTCGGCACGCAGGTCGAAGACCGAATGCAGTTCTCCGTCTGCCATAGCTCCGATCGCCTTGGCGTGAAAATGTCCAATCATCCCTGCTCCAATAATACCAAATTTCATAGCGACAAAACTCTGTCAGCATTTTTTGGAGCTGTCAATTTGTATGACAAAAAGCATTTGCCATGGACTTTGTCAGATCCATCGGCTAAGCACGGCGCGCCATGGCAAAGAAACCAGTAGTATTGATCATTCGCGACGGTTGGGGCGTCAATCCGGGAGGTCGGGAGACGGCGGAAAGGGACGGCAATGCCACCTTGCTGGCGGAGACTCCATTTCATGATGAACTCTACAACACGTATCCCCAGAGTCGCCTCTCTGCGAGCGGTATGGACGTGGGCTTACCCGATGGCCAAATGGGCAACAGCGAGGTGGGTCACCTGAACCTCGGTGCCGGGCGTATCGTCTATCAGGATCTCACTCGCATCAATAAATCGATCGTCGATCGCGAATTGGAACAAAATGTGAATCTACAGGAAGCATTTGCCAAAGCGAAAAACGGACGCCTGCATCTGATCGGACTGGTCAGCGATGGCGGTGTGCATTCTCACCAAGACCATCTGATCGCTCTCACGGAAATGGCGCAACGTGCGGGGGTGACCGATACCATGATTCACGCCATTACCGATGGTCGTGATACCTCGCCGACCAGTGGTGCGGGATACTTGGCCGATGTCGAAACGCGCATCGCTGGCACAGGCGCAAAGATTGCCACGGTGATTGGACGTTACTATGCGATGGACCGTGACAAGCGCTGGGAACGCAACAAACTCGCCTGGGATGCGATTGTCTTAGGCCGTGGAGAAATTTCCTCTTCCTCTCCCGCTGCTGCGGTGCGGGCTACCTACGCGCAAGATGCGCGTGGCGATGAATTCGTGCAGCCGCTCATCTTTTCGCATGCCAACGAACAACGCGTGCGCGATGGTGATGTGTTCTTGTGGTTCAACTATCGCAGCGATCGCACGCGCCAATTGACCGATGCGTTTTTGCACAAGGACTTCGAGGGATTCGATCGCGAGGTCACACCGCAGGTCCACTATGTCACGCTGACGCGTTACGGCGATTATGCTTGCCCTGTCATCTTTGAACCGCAGTCGCTGAAGATGATTCTCGGTGAGGCGGTTGCGCAGGCGGGGCTCACTCAGCTGCGCTGTGCCGAAACGGAAAAATATCCACACGTAACGTTTTTCTTTAATGGTGGGGTAGAGCCGCCAAATCCAGGAGAAGATCGATATCTCGCCATCAGTCCGAAGGAAGTGGCGACCTATGATTTCAAACCGCAAATGAGCGCTCCAGATGTGGCGTTTGAGGTCTATCGCCGCATGGAAAATTACGATCTTGTCATCGTGAACTTTGCCAATCCCGATATGGTCGGCCACACCGGTGTGGTGGAAGCAGGCATTCATGCCTGCGAAACGATCGACCTCGGAGTTAGGTTGCTGGTCGAGCGTGCTCTTTCACTTGGAGGGAAGCTTCTCATAACCGCCGACCACGGAAACTGCGAGTTGATGCGCAACCCAGATGGTTCGCCCCACACCGCCCACACCACCAATCTGGTGCACTGCCTCTACGTCGCAGCGGATGCGGAACAGTATCAATTGCAAAACGGCATCCTTGCCGATGTGGCCCCCACCTTGCTCGACATGCTGGGTGTGGCTCAGCCTGAGGAAATGACTGGCAAGTCGCTTCTGCAGCGCAAGGCCTAACGGATTCCGTCACCATGTTTTCGATCGTCCTCGTTGCTCCTGAAATTCCGCACAACGCGGGCGCTGCGGGGCGTTTGGCCTTGGCGACAGGCTCGG
>JBJOMZ010000141.1:0-5587 GCA_046052105.1 Verrucomicrobiota bacterium | reverse complement strand
ACCGTGCTATTGTTGGGAGCTTGGGCTTGGGCGGTGAGTCGCGTGCTGTTGCCCAACATCCATGGTCGATGGGTGTGCGGGCGTGCCTTTGTGATCGCTTGTGGTGTTTTGACAGGAACATGGTTTTTTGTTTTTCCTCAAGGACGTACCATGTTTCCGAGCCTTGTTGGAGGTTTTGTGATGGGATCTGAAGTCACGACAATTTCGCGCAAGGTGACCTCGGCGGCCCCGGAGCCAAAAGTCGAGCAAAGTGCAGACATCCCCAAGATCGTCCCCGCTCCTCAAACACCGGGTCGGCAGCCGCGGTTGCGAACCATCGTTCCTCCCTCGGGCGAAAAACCGAAAATTCAGCCCACACCCGCGACCGTTGTCGCCGCTCCGCAACCCGTGACAACCATGCCACAGCATCGCCAAGGGCAATCTCTGGGGCTTTGGCTGCGCGACTTGGATCGTAAGTGGAATCTGAATAAGTATAACCTCACCCATTTCACCGCATTCTGGGGGATCGGGTTGTTTGTGTTCGGCCTGGCGGGATCAGCGCGCATCTGGCCTTTGCCTTTCAGCATCGCCGTTCTCGGGGAAATCATTCCGAACCTCATTTATCACACATGGGATCGCGGCGACTGGTGGGATGTGACGGCCAATCTTGGAGGCCTGCTGACATCCCTTGGGCTTGTCTGGCTAGCGCAACGAACCCGAAGGCTCAGAGCCAATTCCGACGCGACTGCTGATGCAAGTTAGCTCAGCACGCGTGCCCAGATCACCTTGAGATACTGGGACTCGGGGTAATTCGATAAAGTCGGGTGATCTCCTCCGGCTCCCGTGCGCGCGATGATTTGCAAACGCAGGTTTTGCCTGTGTGCCGCGGATATGATGATTCGCTCGAAGTCATCTGGACTGAGCATGCCCGAACAGGAGCAAGTGACAAACATGCCTCCGGGTTTGACCAGCTTTAATACAAGCGCATTCAGATCGCAGTATTTGTTGTAGCCCAAACGGTCCTCATCCTTGCCATGAATGAACTTCGGCGGGTCGGCCAGCACCATATCCCACTGCCGACCGTTTTCAATCATGGTTCGCACCCAGGTGAAGGCATCGGCATGGGTGAATTTGATGCGAGCTTGATTGATGTTGGCATTGCGTTTTGCCATTTCCACCGCACGTTCATCAAGATCCACCGCGGTGACTTCCTTAGCGCCTGCGAGAGCGGCATTGACGGAAAAGCCGCCAGTGTAGCAGCAAAGATCCAGCACGTCACGCCCAGCGCAGAGCTCGCCAAAACGCTTGCGGTTGTCACGCTGATCGCAGAAAAATCCGGTTTTGTGCGACTCGGCGAAGTTGATTTCGTAGGGAATGCCAAACTCGCGGATTTTCAGCGGACGGATGCTTTGGTGCAGGGGATGAACACCAATGGGCAGGGATTCCACGCGGGCGATTTCGGCATCGGCCTGAATCCGCACACGTTGTGTATCGAAAGCTTGATGCAATGCTGGCACCCATGATTCGAGTCGTTGCCACACGGCTAGCGAGGAAACCTCGATCGACAGCACATCGGCAAATTTGTCCACAATCAGGCCCGGCAATTGATCGGCATCGCCGTGAACACAACGATAAGCTTCCGTGTTTTCATCAAGACGGAGAATATCCCTGCGTAACGCTCCCGCTCGATGAATGGCGCGAAAAAAAAACGCCTCGTCGGGTTCCAGATCGCCATGCGCCGCTATGCGCAGGGGGATTTTTGCCCGCGGATTCCAGAATCCTATGCCAAAGGGTTCGCCTTTTTTGCCGAGCACTTTCACCAGATCGCCGGCTTTGCAATCGGCGGAAACATCACCGATCATTCGACCCCAGATGTTCGGGTGATAGGAGAGATATTTGAGTTGAACGGTTTTCACAAATCGATGGTCTAACGAAAAACACCAAGCACGGCCCGATGGTCGGAAGCCTCATTCCAGTTGGCAGGATCAAGAATGCCGCATTGCTGAAATAACACGTCTTTTTTCAGTGCCTGACTGAAAAAAATGTAGTCGAAACGGGAATAGGAATCCTCCTTAGCCCAAAAATGCGTCCAGTATTCCTTGCGTGAATCGTGAAGTCCAATCGGAGTCATTGCCCTTGGGCTGTTGTTAGGACCTGATATGATGCGAATGGCCGAGCTAGCCCGGGTATCATTGAAATCCCCATAGCTGATCAAGCGCGCGAGAGGATCGGCCTGCAGGATATCATCGATGTGTTTGCGCAACAGTTGGGCTTCGTTGATGCGCATGAGATTTTGGTCTCCGTCCTCGATGTCGCGTTTGGATTTGAGGTGCACTCCCAGAAAACGCCATGTGCGTTGATCCGGTGTTCGCACGGTAGCGTCAAGTATGCCGCGCTGGATACCGTATTCCTTGCCGTTGAGTTTGTATTGACTTTCCTTGGGCTGCGCCGTTGAGACAATGGGAAAACGAGAGAGTAGCCCAAGGTGGCGCGAAGAATCTACACCACTAGAAAAATGGCTGTGCGGGAGGTCCAGGCCGGCTGTTTTCAGTCGCGTCTGAATATCGAGAAGATCTTCTTTGCTGCCGATTTCGCAAACGCCGAGAACATCGGGTCTGGCGCTCTTTAGGATTTCGATTACGGCATTCTTTTCCTTGTCGGGTTTGGGCGCGTTTTTAGAGGACACCCGCGTTTCAAAGTCGAAGCGATTTTCCAGAATCAGCCAGTTTTCGACATTGTATCCTAGGAAGCGAAGCCCTGTATTGGCGGCAGCGGGAACTTCACCGATCGATGGGACGGTCGAGGTAGCCGTTGTTGTCGCGACGATGGCTGGATTGACAGGTGCTTGCTGGGCAACTTCCTCAATGGTCGGAAGCACAGCTGCAGCTGAGGGTGTTTCCTTTTTTCCGCAAGAAACAACCAACAACGCCGAAGTAGCGACCGACGATATGATCCGAATCGACGATCGATACAGGGAAGAAAATTTCTTCATAAGGAATCAGCTGTCGCGGGGTTCCTTGCCAGCGGCCTCGCGGATTTTCACATCGTCTTCAGCCTTGGTGATCTCGCGTTCGAATTCATCCCGCGCTTTTTTGAATTCACCCATGCTCTTGCCCAAACCACGTGCGAGCTCAGGGATTTTCTTCGCTCCAAAAAGCAGAAGAATCACCACAAAGATGATAATCATTTCCTGTCCACCTAAGTTCATTAAAGCGAGAGTCGTGCTCATGAGAAATACTAACTGGGAAACTACGTGCTGGCAACACTTGATTTTTCGGCGGATTTTGCTCGATCGAGCGGCCTAACTTCGGCCGGATATGGCTTTTTTGCATCGAGCTCTTGATAAAATGCGGCAAGCGTTCCATCATCGGCCCATGCGCATTCTGACAGGACTTCAACCATCCGGCAAACTACACATCGGCAATTACTTTGGGGCGATGGAGCCGGCGATCCGTCTACAATCCCAGGGTGAGGCGTTTTATTTCATCGCGAACTACCATGCGATGACTTCTCTGCACAATGGTCCAGAGCTTTTGGCGAACACGCGCGAGCTGGCGGTGGATTTTCTTGCTTGCGGTTTGGATCCAGCTAAGGCGGTGTTTTTTCGCCAGAGCGATGTGCCGGAAGTGAATGAACTGGCGTGGATTCTATCGACAGTGTGCCCGATGGGCTTGCTGGAGCGTTGTCATTCTTATAAGGACAAGGTGGCCAAAGGAATCTCGGCCAATCATGCATTGTTCGCCTATCCTGTTTTGATGGCGGCTGATATTTTGCTGTATGATTCGAATCTCGTGCCCGTGGGCAAGGACCAGAAGCAACATCTAGAAGTGACCCGCGATCTGGCGGTCAAAATCAATGAAGCACTTGGCGATGGAACTCTTACGGTACCGGAGCCGATGATCCGCGATGACTCAGCCGTGGTGCCGGGGTTGGATGGCCAAAAGATGAGCAAGTCGTATCACAATACGATCCCGATGTTTGGCGACGAAAAACCTCTGCGCAAGCTGATCATGAAAATCGTATCGGATTCCACCCCGGTCGAAGATCCGAAACCGACGGAAAATTCAACGATTCTCGCCCTATACAAACTTTTCGTCTCCGATTCCGATTATCAGGCAATGGTGGCGAGTTTTCAAGCTGGTGGTTTCGGCTACGGGCATTACAAAACGCAGCTTTGGGACGCGTATTGGAGTTACTTTGCGCCGATGCGAGCCCGCCGCGAAGAAATCCTCGCGGATCCGAGTTACGTTGATGAAGTGTTACGTCAGGGCGCCACACGCGCCCGCGAGACGGCGGCTAAAGTCTTGACCCGCATCCGCAAGGCCACAGGTCTCAGCGCCTAATCAGGCGGATGGCTCCATGTCCATGACTTTTACCTGTGCCCACTTGTCTTTGTGGGAGTCGATGAAGCGCTGGTGATCAGGATCGACCTGATACGCATCCTGCGCGGCGACATCGGTAAAGCTCATGGACAGCGCGTAGTCCCAGCTCAGGTCGATCACGGGGCGCGGCATCACGGCAGCAGGGCGACCCCACAGACCTCGTGTGAGTCCTGGGAGTTTAAGTAGATCGCGCAGACCTTGTTCAAAAGACGCGCGGTCGGCTTCGTTTTTATTTTCTTCCTTCAACCAAAAATAGACGTGGTGTTCCATGCGCGGAAAGTATTTTCCCATGGTGCCTGATCTGTCGAGGGAAAATGCTGTCTTGGCGTGCATTGACAGTCTTGGGGGCATTTGCTAGTTCATTTTGCATGCGTGAGTTGATCAAACGGGTATTGCGAAGCGAAAGTGAAAACCCATCCGTTACGATTGCGGGATGGGTTCGTACGCGGCGCGATTCCAAAACATTTTCTTTCCTAGAAATCAACGACGGTAGCTGTCTTGCCAACCTGCAAGTGGTGGCGGATGCAGGCATCGAGGGCTACGAACAGGTCGACCGCATGCTTACGGGAGCATCGGTGGAAATCACCGGCAAGCTGATGCCATCTCTGGGTCAAGGTCAAAAGTGGGAATTGCACGCGCAGCGGGTGCGTTTGATCGGGGAGGTTCCAGCCGACTACCCTCTGCAAAAAAAAGGTCATACGCTCGAATTTTTGCGTAGCATTTCCCACCTCCGTCCACGCACGAACCTCCATGGTGCCGTGTTCCGCATGCGCAGTCGTATGGCGTATGCCATCCATCAGTTTTTCCAAGATCGTGACTTCACCTACGTGCACACTCCCATCCTCACCGCCAGTGACTGCGAAGGCGCGGGGGAAATGTTTCGTGTGACAACCCTGCCGCCCGAGAAGGCCGCGCTGGATGCGGAGGATTTTTTCGGGAAACGCGCTTATCTAACAGTGAGCGGCCAGTTGGAGGGGGAGACTTTTGCTTCCGCGCTTTCGAATATTTATACGTTTGGTCCTACTTTTCGGGCGGAAAATTCGAATACTTCTCGGCACGCGGCGGAATTCTGGATGATCGAGCCCGAAGTAGCGTTTTGCGATTTGCAGGGTGACATGGATCTCGCCGAAGCCTTGGTGAAACATCTTGTGCTTCATGCCTTGGAAAAGAGTGAGGGCGATCTGGAGGTCTTCGAAAAATTCGTCGATAAAACACTCCGCGAACGA
>JBJOMZ010000140.1:0-5650 GCA_046052105.1 Verrucomicrobiota bacterium | reverse complement strand
TCGGCGTGAGACAGGATCATCTTGCGGAATTCCGGACTTCCCAGATACGAACGCAGCCACATGTAACCAGCCACCGAACCCACGGCGGCCATGATCATGGCGCACACCGTTAGACGCAAGATCCATCGCCCCCAGGCTGGCGGTTTGGACTGTTTTCCTGCGGTGGCGGATTTGCGTTGGGAACGTCGGCTCATTTCATGAAAACTAGCCAATTTCCTCCATCTGGCAAGCAGGATTGGCGGGCTTACGGGTGATCCATGCCATGAAACTTGGCTACCAACTTCGCGAAACCGACTTTTCTTCCGTAAGTTTGTTCTCTCTCTATCAAATCCACTGATTCCAGAAGATCAATCGATTCTACCTGTTCCGCCATGGCTCGCAACAGACCACGCACAATCGTGCGCGCGTGATGAGCACCCAAACAGAGATGGGGACCATAGCCGAAAGAGACATGGGGATTCGGTTTGCGATCAAGACGGATTTCATCAGGAGCCTCGAAGATCTCAGCATCGCGATTGGCCGATGCCCAGCATAGCGAAACCCTACCCATGGCCGCCACTTCAAATCCAAAGACATCGGTCGTTACCGGACAAATGCGCCCGATGTGCGTGAGAGGCATAAACACTCGAAAAAATTCCTCGGCAGCATGATTCACCTTTTCCGGCTCCGCTCTGATCCGAGCGAGGTCCAGAGGATTATGGGCGAAATGAGCTACAATGTTGGTCACCATATGGATCACCGTGTCCCTTCCACCCGCGAATGCCAAATTGGCATAACCCAATTTCTCCTCCATCGTCAGGCTCCGCCCTTGAATTTGAGCCTGATTCAGGGCGGAGAAAAAATCATCCCCCGGATCATGGGCCGCATCCTCGAACATTTTCCTGCAATAGTTCTCCAACTCGAATCCTTTCGATTTCCCGTCGCCATCCTTGAACACGTGCATGCCCCAGCTGATCCATAGCGCCGCTTCATCTTCCGAAACATTGAGCAAGAAACACAGGGCACGGGATTGAAAAGGGATGGCGAACTCATGGACCACATCGACCCGCCCGGCACGCAAGGCATGATGCAACAACGATCCGATCAACGCTTGGATGTTCGACTGAAACTCGGGCGTTTTGGGACGAAGGAAAAACGGTTCGACGATCTTGCGATACTCCGCGTGTTGAGGCGGATCCAGTTCAAGTGGCAATTGCCTTACACGTCGCACTTCCTCTTCCGACGGAATCGGCACCCGTAACGGCGAGTCCGAACTGAATCGAGGGGTGTTCTTAGCAGCCTCGCGCACATCCTTGTGACGCAGGATCATCGGTATTTCCTCGCCCTGAAACTCCCCCACGTGAATTGGGCAACGCTCCCTCATCTCACGGAACGGATCATTCGAGTCATGCATTGTGCTCATCGCGGATCTTCAATCTGTGCTTTTCGCATAAAAAAACAAGCCCAAGGAACGGGACATCTTGCGCTTGGATTGGATGTGCCATGTATCATCTACCTTTGCTAGCAAACTTGCCCGATTCGCCCGATCAACGATTTTTTGTTTATGCCGACCTGTAACTGAAAGCCCAGCAATGCTATATCCTCGATCTTGCCACGGATCGAACCATGGTGGTGTCGCCAATCAGACAATAATTTTCGGGAAATTCTTGCCTTTTCCCCACCCCTTCTGGTAACAATCGTGCCACACACGTGTTAGCTTCATCCACGCACATCGTCGGCATTCTGCCCGCCCGCTGGGGTTCCACCCGCTTCCCCGGAAAGCCTCTTCATCGACTCATCGGAAAACCCCTGATTCAGCACGTCTGGGAACGTTGTCAGGGCTGCTCGATGCTCGACAGAGTGGTGATCGCCACCGATGACGAGCGCATCCGCGAGGCCGCCCTAGCCTTCGGCGCCGAGGTGGTGATGACATCGCCCGATCACCCGACAGGAACCGACCGCATCGCGGAAGCGATAGCAGCCATTCCTCAAGCCACGCATATCATCAACATACAAGGCGACGAGCCTCTCATCGACCCCGCACTCATCGATGAACTGGCCCGAGCCATGGTTTCGGATGGGGCATTGCCCATGGTCACCGCTGCGAATCCCATCGATGATGATGCGGCCTATCATGATCCCAACGTTGTCAAGGTCGTGCTCGATCGATCAGGTCATGCATTGTATTTTTCCCGCTCTCCCCTGCCCTACCGCCGCACGATCCCCGTGGGGCTGCAACTGTATCGTCACAAGGGAATTTACGGCTATCGGCGCGACTTTCTTGAGACTTTCATCGGCTGGCCTCCATCCCCTCTGGAACAAGCGGAATCATTGGAGCAGCTCCGCGCACTCGAAAATGGCGCACGCATCAAGGTCATCATCACCAGCGATGACTCCATAGGCCTCGACACACCGGCCCAAGCGCCTCTCATTGAATCACTCCTCTCAGATTTTTCCACAACCACCCCATCACACTGATCCTACTCATCACATGAAATACATTTTTGTCACAGGCGGCGTCGTCTCATCCCTCGGCAAAGGTCTGGCAGCTGCCTCAATCGGCACTCTGCTCGAACAACGCGGCCTCAAGGTGCTGATGCAGAAATTCGACCCCTACCTCAATGTTGATCCCGGCACAATGTCTCCCTACCAACACGGGGAGGTATATGTCCTCGATGACGGTGCCGAGACGGACCTTGACCTCGGCCACTACGAGCGCTTCACCTCGGGCGTTCTCTCCCGCATGAACAATCTCACCTCGGGACAAGTGTTTGATGCCGTGATCAAAAAAGAACGCCGCGGCGACTATCTCGGCAAGACCGTCCAGTTCATTCCGCACGTCACCGATGAGATCAAATCGCGCATTTACGAAGTAACCAAAAACAATCCCGAAGTCGATGTGCTGATAACGGAAATCGGCGGCACCGTGGGCGATATGGAAGGCCTGCTCTTCCTCGAAGCCCTTCGCCAATTTGCCTTAGAGGTCGGCAAAGAAAATGTCTGCTTCATCCATGTCACCCTGCTGCCTTACATCAAAGCCGCAGGTGAGGTCAAAACCAAGCCGACCCAGCAATCGGTCGCCAAACTGCGGGAAATCGGAATCCAGCCGGACATCATCATCTGCCGCACCGAGGCCGATCTCGATGAGGACAACCGCCGCAAGATCGCCATGTTCTGCAACGTCGATAAAAAACATGTGGTCGCCTTCCGCGATGTGGATCACAGCATTTACGAATGCCCACTCGACCTGCGCCGCGACAAGATCGACCGCCTTGTTGTTGACAAAATCGGCCTCGGCCACACCCCAGCACCCGCCTTGGAGGATTGGGAAAGATTCGTCCAACGCGTCATCCATCCGCAACACATGGTCACCATCGCCGTGGCCGGAAAATACACGGAATTGCAGGATGCCTACAAATCGATCTACGAGTCACTCATCCACGCCGGTGCGGCCCACGATACCAAGATCAACATCGTCCGCATTGATACCGAGGCACTGGAAAATCAAACTGCGGCCGAAGTGATCGGACACGTCGATGGTATCCTCGTGCCCGGAGGTTTCGGCGATCGCGGCATCGAGGGCAAGATCCTCGCCGCCAAGTATGCCCGAGAAAACAACATCCCGTATTTCGGCATCTGCCTAGGCATGCAGATCGCCACCATCGAATTCGCGCGGAACGTGTGCGGTCTGGCCGGAGCGAACTCCACCGAGTTCGATGAAAAAACGCCGCATCCGGTCGTGAGCTTGCAGGAGGAGCAGAAGAAGCTGACCACCATGGGCAATAACATGCGCCTTGGTGCCTGCGAATCCATCCTTTTTGCCGGCACACAAACCGCACAACTCTATCACAATGCCGACCGCATCACCGAGCGCCATCGCCATCGCTACGAATTCAATTCCGATTATCAGGAAAAGCTTCAAGAAAAAGGCCTGGTCATCAGTTCCGTGAGTGCGAAGGAAGGCCTGGTGGAAATCATCGAGCTTCCCAGCAACCACTTCCACATCGCCTGCCAATTCCACCCTGAATTCCAGTCCAAGCCGAACAAACCGCATCCGCTTTTCTCCGGGTTCATCAAAGCAGCTTTGGAAAAGAACATGCGCAATGAGATCTAGGGATCGACTTGCGTTTAGTGGCGGATGCGTTAGACCATGGGTATGACGGAATGGGAAGCAGCGGTGGACATCGCACTGCGCCTGCATGGCGCGGGTCACGTAGCGTTGTTGGCCGGAGGATGCGTGCGCGACCGTCTGCTTGGCAGGGAACCCAAAGATTACGACATCGCTACCAGCGCCACCCCGGCCCAAGTTTTGCGACTTTTCCCCAAAGGCAATGAAGTGGGTGCCCACTTCGGCGTCATTCTAGTGCGACACCACGGATTCATGGTGGAGATCGCCACCTTCCGCACAGACGGCAGTTACAGCGATGGAAGACGTCCGGATCACGTGGTTTTCGCCACCGCGCGTGAGGACGCGCAACGCAGAGATTTCACCATCAACGGCCTGTTTGAAGATCCGCAGACCGGCGAAATCATCGACCATGTGGGCGGGCAATCGGACTTGCGCAACGGCATTCTGCGAGCCATTGGCGATCCTACACTACGGTTTCAGGAAGACAGCTTGCGCTTGATGAGAGCCATACGCTTCAGTTGCAGCATGGGGCTCAGCATCGAAGAAAAAACCTGGCAAGCCGTCGTCCGCGATGCGCCTTTGCTGGATCGCATCGCTACCGAGCGGATTCGCGACGAATTGAACCGCATGCTGCTGCATCCATCGAGGGAACGCGCATTCCGCTTGCTGGCGGACTCAGGCCTGTTCACCCACTTTTGGCCAGAAGTCATGGCCCTGATCGGCTGCGAACAGCCGCCGGAATGGCATCCGGAAGGCGATGTCTTCGTGCATACCGGGATCATGCTCGAAATGTTAGAGCCCAATGCTCCGCTGGAGCTGGCTCTGGCCGTGATGCTGCACGATATCGCCAAACCTCCTACGCGCACTATCGATCATGATGCGGGAGGACGCATCCGCTTCAACGGCCATGATACCCTTGGTGCGGACATGGCGGCGAACATGCTGCGCCGACTCCGTTACTCAAACGAAATCATTGATGCCGTCGTGCCGATGGTGGCCCGCCACATGCAGTTCATGAACGTGCAACAAATGCGCACGGCCAAACTCAAGCGCTTCATGGCATCGCCCACATTTGATCAGGAACTGGAACTGCATCGTGTCGATTGCGGATCCAGTAACGGCTTTACCGACAACCTCGAATACCTGATCCAAAAACGAGAGGAATTCTCGCGCGAACCGCTGATCCCCGCGCCCCTGATGACAGGTCGAGATCTCATTCAGGCTGGATTCAAACCTGGTCCCCGCTTCTCGGAGATCCTCGATACCATTCAAGTCGAGCAACTCGAAGGCCGACTGCGCACGCGCGAGGAGGCACTGGCTTATTTCCATCAGCACTGGCCGAATCCATGATGGAACTACCCGCTTCGCAGAACGCGAGGAGAAATTGCTACTTGTGCAATGCCACAAAGGGATCTTTCACGATTCCTCTTCACCCATTCTGCGCTTCGCTCATGTGCTTCAGAAGGCGCTGGTTGAACTCGTCCGCCATGTTGTATCCAAGGCGACGCAATTGCTGATCAAGTGCTGCAATCGTGATCATCC
>JBJOMZ010000139.1:0-5764 GCA_046052105.1 Verrucomicrobiota bacterium | reverse complement strand
GTCACACGGCGGATGATCTCGCGCTCTTCCGACTCGGTGGGATATTCGACAATGATGTTGAACAAAAAGCGGTCGAGCTGGGCCTCGGGCAGCGGATATGTTCCCTCCTGCTCGATGGGGTTCTGCGTGGCGAGCACAAAAAACGGCTTGGGCAGCGCGAGCGTGTGTTCGCCCACGGTGACGTGCTGCTCCTGCATCGCCTCCAACAAGGCGGCTTGGGTTTTCGGCGGTGTGCGGTTGATCTCGTCAGCCAGCACCAGGTTCGCAAAAATCGGTCCGTTGACAAAACGGAATCCGCGTCGCCCGGTCTCCGGATCCACTTCTAGCACATCCGTGCCAGTGATATCCGTGGGCATCAGGTCGGGTGTGAACTGGATGCGCTTGTAGCTCAGATCCAGCGCGCGCGACAGCGTCGAAACCAACAAGGTTTTCGCCAGACCCGGCACGCCGACGAGCAAGGCGTGCCCGCGACAGAAAATCGCCATCAAGGCCTGCTCCACCACCAGGTCCTGACCCACGATCACCTGTGCCAATTCCTGCTTCATCCTACCATAGACCTCGTGCAACCGATCCACCGCCGCTTTGTCTTCATGACTCATATTCCCAGCACTACGCTGGGACCTTATCATTCTTTCAAAGGAGTCAATCGATCGAACTGGCAGGGGCGTGGTCCCATCACACTTCACGCATCCCCGCGCCAGCCAGCCGCATGGTTTTTCCCAAGAGAAGTTTCGCCAAAACGTCCCTGCCTTGAGAAACGGCGCGGTAGGATTGCTTGGGCAAGAGTGAAGCGCGATGTCACGCAGATCGGCCCCTCGGGATCGAGCACGGACTAAGATACCAGTTTTTCATGGGGGTATGCCTTAGAAAAAGGCGACATTTATGGAACAAAAAGAATACATGATCGCTTTGCTTATGCCAAAGAGGCATACAAAAAAGTTCTAAACCGCTACTCGATTAGCTGTGTCAGTCCGTGTGGTCATGGTGCAATTCGGCTTGCGCAGAAGACCTTGCATCGAACACACTTGGCAGTCCTTTGGCAAATTTAGGGCAGCCTTTGTATGAAAAAAATCCTTGTTCTTGGTTCTTGGTTATTCGTGGTCTTGCAGGCTTTGGCCGCAGAGCGTGTCGCACTTTGGCCGGAGGGGAAAATTCCGAATTTCCAAGCGCAGCAAATCGCGGCGACCAGCAGCGAGACGAAGGCCCCGGGATTCAAGGCGGAGGAGCACGCCATGCCGCATCTGAATTGGTATGACGCCCCCGTTACGAAAAACGGTGCGTGCATGTTGCTCATATCCGGTGGTGGCTATGAGCGCTGTGTCGATGGAGCAACAGTGGATCGAGCGGCGAAACAACTCACGGCGCTCGGTTATGTCTGCGTGAATCTCACCTACCGCACACCACGCCCGAAAAACCTGCCGATCTATCAGAGCGCGTGGGAAGACGGGCAGCGTGCCATCCGCCACATTCGTCATGAGGCAGCGAAGCGCGGGTATGATGCGGAAAAGATTGGGGTGATCGGTTTTTCCGCGGGTGGGCATCTCAGCGTATTGCTCGGGACCAGCGCGCTCACACCGGCCTACGCAGCCATTGATGACCTCGACAAACAGCCCTGCCATATCAATTGGGCGGTGCCGGTCTTCACCGCCTATGCTCTCACCGATGGTCTTACCGGTCCGAACACCCGCGAGGGCGATGCGCCGGACGTGAAGCTCTCGCAGGCTTTCCGGTTCGATGCCAAAACCTGCCCCATGGCGCTCTTCCACGGCGGGACCGATGTCTATTCTCCTCTTGGTTCCACGCAAATCTATCGCCAGCTCCGCCGCATGAAAATCCCTGCCGAGCTCCATCTTTTCGCGGACCGTCCCCACGGTTTCATGGGCGATCCGGCAAAAGGCGAAAATGGCACCGCCTACGATCACTGGTTTGACCGCGTCACCGAGTTTCTCCGTCAGATGAATTACGATGGGCGTCTCGGTGCGGAGGTCCCCCTCATGCAACGCTACGCGAGTGATGATGCGCGCGGAGACTACAGCAAAGCGCCGCTCTGGCCCGAGGGAAAAATGCCCGACGTGCAGGCCAAACAAGTGCAACCGTATTTGGAATGGCACATGCCGAAAGAACGCAAGACCAAGGCCGTGCAAATCATTTTTTCCGGCGGTGCCTACAACGGCAATAACCCGGATGAGTTTGAAGTCGCACCCGCGCGTCGCTATCTCAATGAAAAGGGCATGGCGGTCGTGACGATGAAATACCGCACGCCACGGCCGCAAGGAGGCTTGGCCAAACACACCACCGCGTGGCAGGACTTGCAGCGTTGCATTCGCCTTGTGCGCAGCGAGGCGGCGGCGAAAGGACTGGATCCCGATCGCATCGGCATCATGGGTTCTTCCGCAGGCGGACACCTCGCGCTGATGGGTGCTGCCACCTCAACCTCCCGCTCCTATGCCGCGATTGATGCCATCGACAAAATTTCCTGCAGCGTGCAATGGGCTGTGGCGATCTATCCAGCCTACGCGCTCACGGACGGTCTCGAGGCCGGAAATGCGAAAGGTGGCAATGAGGATGATGCGCGACTCGCCCCGGAATTCGCCTTCGATCTCGCGACTTGTCCGATGCTCTACATCCACGGTGATGCCGATAGCTGGGCGGCGATGAATTCGGTCAAATGCTGGGAACAGCTCCGCCGTATGGGTATTCAGTCTGATCTCCACACGCTCGCAACTCGCAATCATTGTTTCCAGAGAGCCGCAGCTCCCGAGACGGGCAGTTTCACTTGGATGGAACGCATCTGGGAATTCATGAATCACAAGGGATACAACAAGTGACCGTGCAATCTTGATCGGCAATATTTTCTTCTCTACGCCATGATCTCGCGGATCGGATCGATTTCTTCCACACCTACGAGTTTCTGATCGAGCCCGTTGTAAAAGAAACTCAGTTTGTTCGGATCGATACCCATTTGATGCAGGATCGTCGCGTGGAGGTGTTTCACTTGGCAGCGATTGACGACCGCTTGCGAACCGAGCTCGTCCGTTTCTCCATAGCTGACACCGCCCTTGATGCCGCCGCCCGCCATCCACATGGTAAAGCCGTAGGAGTTGTGATCGCGGCCCGTGCCGGCTGCGTATTCGGCCGTAGGCTGGCGGCCAAACTCTCCACCCCATACAACCAAGGTTTCATCTAGCAAACCGCGCTGTTTCAGATCCTTGAGCAATCCGGCGATCGCTTTGTCGGTGTTCCCTGCATGGAAATTGTGGTTTTTCTCCAAATCGCCATGGGCATCCCAGTTATCGTCATTGTGCGCCCCACCCGAGTAAATCTGGATGAAACGCACACCGCGTTCCACCAGTCGCCTTGCCAGCAGACACTTGCGGCCGAAGTCTTCCGTGCGCGGTTGATCCATCCCATACAGCGCCTTGATGTGATCGGGCTCGCGATCCACATCGATCGCTTCCGGCGCGGTCGTTTGCATGCGGAATGCCAATTCGTAACTGGCGATGCGCGACGCCAAATCCGTATGATCTTCGCGCCCTTTCAAGTGGCCTTGATTGACATCACCCAGGTAATCCAACAGCGAGCGCTGCTGCACGCGGTTCATTCCGTGTTTATCGGCGAGATTGAGAATCGGATCGCCCTGAGACCGGAACACGACTCCTTGATACGAGGCGGGCATGTAGCCCGAGGACCAGTTTTTGGCACCAGAAATCGGGCCGCCGGTTTTATCCAGCATGACCACGTAGCCGGGTAGATTTTCGTTCACGGAGCCGAGGCCGTAATTGAGCCAAGAACCCAGCGAAGGCTTACCGCTGAGCAATGAGCCGCTGTTCATCATCAGCATCGCGGAACCGTGGATGGGGGAATCCGCTGTCATCGAGTGGATAAACGCGATGTCATCCACGCACTGCGCCGTGTGAGGAAAAAGGTCTGACACGTATTTGCCGCACTGGCCGTATTGCTTGAACTTCCACTTGGGGCCGACCACGCGACCGGCGTTTTTTTTGCCGCCGCGGCCGAAGGTTTTGATGGGGATCGTCTTGCCATCCAGCGGGTAGAGTTTCGGTTTGTAGTCGAAGGTATCCATGTGGCTGGGACCGCCATACATGAAAAGAAATATCACCGACTTTGCTTTGGCGGGTAGCAGGGGCTCGCGCGGGGCGAGAGGATTCGCCATGATTTCGGCGCCATGGGCTTGTGAAAAAAATCCGCTCTGGCCTAACAAGCCGGTGAGGGCTAAGGACGTGAAGCCACCGCCGAGTTGGTGGATGAATTCGCGTCGGCGCACCTGACCGCAAAAATTGGGAATGTGAATCATGGCTATGGGGAGGTTAATCGATGAAAATGAATTCGTTGAAACTGAAAACCGCTAGGCAGAAACGCTGCAACGCGACATCGGGAGCGAGTTTTTCCTGTTGTTCGAGCAAGGTTAGAAATTCGACGGCTCGCTGGATTTCGGCATCGGAAGGATCACGTTGTATGGCGAGTTGGTAAGCCAACCGTACTTGGGCCGCTTTGTCCTCTCCCGCCTCACGGCGCAGGCGCTGGGAAAAAGCCTGCGCTTTTTCGTGGATGAAGTCGCTGTGAATCATGCCCAGAGCCTGCGTGGGCACAATCGTGGAAAACCGCACGGGGCAGGGATTATCGGTATCGGCCTGATCATGTTCCGTGAGAAATGGCACCGCGAGTGAACGCTTGCTGACGGCATACACGCTGCGGCGATTGACCTGATCGGGAGCGCTCTTGCCCCATTTGCTGCCTTTGGTCGACGAGGTGGCCAACACCTCTTCCGGGATTGGGATGAAAATGCTTGGGCCGCCCCTTTGTAAGTTCAGCTCTCCAGTCACCGCGAGAATGGTATCGCGCAGCTCCTCCGATGTCAGACGTCGCGGCAGGAAACGCCACCACTGCTCGTTGGCGGGATCTTTGTTCAGATTTGCGTCGTTGCGTCGGTTCGACATCTGATAGGCCGCGGAGGTCATGATCAGCCGGTGCATCGATTTCACGCTCCATCGTTGCGCGACAAATTCCGTTGCCAGCCAATCGAGCAAGCGCGGGTGCGTGGCAGCGGTTCCCAAAAAGCCGAAGTCATTCGGGGTAGGCGATAATCCGCGACCAAAGTGATGTTGCCACAAGCGGTTCATCATCACGCGAGCTGTGCGTGGATGATCGGGTCTGGTGATCCACTGGGCCAAGGCAAGCCTGCGACCTGAACTCTGCCCGGAAGCAGGTGGCTGGATCTTTGCCAACTCTCCACCGAAAATCGCGGGGAAGGCCGGCTGCACTTCATCGCCCTCGGCATGGGCGCTGCCCCGCAGATGAATGAAAGTCGGTGGCGATTGGGCTCCCATTTCGGCAACCGCGAGCGCCTGTTCCTGGGGTTGATCCAGTTTGGCATCCAGCTCCGTGAGCTGGTCTATCAATCCGCGGAATTCCTCCCGCTGCGTAGGTGTGACATGCGGATTTTCGTTAGCCAGCATTTCACGACGAAGGGAGCGACCCTTGATGGTAAGCCCCATATCGAAATATTGCCCGCCGCCGGTTTGTTTGACATGCACAGCAATGACATTGCGGCCTGTCTGCAGGGCGGAGATAAATGCATCGGATACTTCGATTGTATCGTATTCCACGAGGTATTTTACCTTGCGATGAACCAACTGACCGTTGCAATAGATTTCAATATCCTCATCGTGATAGAGCGACATCACAAGCGATGTGGGAATCGATTCTAACAAAAATGTCGTTTGCAGCCAGATATTCTTGCTGT
>JBJOMZ010000138.1:0-5860 GCA_046052105.1 Verrucomicrobiota bacterium | reverse complement strand
ACGTCGACAGCACAAGGCCATTTCCCTCATCCGCCGTTTGGATCAATTGCTCAGCGCCAGGTCAGGGATCGGATGCATTGTTCGATCGATTTCTCATCTTCCTCGCGTGGGATACGTGCGGCGCGTAGCAACGCCACCGCGCGGTCCGCGGCATGTTTGGCAACACCGCGCGAGGTGAACTTCATGACAGCTACCATGGCATTCACGAGAACCGCGATGGCGATGCATACGACAGCTGGGCGATGCACCATTACGGCAAATACCGCAATCATGATGCTGAAAGGCGCGACAATCTGCGCCAACGCATCGGCCCGTGAACGAATGCCCACCGGTTGCGGGTGATCCGCGCGCAAGGCTTCATAGGCAGCAAGCAGAGATATTTCGGCGAGAGCCGATGCCGTGCGCCGCCCGGCGAGGGAACGGGGAATCTTTCCATGATACGAGATCTTGCGACCATAATCTTCCACGCTAAGACGGCAGTCCATACCGCCCCATCTCCGTTGAGATTTCTGATAGAAAAGATAGCGTCCCAACCAGTAAGCGGCAACTGGCCATACTCCGATCAGAATGATAATTCGCCAAGGCATTCAGGAGTTCATGCTACGGGCTTTCTCACAGAACGCAAGCGCGCCCATCGCCGCAAGGCGGCCCGTCGCAAAACATCCCTGCATCAGGTAACCTCCGGTCGGTGCTTCCCAGTCCATCATTTCCCCCGCGACAAAGAGACCGGGAATTTTATTCAGCGATAGATCATCATTCACTTCGCTCCACGACACACCTCCTGCCGAGGAAATGGCCTCATCGATGGGGCGCGGTCGCAATAGCGGTATGGTGAGAGATTTTGCCAATCGCGCGAGATCTTCCACTCGCTCGCATCCGTCCCGTTCCGCCGCCCATCGCAGCAGGGCTTGGGTTGGCGAAGCAAGGCGCCAACGTTGGATGGCTTCATCCATCACGTTTTTCCTAACGGACTCCATTTTCCGTAGCAGCACGGATTCGGTGCATCCGGGTTTGAGATCGAGAACCACGTGCGGCTGCGGCATGGCTCGCAAGGCAGGACCCAATTGATAGATGATGCCTCCTTCCACTCCATAGCGCGTGAGCATGAGCTCGCCTGTTGCGCGGATGTCGCCCACTGATGCCACGAGATTTTTCAAGGGCTGACCCTCGATCTCTGGAATCAGATCCTGCGGCCAATCAACTTCCCATCCACAATTGGCAGCTTGCCATAGCCGCACCGCCACTCCCTTTTGCACCAGCATTTCAGTCCACTGACCATCCGATCCCGTGATCGACCATGAGGCTCCGCCCAGCGCGAGAATCACCGCATCCGCTTCCACCTGCACTTCGCCATCGGGGCAAGAAAAAAGCAACTCAAAGGAGGAGCCAACGCGCCATCCGAGCAGACGATGTCTGACGAACATCTTCGTTTGTAGGGACCTGAGGCGCTCGACCCAGCGTCGCAACAAAGGCGCTGCTTTCATTTCACGAGGATAGACCCTGCCCGTGCGTTGCTGGAAAGTCTCAATCCCCAGCCCACTCGCCCAGTCGCGCAACATGTCCGGAGAGAAGTCCGCCAAGCATTTCCGCCACCAGTTGTTCGGCATGCCTGTGCCTAAATAACGAGAAGCAAAAAGTTCCGGAGCGTCGCCATGCGTGAGGTTCAGCCCTCCTCGTCCCGCTACCAACAATTTTCTGCCGACCGATGCCTTGGCTTCATAGAGGCTTACCCGGGCCCCTGCGGTCGCTGCCGTTTCCGCCGCAAATAAGCCCGCTGGTCCACCGCCAATCACAACCACATGCGGCGGCGAATCAATGCTCATGGGGTCACCGTAAAAACGGAACGATCGACTGTCAATGCTTGCGCGAAATCGACGACTCCGGTGCTTGCCAAAGGTTCTCGGCTGTGTAGACTGCGCACGTTCCATGAGTTTGCCGATATCAGAACTGAGTCTCAACGACAAGGCGAGGCAGTTGCTCGAAGCTGCTGGATTTGCCGATGTGGAGTCGATCGCCGCAGCAGAGGCGAGTTCCATGCATCAAAAGCTCGTGGACACCAATGTGCAGGAAAAGATTTGTCGAAAACTTCCCACCGTATCCAGCATTGTTGGGTGGATCGAGGAAGCTCGCCAGATTGTAGCCGACGATGAAGAGGAAATCGACGAGCAGACGGACTCTGATGGTGTGCAAAAAGCGGCGGAGCTTGTGAATTTCGAATTGGATCCAGACGTCCTGGAAATGATTGCCATGGCCCCACTGGCGTTGCCGATTCCCGGGAAATCCTTGGCGGAAAAAAATGTTCCGGTTTCGGAAATCCCAGAGGGCATCCTGCTCACCTCCGCACTGGGTGATATTTCAATCCGGGTCGGGACGAAATCGGCGGCAAAACCCCAAGTTAGCCAGGCAGTGAAAACCCCCGTCAACCATGGCAGCTATGTCAACAGCATTTCCTTTGGGCAAAAGAGGGAATCGGTGGACCGCTCACGCATCCGATCAATTCAGGAATTCGTCGATCCTGACAAACAGCCTGAACGGGAGGAACAAAAGGCGCGCGCGGAAGAACGCCTGAGGATCATGCGCGCCGCGCTGCCGGAAACCAACCAAGGGATTGATCCTTCGTCCCGACGTTACATTCGCGGAGTTCTTCACTCCAATCCACTTCAAGTCTGGTGGGGCGCGGTATTTACTCTGACAAGTCAGGTGTTGATTCCGCTGGGAATTTTCGCCGCGATGGCTCTTTTGCTGAAAGACAATGGCTCCTCTTTGTTCCGCTGGGTTCCATCATGGTTCCTCGCTCTGCCGCTCGGTGTCTTTGTCGCCGGAGCCATGTATCTGCTGATCAGCTACAACAGCAGTTGCCGCATTTGCGGTCAGAAATGTTTCGTGCCGCGCAATTGCCTCAAAAATCGCAAGGCGCATCACATTCGTTTCCTCGGCCACGTTTTTGCCGTCGCTCTGCACATCCTGCTTTTCCGCTGGTTCCGCTGCACGTATTGCGGCACGCCCGTGCGACTGAAGGAATAGGACTCACTGGCGATCCCTGCTGTCGATCAGAATGGTCACCGGTCCATCATTGCACAGACGGACCTGCATGTCTGCCCCGAACACCCCGCGTTTCACCAACACGGCCGCTGCTTTTTCCAACCGACCGCAAAACGCTTCATACATCGGCTCGGCGATGGATGGATGCGCAGCGCGGAGAAAGGACGGGCGGTTGCCTTTTTTGGTGGACGCATGCAAGGTGAACTGACTCACGACGAGGATGGATCCTCCGATCTCCCCGACGTTGCGGTTCATTTTGCCATCTTCATCGGAAAAAATTCGCATTTGTGCGATTTTGTTCGAAAGCCATTCGAGGTCCGCATCGTCGTCATCATGCTCCACTCCTAACAACACCAGCAGGCCGCCGCCGATCATGGCATGCATTTCGCCGCCAATACTCACGGATGCCTCGGAAACGCGTTGAACCACCGCCCTCATGCGCTCGATTGCACGTTCAGAATACGTCCGTGTCACGCAAAATTTCCTCGATCCTGCAGTGAGAATTTCTCTCACTCTAGCGAGACTTGAGACCCTCAATGAATCGCGAAAAATGCTCCACACCGGCATGCAGGTCATCGACGCGCAGGAATTCATCCGCGGTATGCGCTTGGTCGATGGATCCGGGACCCATGCAAACCGATGGAATGCCACCGCGACTCAAATGCGCAGCATCGGAAAACCACGGTGCGCCGACGAGCCGCGTGCCTTCCCGCGATTGTTGCAAGAGGCGCAGATACGGATTCTCACAGGACGTTTCCATCGGCGGATTTTCATGCGCGTAGCAAAGACGCACAGGCAAGGACAATTGCGCGATGACCGACTCTAACAAAGCCAAAGCCCCGCCGGCTTGATCGAGTGAGGGAGCGATGCGGATGTCCAGTTGCGCCTCGGCATGATCGGGCACAATGTTGGCACGGGTGCCACCGTGAAACGTGCCGACGTTCATCGTCGATGCGCCCAAGACCGGGTGAGTGTAGGAACCAAGCTTGGGCCGCAACTCCTCTTCCAGACGATCGAGGGCGCGCGCCAATGTCATGATGGCATTGCTGCCTTTTTCCGGCATGGAGCTGTGCGCGGCTTTGCCCTTCGCCTCCACAGTCGCCCACAGCGAGCCTTTGGTGGTGTAAACGATGTCCAGCGATGTCGGTTCTCCTGCGATGGCAAAATCATAATGACGCCCATGATGTTCGGCAAAATGCTTGGAGCCCCACTGACCGGATTCCTCTCCCATGAATGCCACGAAATCCACTGCCACTGGGAGTGTAGCGAGCGACGGTGCATGCTCGCGCAAGGCCCACAGCATGGCAGCCATCGAGCCCTTCGTGTCACTGGCTCCCCGCCCCCATACCTTGCCATCGCGCAATTCGGCGGCAAAGGGATCGATCGTCATGTTCGCCACTCCCACGGTATCCAGGTGCGGGCCTAACACCACACGCGGACGACCGTCCATCGGCGCAAACCGGGCAATCACATTCGGTCGCCCGGGCAGAATTTCTTCCACAAACACTTCCGCTCCCTGATCTTCCAGCCAGGTTCGCAGAAAATCCGCCATCGCCGCCTCCCCCCCTCCTGCAAAGCCCGATTGATCATCGGGATTCACCGAGGGAATGCGAATCAGTTGCTGCAAGAGATCGACGACCGAGGAAATCATGCACACATGTTGTCCGAGGAACCCCGGAGCAACAACCAAAAAATCCCGGCTTCCGCTGCAACACGGTTGCCGCACGAAGATCATTCTTGGAAAACCTCTGAACCGAGCTGCCTCAGGCACAAGAGGCAACATCACACCACATCCACCCGCAAATTCCTCATGCTCCACAGCACTCCTTTCGCCTCGCTCGCCGTGCCTTTCATCGCCCGCGCCCCATCCTTGCGCTTTTCGGAGAATCGTTCTCGCGCGCTGGCGAAGGCTTCATTCACAAACGCCTTGCTGCCAATCACCGCCCCCGCCGTGAAATACCTCACGCGATAGCACAGCATCGCCGCCATGTTGAGCTCTTGATAGACCGTGTCGTTATCTGACTGCCTGACGGCATTCGGATCAGGTTTTTCACCAGGTTTCAAAGATTTCCGCGTCACCGCTTGCAGGCGTTTGGTTTTCGCTGCGGGCACTTCCTCGCTCGCCCGACCGCTCTTGCGCTCAATCGCCAGGCCTAGCAGCTTCCGATACATCTTCGCCACTTCCTTCCATTTCTCCGCTTCAAATCCCACACCCTTGTGGCCCATGCATGCACGCACCAAGCCCTCGCGAGCCTTCTTCCCATTTCCCTTCGCCCCGCCCCCAATGGCCTCGCCGTAGCTGCTCCAACGGTATTCCGCCGGGTCTTTCACCATCCCCGCACGCACTGGATTCAGATCAATATAGGCCGCCATCATCCGCGACGCCGTGCCATCCTCCACGATCACGCTCTTGTAACGCTCTTCCCACAAGGTTCCTTTGCGTTGGTGGCAGAGATTATACCACCGCGTCATGCGCTGCAGCACGGTCTTCATGAACTGGCTCAAATCATGCATCCGGTAAGTGTAGCGTGCATGAATTTGTTCCGCATAAGCCGTCAGACTTTTCTCCCGCGCCTCGCGCAATTCCTTTTCCACCAAACCCACCACCGCATCACTATAGATCGCCCGCAAACGGGTGAGCAACTCTTCATCAGTCAGCCCACCCTGCGGCATAGGAGGCACTTCCAAAAGGATGTGGAAATGATTCGACATGATGCAGTAGGACAAAATCCGGCAACCCGTGAAATTCTCATACATCCGCAGGTAAATGCGGAACTGCTCCCGCTCCGCGTCCCCGAACACAAACCGCCGATCCACC
>JBJOMZ010000137.1:0-5887 GCA_046052105.1 Verrucomicrobiota bacterium | reverse complement strand
TGGTTCAAGCCTGGCGACCTACTGCGCATCCAAAAGGTGCCCGATTGCATGGCGATTCTTCATATTTCCATGCTAGGTACTACCGACGAGCCGATGGTCAATCTCACAGTGGCTCCGATCGCTTACAGCGAATACAAAATCGGCGACAGTCGTGTGGTCAGCATCACGCCGCCTGCAAACATCAATCTTTTGGGTCGCTTTCCGATGTTCGTGCCCATGGCTTCCAAGCCCGCGCCTTGAAAGACTCAATCGGGAAAAACAATCGCCCGGTTGCCATCGATGATCGTGCGGTCGTGTACGTGATAGCGAATGCCTCTTGCCAGAGCAATGCGCTCGCAATTGCGACCGAGACGCGCCAAGTCCGAGGGACTGTGAAAATGCTGCACCCTCTCGACTTCCTGCTCGATAATCGGTCCGGCATCCAAATCAGGAGTGACGTAATGACAAGTGGCACCAATCAATTTCACACCTCGCTCATACGCCTGGCGATAGGGGTTGGCGCCGATGAAAGCAGGCAAGAAACTGTGATGAATGTTGATCAACCTGCCGCGATACTCCGAACAAAACCAGTCGGGTAGAATCTGCATGAAACGCGCCAACACGGCCAATTCCACATCCTGAGCCAGCAGCATGGAGTGGATTTGGCGGAATCCGGATTCGCGGCGTTCGCCGTCCATTTCTATATGATAAAACGGTATGCCGTAGCGCTCCGCTACATCGCGGCAATCATCCCGATTGCCCATGATGGAGGTGATTTCCACAGGTAACTCCCCCATCTGCGCGCGCCAAAGAATCTCGTGCAGACAGTGATCGGTCTTGGTCACCAATACCGCCGTTCGCATGCGGTAGGGCAACGCGCGGAAATGCCAGTCGGCACGGAGGCTTCGACCCAGATCGCCGAAGCCCTGAATAAAATCATCGAGCTGGCAACGCAGGCCCCGGGTATCGATCTCCAGTCTGGCAAAAAACTTACCACCCAAGGAGTCGGAGAATTGTGCGAACTCCACCAAATTCCCCGAGCGTTCGGCTACGTAAGTGGCGACTTTCGACACAATCCCTGGTTGATCGGGACAATTCAATTTGAGAATCAAGCCGTGCACTCCGTTCTTCATGATAAGGTCGGAGAAAACCCTAGCGCACCAAGCTTTCGCTGTCACCACCAAATGATCTAACAAAAATGGAGAGTGATGAAAATCCGCTTGCGTGTGATGGATTCAAGAATACATTTTTCACCATGAAAGAAAATCTGACGCGTCGCAGTGTATTGAAGTGGAGCCTAGCCACGGCAGTTGTTGCGGGAGTGGGCCACGCTCATGCTGAACTGATCACTCACACTCTGCCACCTCTCGGCTTCGATCCCGGCGCTCTGGAGCCCCACGTGGATGTCGCCACCATGAACATCCATCACACCAAACATCATGCGGCCTACATTGCCAAACTCAACGAGGCGCTGGCCCCTCATGAGAATTTGTCGTCGCTCTCGCTCGATGCTTTGATGCCTCGTTTGTCCGAAACCAAGGACATTGCTCTGCAAACCACCTTGCGGAACCATGGTGGCGGGCATTGGAATCACAGCTTTTTTTGGAAATGTCTCACGCCAGCAGCGCAATCAGGAAAACCATCTCCTCAGCTCATGCAGGCCATCGAATCGTCATTCGGATCATTCGACCAAATGAAAACCGCATTCGCCGATGCCGCCATGAAGCGCTTTGGCTCCGGTTGGGTCTGGTTGATCTCCCAGAATGGAAAACTCAAAATCACTTCGACTCCCAATCAGGACAATCCCCTCATGAAGGGTTTGGTGGCCGATACCGATCTCGGTATTCCTCTGCTCGGTTTGGATGTGTGGGAACACGCCTACTATCTTCACTATCAGAATCGTCGTGCCGATTACGTGGCAGCGTGGTGGAATGTAGTCCATTGGCAGGAGGTTCACGATCGTCTGATGGCACGCTCCTGATTTCATATCCTGCGCATTAAGGGGTTGCAGTCGGGTTACCTGTCGCTACCATGTCGACATCTCCGACATGCCGATTCAATTCCAAGCTCCCGAGTGGTTTTTGCTCGTTCCCGCATTGTTTATCGCGGGATGGTTCTGGAAGGATCTCGGATTGTTTCGTCCGCTGCGGTTAGGGATGGTGTTGTTGTGCTCTTTTTTGCTGGCGGATCCATCCATACGCAAGCAGCAGGATGCCCTCGATCTTTATGTATTGCTGGATCGCTCCGAGTCGACCGAGGAACTTGTCGATCAAGGACTTCCCGAATGGCAACGCATTTTGGAAAAGTTTAAGCCCTCCGGCCGTGATGAGCTCCACTTGATGAATTACGCCGCTGAAATGGCGCCGCTCGGATCTGATGGAGCGGTGTTTACCGGATCGCGCAAACTCACGCGCACCAGTCTCGCCCTGCAGACGATCGCGGCACTGGCCAAGGAGGACAAACCTGCCCGCGTGCTGTTGTTTAGCGATGGTTACTCGACGGAACCACTTCACGAAGCCACTTCTCAATTGCAGGCGCGCGGTATACCGATCGATTACCGACTGATCCGTGAAACGATCCAGAACGATTTTCGTGTCGCACGCCTCGAGTTCCCCGACCGCGTTCAGGCTGGTGAGCCGTTTTTGTTATCGGTCACGGTTCGCGGATCCACGGACGGCGAGGTGCCTCTCACCCTGATGCGCAACCAACAACCACTCACCGAGACCAAGGTCACCCTCACCAACGGTGTGGGCAAGGTCGAGTTTACCGATCGCATTCCACGCGCCGGATCCTTTGAGTATGCGGCCCAGATCATCCCATCAGGAGATCAGCACGCTGGAAACAATCGTCTTTCACGATGGATCGAAATTACCGGCGGACCGCGCGTGCTGTTGGTCACTCGCTATCAGGACGATCCGGTAGCAAAAATCCTCAGCTCTCTCAATTTCACCGTGGAGATTGTCAGCGATACGACCCAGCTCAGTGCCGGTAAACTCTCGGGCACGCGCGCGGTCATTCTGAACAATGTTCCCGCTCACGAGGTTCCGCAGGCGTTTCTCGAGGCACTGCCATTTTATGTCCATGAACAGGGCGGCGGACTGCTGATGGCGGGGGGCGACCGTTCCTTCGGATCCGGCGGGTATTTCGAGTCCGCCATCGATCCCCTGCTACCTGTATCGATGGAGCTCAAATCCGAACATCGCAAACTCGCGGTGGCTCTCGCCATCGTCATGGATCGCTCAGGCTCGATGGCAGTTTCCGTGGGACCCGGACAAACCAAGATCGATCTGGCCAATCAAGGCGCAGTCAATGCCATTCAGCTTCTCGGCAATATGGATCAGGTTGCGGTGATCGCCGTGGATTCTTCTCCCGAAACATTTGTTCCACTCACGCAAATCAACGGCAAGCAGGAGGCATTGTCCAAGGTAGTGCGCAAGGTCCAATCTTCCGGCGGTGGTATTTTTGTATACGAAGGGCTCAAGGCCGGATGGGATGCCTTGAAGAAATCGAACTCCGGCACCCGACACCTGATTTTGTTCACCGATACGGCCGATACCGAGGAGCCCGGTGACTACAAAAGACTGATCAAGGAAATGACCGATCAGGGAGCGACGATTTCCGTGATCGGGATGGGCACTCCGGCCGATCCCGATGCGAAATTATGCGAGGAAATCGCCAAGCTGGGCAAAGGCAGGATGTTCTATAGTGATAAGCCGATGGACATCCCGAAAATCTTCGCGCAGGAGACGGTAACGATCGCACGTTCTGCGTTCATTGAGGAGCCAACGAAAACGAAACAAACGGGACGTTGGTCGGAAGTATCACCCCAGCCCCTGCAGTGGCTAGGTTCGGTGGATGGTTACAATCTTTCCTACGCAAGAGAAGATTCCACGGTTGCGTTGACTTCGTCCGATGAGTATCTCGCCCCCTTGGTCGCCACCGCGCGTCGTGGCCTTGGCCGAACGGCAGCGATATCCTTTCCCCTCGGCGGTAAAAAATCGGACGCCACGCGCCAATGGCAGGAATACGCCAACTTTCTTCAGACTACCACCCGCTGGCTCATGGGCTTGGATCTACCGCCAGGCATCGGTCTGAAGCACAAGTCGGAAGGCTCGAGACTCACTCTCGATCTGCTTTACGATCCAGAGTTGTGGTCGGAGCAATTTCAGAGCAACCCACCAAAAATCCGCATCCTGGAATCAAATGCTGATTCACAAAGCTACGATTTGCCTTGGCGACGCATCGCTCCGGGGCAGTTTTCCGTCACACGCGACCTAGAGGAGGGGGCGGTGGTTCGCGGAGCGATACAGGTGGGCACCTACGCGATACCCTTCGGCCCCATTACCTTGGGTTCATCGATCGAGTGGGCCTTCGAACCGGAAGCCATCAGTGAACTACGGGCCGCATCCAAGCAAACCGGCGGGCGCGAATTGTTGGATCTGAAGACCGCTTGGCTGAGACCGCCCTTCATCCAAGACACCTCTCTCCGATTGCCGTTGGTGCTGCTGCTACTCGGCATGCTGCTCATCGAGGCCTTGGTAACCCGCACTGGATGGAAGTTGCCCGCATTCGCTGGCCGCATACCGCGCGTCAAGATCCCGAAGGTCAAGGTGGCAAAAACCAAGATCAACAAACCGATTGAGCCACCGATTCTCATTCGTCATGAGGACAAGCCTGTAGAATCCGCGCCAGACATGGAGGAGAGCGCACGAAGATCACGCTTTCAAAAAGCCAAGGATCGCAAGTGATGGCTGATCTTATTGCTACGAAAACCGCGGTGAAAAAAATGCAACGATGCGTTTGTCATTTGCCAATTCTTTGTTACGCTTCGCGCCGTGAGCGACCCCGTCAATCCTACACCACGTCTCCTTTCGGCACTGGACCTCGGCCCCTCTTGGGCCCGTGATGCCATACCGCGTCCCGCTGGCCGTGCTACCAAATCCAACGATGGTACCGCCGCCGCAGAGGTGCGCCCCGCCCGTCGCAGCGATGACAAAAGAGACCGCGGCTTTGCACCGCGATTTCAGGATCGTGGCGGACGAGATGATCATCGTGGTGGAGCTCGTGGAGCAGCCGCAAACCGTCGCTTTTCCCGTCCCGAACCGGAAGTGGTCATCGCACCTGCTCCCGGCGTGAAAGTGTTGATCGAACCCAATGCGGACGCTCTCCACCTGATTGCCAAAGAGGTTGCCCACGTCGCCCGAGTGTATTCGCTTTTTGATATCGCCAAGACGTTGCTCAGTCAGCGCGAGCGCTACCATGGAGTGTTCACTGTCGATGAATCTCGTGCTCCTCTCTACTATGGTCATCGCGATCACTCGCTATGGTTGACCAAGGACGAAGCCGTGCAACACTTCTGGAAAGCCGACTGGCGGGGTGACCTGTATGAGGAAGAGGAAATCGAAGTCGATGGCCCTGCAGGAAACTTCCAGGTCATCGCCAAATGCGGTCTTAGTGGAAAAGTGTTAGGCCCGCCGAACTATCATGCCTACCAATCATCCATTCGCCAAGTCCACCGCGAGCTGTTTCCGAACATGCCATTCGATCGCTATGCGGCGAAGATTGTCACCGAACGCAGCGAGGAAGCCGTGCAAGCATGGCTCCATGGTATGAAAACGAAATTGCGTTGGAAACCCGTGGGACAAGAGGAAACCGTTTGGCTCGAGGATCGCGCCGCAGTGGAACAACATTTTCTGAATCATCGTTTCGCTGAAATGTATGTGGCCACTCACCGCGTGGAAATCCCAGCCAATACTCCGATTCAATTTTTCTCTCCCAGCCTGTTGGTGAATTTCAAGAATGCCGCACGGCACGCGGCTCAACATGCGGCCATCATCATACCCACGGTGTGCACCCTGCTCGAAAAAGAGCACCTGCCGGTTTTCAAGAAACAAGGCAAACTCTACGC
>JBJOMZ010000136.1:0-6004 GCA_046052105.1 Verrucomicrobiota bacterium | reverse complement strand
GGCGTTGGGCGTCATCGGCTCCGTGCAAACTGAGAGCGAGATTGTAAGGACAGCCTTCATCGGCCATGCGTCGCATGGCGGGCACCAGTCCCACGGTGCTGATGGTGATGCGGTTTTTCGATAAACTCGGTCCACGCACATCGGCGATGGTGGTGAGGGCCTTCATCACGGCATCGTAATTGTGCAGCGGTTCACCCATGCCCATCAGCACGAGGTTGCGCAGGCGTGTCTGATGGTCGCGGCGCAACACGCGTTGCACATGAAGCACTTGGGCAATGATTTCGCCCGACCGCAAATGGCGGGTGAATCCCATTTGTCCCGTCGCGCAAAAGACACAGCCCATGGCACATCCCACCTGGGTGCTAACGCAGGCGGTGAAGCGACCGTCGTAACCCATGAGAACGGTTTCCACAGTCCGTCCGTCACGCAGACGCAGTAGGTATTTGCGCGTCATACCGTCGCTGCTGCGGGTCTCGGAAACGGTCTCTGGCGCATCCGCAAAAAAATCCGCGTCTTCCCCATACAAATGCTGCTCCAACCATCGACGCAAGGGGCGGAGGAAAGTCTCCGGCATTCGTTCCATGGAATCGGCGTGGCCATGAAGTGCCCGCCAAAGGGCCCGTGCATGCACCGGGTTCAGACCATCGTGGGCGAGCCTTTGCCGCATTTCCTCGAAACTCAGATCATGCAGGGAGACTGCTTGTCCTTGGGGCATTGACATCATGCACGGCGGTTCACTGGATCGGCACCATCGAAAAGCCGCGGTCCGCACCGGGCTCGGTGAATTCCCCTGGATAGAAACCGGCGTCGGTCTCAGGATTGGTCACGACAAAATGTTTCACCCGAGTGACACAGCGGCCGTGGAGGTTGTTTTTGATTTTTTTGTCAAACCCCAGATGCAGGTGGATGATTTTGCGTTGGTCGAGTTCGAACTCGGCCACAGCATGGTGCGGCGCGGATTGGTATGCGAAGTTGGCAGCTCGGATGGTGCCGGTTTGAGAGATCTTGCTGCCGGTGGGAGTGAACATGTAGCCCATGTCACCCATGTGCGGGAACGAGAACAGATAAACGCCCTCGGCATTTTCCAAGGAAAGAGTCCAGCCCTTCAAATCCATCGGGGTGATAGCATCCGAATGATAACGTGCCAATACCGGACGGAAGCCCGTGACAGGAAAACCGGCGGGATGGGTGACGTCATAGAAGCGCACGTTGATGGGAGAGGGAGCGTGCCAGCGGCTTTCCAGTTTCTGCCAGATTTGTCTCGCGGGGTCGATACTCGCATAGACCAGTAACTCGCTGCGCTGACCTTGGCTGAAGACAAAACGATCGGTGTTTTCCGGAGCGGGTGCGACGGTGCGTTTGAACGACGGCTCTGACAGGGTGGGCAGCTTCATCGCGGCAACTTGGAATTTCTGCGCTGCTTTGCCCAAGCGACGGATGGTGACTTGTTCGATCACGATGGCATCGATCGGTTTGTTCTGGGCATCGACCTGAGATTCCAAGATGGCGTCGATCACCGACTGCCCGGCCACCACTTTGCCGAATACTGTATGCTTCCCTTCCAGACCGTTGATGGCGCTGCCGGTGATAAAAAACTGGCTACCATTGGTGTTAGGACCCGCATTGGCCATGGCCAAGCGGTAGGGTTGATCGAAGCGATAAGTGGCGGGGAGATTCGCGTTCATCTCGTCGGGGAATTCGTATCCCGGACCATCCGTGCCGTCACCGCGTTTGGAGCCTGCCTGCATCACCTTGAAGCCCTCGGCATTGACCACCCGGTGAATGGCTACGCCGGTGAAGAACGGTTGGCGCGGTGATGCGCTTGAGAGCAATCCGCTGCGCTCATCCACCCAGCGACGGGAGCCTTCGGCCAATGACACAAAATTGGCCACCGTGCGAGGTGTTTCCTGATGGTTCAGTTCACAGGTGAAATGACCTGCCGTTGTCTGGAAATCGGCATAGATCTGCGCTGTCGCCCTGCAGGATATCACCAGCAGAAACAGTAACAAACGAAACACGGCAGGCATGGATTCAAGAATCGCACATGGCATAACGACTGACAATCAGAAACTTCGGTTGATTCAAACCACCTGTGTCATCCGGTGTCGCAGTTCATGGGGATGCTTCCGATGAAATTGGCATTTGTGATCTCGGGAAATTTGTGCACATTGGCGGCGCGCATGAACGATGAACGATCACCGAAAGCCGGGATGTTCCGCCAAGACCTCGCGGTGCTCACGAAGGTCAGGCTCAATACGTTTGTGTTGGTGACCACTTGTTTCGGTTATTTTCTCGCATCGCGCTCAACGGGCTGGGAGGGGATGGTGCTCGTGCACACTATCCTCGGCACCGCGGCAGCGGCCTTCGGTTCGGCGGCCTTCAACCAATTGATGGAAATCGATCTGGATGCTCGCATGGCCCGCACGGCCGATCGACCGCTTCCCTCCAAACGCATGGACGTGCTCGTCGCCTTTGTCATCGGGGTCCTCCTCAGCGCCTTCGGCTTGGTGCACTTGTCGGTCATGGTCAACAAAATGACCGCTGTATTGGCTCTGATTACGCTGGTGACATACGTGTTTTTCTACACACCCATGAAGCGCAAACATTCAGTGAACACACTGATCGGCGCGATACCAGGCGCGATCCCGCCCATGATGGGTTGGACCGCCGCTGGCGGCCATCTCGATGCATCCGCTTGGTTTCTGTTCGCCCTATTGTTCTTCTGGCAGTTGCCGCATTTCATCGCGATCAATTGGATGTGTCGCGAGGAATATGAGGCGGCAGGGTATCGCATGTGGTCGAATGGCGACGTCTCCGGAGCCAAGAGTGCGCGATTGTGCTGGTTGTTCTCCGCGTTGCTTGCCTTATTGCCCTTATGGCCCTATATGACAGGTCACGCGTCTCTTCCATGGTGCATCGGCGGCTTGCTGCTGGGCGCGCGGATGATGGGACTCTCGCGGCATTTTGGGAAACATGGCGACCGTGCCAGCGCGCGCCGTTTGTTCCTTTACACCCTGATGTATCTGCCCATCGCTCTCACCTTGCTGGCCATTTGCTGGAAAAACTGAGTGTCTTTTCAGGGGAACGGGCTGTATTCGCGGAAGGAAACATAACCCATCGATTGGCGAACGGGATCGGGGATGAAAAAAAGATAGACGCGCGCTGAAGACGCCAGCGGCCAACGCGTATCGTTGAAAATGTATGCCTCGCCATCGCGTTGGAAATAGAACTGCGCCTGATACATGCGTTCGCCCGCCGGCTCTGGTGACGGCGTCGCCACAGTCGACTTCGCCGGTGCGAGTTGGAATTTGGTTTTGCCCAGGAGCCCCGCGACGGGCACTGCGGTAAGGTTGTGAAGATAGAGATCGGAGGTGTCAAACTTCAGCCCATCGGTGCGGATTAACAAATGCCGATAGGGTGATGCTGGCTTGGGATCGGGCGACGGAAACAATGCCAAAACAAAGCGTGTGCCAGCTTCCGGAATGGTGATGTTCACCACAGGATCGAGCACCAAGGTCTTGTCGCTGCCAGTATATTTCGCCAGAGACAGGGCACCGCGTTTCACAGGAATCGGGTCGGTGACGAGCGACGGAATGACGGTGAGATCCTGCATGATCTGCTCGCCCTGC
The DNA here is from genome assembly GCA_046052105.1 of Verrucomicrobiota bacterium. Lineage (GTDB taxonomy): Bacteria > Verrucomicrobiota > Verrucomicrobiia > Verrucomicrobiales > Akkermansiaceae > UBA956. Next base: position 2,375 of record JBJOMZ010000136.1, on the reverse strand, counting down.
ACGATTTTCAATGCTGTTGCGCCATCGACCGGCTGGCTGCCGATGACACGCATCATGATCGCAGCTTCTTGTTTTGCTTCGGTGGTTTCTTGGGCTATGGCGGGAACTAACAACAGGCCGAGAATGCCAAGGCGGGCGAGGGCAAGGCGGAACGTAGGGCGCAGGAAGAACATGAGTAAAAGGAGGGAAAATGGAGGATCAGACTTCGTTTTTGGAAAGCCAACGGAACTGGACGATGGCCAATTTCCGGCCAAAAACACGATTCAACGGAGAGGTGAGATTCGCTTCCCGCAGGTTCGCGGCATCCACTGGATTCAGATATTCAGGCAAGCGTTGCACAATCACCTCGCACCATGCTTCCGCGAGTATGCCGCCATTCGGGTCGGTTGCATTGCCATAGGCACGGATCGTGAAGGCATCTGAGCGGGCTTGCAGAACGGGACCGATGGCGGTGAGCAGATCAGCCTGGGTGATGTAGCCAGGAATGCCTGCAGCCTTCGATCCAAGCCCCGCATCGGGAAACGTCGCTCCTGCGACGGAACCGAGTTGACGCGTTCCCTTGTCGAGCGCACCATTAAGATCGGCCGCTTCAATGGCGGCCTGAACCGCCCCTTGCCTAGCAAGATCCTGCTGCGCACCGGGCCTGCGGTTGATGAAATCCGATAGATTAAGAAACGGACCGCGCAACCGGACCTGTTGCACCATGGTATTGGCCAATCGGTCGATTTCGGCATCGCTCAGATTGCGGAATCCGGTCCACTGGTTGGGTTCAGCCAGATTGGCAGAGGGTGTGACGACGTTGCCATTGGTGACTCCGAGCCCATTGACCGGAGTGGCGCCAGTGGATGAGGATACGACCGTCATGCCTGATGCGGCGTTCATGCGGTTGGTGGCATGTTCGCGCAAACTGCCCAGCATCATTTTCCATGCGGCGACTGAAGTGGAATTCACATTGAATGCGCCATCGATCATCAAAAACGATGCGAGTCGCTGGTAAGCCAACGAGTCGGCGGTGCCATTGCGCAGTAGTGCGCGCAAGACGGTTTCATTACCCGCGCGATAGGGAGTGAAGCGCGTGGTGGGCAGTGGTATCGGTGGTGTGGTGGCGGTAGTTGGGAAAAAATCGTCAAATACCCGTTGCTGCGTGCGCGGACTGCCGCGATAGGGATGGACCGTTTGTGGCGCCATCGAGGAAAAATACCACGTGTCCCAGAGCGCCGCATTGGCTAGGTAGGAGTGGTCAGCCAATCTCAGATTACTGGCTACGGGCGGTGTGCCTTGGTTGTCGGGCAGGGACGCCTGCCCCATCGTGGCGCCAGCGGGAATGAGCGGATGGGCAAAGGAGTTACCAATCCATTTGGATCCCATGGGTTGCAGGTAGCGGTGACCATCGAGCCCTTCCGCTGTGGCAGGAAAGCTGCCAGTCGGGATGCTGACAGTGCTGTCCTTCCACTGCCTTCTCATGCCATTCGCACAAGAATGTTGAAACGCGGCGAGGGACTTCATTGGCGTCAGAGGAACCCCACGTAAGGTGAAAAACGGCACTCCGAAGTCGGCCCGCATGCCACCTCCCCAGTATGCCTGGTTGCCGGGTGTGATCTGCACATAAGGATTTTCCCACGAACTCACCTGAGTGACGAAAATTTCCATCTGGTGAGCCAGACGGGACGTGAGACTGCTATCGGCAGCCTGTCGGAAAATCACTGATGGATTGCTCCACAACCAGGTTTTGGAAGGTGTGGTGGTATCATTCTCCGTGCGCATGTTCTGACTGATGAGGAGATGGGGAATCTTGCGGTCGCTCACAATATTACTGACAGTAAGGGTTTGTGGCGTGGTCACGGTAGGCAACGACGAACTCTGACGATCACCGCGCAGGATGAAAGTACCAGACTGAAGTGTTGGATTGTCACTGCGTAGCCCGAACCAGAAGGTCAGATAATTCACGAAGCCTCCCGCATCCGGACGCAGAGTGAGCTTGACCGTGGTATTGCTCGGAAGATTTTTAGGAAAACTCGCGTGGTTAAGTAGGATGCCTTCGGTATAGCGCCAACCGCTTGAAAGCGAGTCGCCTTGCCCATCGACGCGAGAAAACACACGGCTTTCTCCCGGTTGCAGCACGATGGGCTGATCCCGTCCAATATTAGCGGGAATCAGATTGACGTTGCCGTTCGGGAAGAATTGCGAGAAAGAAACCGAGGTGGTGCCGCTAGGCGTTTGGAAATCGGCAATGTAGGGAAGTCCGGAAAAGCCCACTGTTTCGAATCCTCCGGGCTGATATTCGAGTGCGACGTTATACGGATTCCAGAGCACTACGACGGGGTCGATCGCGAGGCGCAGGTCAAAGCGGTCGGGTTGCGTGCCGGGTGCCGCTG
>JBJOMZ010000135.1:0-6084 GCA_046052105.1 Verrucomicrobiota bacterium | reverse complement strand
TTTTGTTAGACATTCGGGAATTGTACACCACTACATATGGTGTACAAGTAAAATATCAATCCATCTTCACCACTTCCTAAAGTGAGGGAGCCCTGGGAGAGATCGCACCAGTGCGCATTCAAGCTTGGTTTCCCATGGATGCCAGGGTCCAATTGCAAAGCATCCTGCAGCCGGAAAGCGGCTCATACACCCTGCACAATGTCAACAACCAGCCGCAGGAGAACGTGGAAACCAAGGATGGAATGTCCTATCGCGTGGTGATCTGGTTCGGCGGCATTTCCGCTACCAAGGCGGGAGCGCAAACGGTCAAGCTCTCCATGAAAGTAACGGTGGCACGGCCCGATGAAACGAAACCCGTGCTACGTCCGCGTATGGGCCAACCGCCCGCCTTCAACCCCTTTGGTCGAGCTGCTGGCACCCGCTACCTTGAAAAGGAAATCACCCTGATCAGTGATGCCATGTCGCTCGAGGTGAGACCTCTGCCTGAGGAGGGTAGACCCGCGAACTTTTCTGGCGCCGTTGGTGACTTTGCCTTTGACGCCTTGGAAATTCCCTCCCAATGGAATACCGGTGAGCCCCAGCGCGTGGCCTTGCGCATCAAGGGGAGTGGCAACTTTGCCAATATGAAAGCGCCTGAACTGAGTCCTGCCGAGCTCTGGAAATGGTATCCGGGACAAGACCAATTCACCCCGGGAGATATTGCCTCATTTTCCGGCAGCAAAATTTTCCAATACAATGCCATCGCCAGAAACAACGGCAGCCATACGGTCGCATTTGAGTTAAGCTACTTCGATCCTGAAAAAGCACGCTATCTCACGGCACGGTCACAAGAACAAACCATCCACGTCAGCGGCGATCCTGTCGTGGATAAGGAAACTCCCGCAGTCGCTGTCGCAGAACCTACCCCGACAACTGCCGAAAAGGGCATGGCTTCCCTGCGTGCGAAGGGTGCCCGGTCGTGGTCACACGCGCACTTCATTCGCGATATGAATCTCTCCCGCGCGATGGCTTTCGCTCTGGTGTTTGCATTCATAGCGCCCGTCTTCGCATTCTGGAAAAACAAATTACGCGATCCCGAGCGCGTGGCGCGTTTGCAGCAGCAAGCAGAAATCCGTGAAGCCATGAAGCTGATGGAGCATGCGCGACAACGGCAGGACATCGCGGCGTATTGGTCGGCGGCACTGCGCGTGCTGCGTATCAAGCTTTCTCCCTCGTGGCAGATGCAGGCACAAGCGATCAGCCTCCACGACGTTTCCCAACGCTGTGGAGCGGATTCTCCCGTAACGATTTTTTTCCGTGAGAGCGACCGCTGGATCTACGGCACCGAGGAACTCCCGCCCGATTGGTCGCGGTGGCAATTCCTTCATCAGCAAGCCCTTGTTTCCCTGAAATCATGAATTGGTTTTTTCTCGCGATCGCGGTTCTTTGTTTTGTCTCTCGCCCTGCGGCAGCGAGTTGGGAGGAGGCGCGCGCATTCGCTCATCAGGGCGACTGGAAATCGGCGGCCGCGATGTATCAGAATGCGTTAGCCAATCATCCGTTAGAGCCAAGCCTGCATTACAATCTCGGCGTTTGTCACGACCATGCGAACGACCCGGGTCGCGCGGTATTGTCTTACGAGCGTGCCTTACGACTTTCCCCGCGTGCATCCGATGCGCGCCGCAATCTCACGCTGTTACGTGAAAAACACACTTTACCGGAAGTGCGCACGCTGCCCCCCGGATTGCCAGCTTTCACCGCATGGTTCAGTGTTGAAGAATGGAAGTGGTGTTCTTTCTCGGCTGCGTTATGGATGGTTGCCGCGTGCTGGTGGGCGGCTCTGCGTTCATCTCACAAACAAGGGACTGTTCCCCTCTGCCTCGCGATCCTCGGTTTTTTTCTGATGACAGGATCAGCGCTGATCGTTCGCGCGCGCGCTATCGAGGAACGTAGTACCGTGGTCACAGCAGCGGATGTTTCCTTATTGCTCTCCCCATTCTCTTCCGCCGAAATCATCACCGCCTGTCCACCCGGTTCGATTTTGAAGATCGAGGCGACGCAAGGATCTTTCGTCTATGCGGAAATGTTACCGCGGCAGACCAAGGGCTGGCTGCCCGCGCATGCGATCGAAAAAATCAGCGAGCTGGTATCCCCACCGTAACAACCCTCACTCATTGGCTCTCTCCGCGTCGCGTTTGGTTTTTTCCGCTTTGACCTCGGACGTGATTCCAGTATCGTCACGCCATGTTGCGACGCCTGTTCCGCCACTCTCTGATTTTTCTCATCCCTGTGCTGCTGATCGCCTCCTGCGGCGGCAATCCGGATCCTTTGCCACGTCAGAGGCCCGTTCAGCCAGCACAAACGCTACCCGGCACGATCCCCGACAAGGCCCCGCCGCCCGTGGTAGCAGAGTCCGCCATTGTGGTCGACATTGGTTCGGGTCGTGTGCTCTATGCGAAAAATGCCGATCTTCCTCGACCCGTGGCATCCACTCAGAAAATTGTCACCGCTCTCTGTGTTCTTGAGGGAGGCGATATCGACAAACGCGTCAAAATCGATGTTTCGGATACCCAGTGTGAACCCACCAAGCTCTACCTGAAGCCGGGAGAAGTGTATACGCGCCGCGATCTGCTCAAGGTTCTGATGGTGAAAAGTGCCAACGATGTCGGCCGCGCTCTGGCCCGCGACGTGGCTGGTTCCCAAGAACGCTTTGCCCAAATGATGAACGACCGTGCTGCCGTTCTCGGCATGAGACAATCACGTTTCCAAAACCCCCACGGTCTCCCAGCGGCCAACCAGTTTTCCACCGCCCGCGATATGGCGATTGCTGCACGACAGGCGTATCGATCCCCGCTCTTGCGTTCGATGATGGCGACCAAGGAAATGGTATTTACATACAACAGTGGCAAGACCATCAAGTTGGAAAACACCAACAGAATTCTTAAGACCGTGCCCTACTGCAACGGCATGAAAACCGGAACCACCAATGCCGCGGGGCGCTGTTTGATTTGCACCGGTGAACTTGACAACCGCGCGGTCATCGTCGTTGTTCTCAAGTCCAACACACCCAGCATCTGGAAAGATTCAGAGAACCTTCTGCGCTGGGCCCTCGAAAGACCAGTATCCTGATCCCATCATGCGCGTTGATTCCACTTTTACACTTAAGCCCGGCGATATCGCTCCGGATTTCTCTCTGCCTGATGCTGATGGCCGCCACGTTACCCTGCAAGAGGCCAGCGGACCTCACGGTATCTTGGTGATCTTCGGCTGCAACCACTGCCCTTTTGTGATCCATCTGGCTGATGCTCTGAGCGAACTCGCCGCGCGGGCCTTCGCCTGTGGCATCGGCACCGTGGTCATCAACTCGAATGATCTCGATGCCTACCCGCAGGATGGCCCGGAATTCATGAAAACATTCGCCCGCGAACACGCCTGGGATTTCCCCTATCTCATCGATGCCACCCAGGATGTGGCGAAACAATACGGTGCCGCCTGCACGCCGGACTTTTTTCTCTTCGACTCGCGACTGGCCCTGCACTACGCCGGACAATTCGATGCATCACGCCCGAAAAACGGCAGCGTAGCCGATGGCTCGGATCTGCAAGCGGCCATCGATGGCATGCTCGCAGGTTCGCCACCGCCCGCCAAGGTGTATCCCTCCAGCGGATGCAACATCAAATGGAAACCGGGGCAAGCCCCGAGCTGGTTTCCCGGCTGATCCTCACATCAGGGACCACTGACTTTTTGCGTGTTACCACGCTTGTCTATCAACCGTTGCGGCTCCCCAGCGAATTGGCATTCCCGTAGCGTGGCTTCGATCACATTGTGCAGCACAATGCCCGGCTCGCGCCCCGCAGACGCGATGTTGCCGCGGCTGATCCGCAGGCGTTTGACATCATCAAACACCATGGCGCTACGGTAATCGCGAGCCGTCACACGCATAACAACATGATCCATGATTACATCCTCGGCATGTCGGACATACAGGCCCCACGCGGGAAGCACACCGAACATTTTGCTCTCCGGATAGGCCTCCGCACACTCTGGAACTTTTGTTAGATTTTCTAACAAATGATGATCGGCTAGCGGTGTATCACCGATACCTCCGTAGATCAGCTCGATGTTTCTCAAGGTCACGCCGCGCACGGGATGACCGGGCAAACCCGTGATGGACCCGGTGATCAGGGTCGTGCACAAATGCCTCCAATCGGGAGGAAATCGATTCATTTCGCTTTTTTTGCGTCGAGGAATCTCCGCCACCACGTCACTGATCATGATTCCGTTCACCGTTCCCACAGGGCCATCGGTATTGCGATGACCAAGACGGATGAACAGGGGATTGTTGGTGGTTCTCATACGCACGCGCGAGATCGAGATGTTTTGCATCGTGCCACCGTCCACCAATTCGAGCGCGATGCCCGAAAGGTAGGTGTCGTGAATTTCCAGATCACGCACAACGATGTTTTGAAAGCCCTTCACCGAGGCCGTGCCGAGCTTGAAGGCATTGCAACTCGAGCGGATACGGCACCGCTCGATCAACACATCCTCGCACATGCGCGGTCCAGATTTCAAGCAAATACCGTCGTCTTCCGAATCCACATCACAATCGCGAATGACCACTTTAGAACAGCTATCGATGTCGATGCCGTCATTGGTGATCGCCGCACAGGTGCGGACCTTGATCTTTTCGATCAGCACATGATCACACTCGCGATAGAGTTGCACCCAGCACGAACTCTCGCGCAAGGTCACGCCCTTGACCGTAACGTGCGCACACTTGCGGAAATGCAGGATCGTGGGGCGCTCTTCTTCATGGGCGTTGGGAAGCTTTCCTTCTTTGTGCAAACGCATGACTTGCTTGGCCAATGCCGCTCCTTGACCATCGATGACTCCTTCTCCAGTGATTCCGATATGCGTCTGATCATGCGCGAGAATCAAGCCATGGAAATTGATTTTCCGATAGTGCCGGCGATCCGTGCTGCCAAGAATCACCGCACCGCGCTGCAAATGCAGGGTCACATGACTGCGGAGCGCGAAGGAACCAGTGAGGAAACGTCCAGCGGGAACGATCACCGTGCCTCCTCCCGCTGCGCTTGCCGCATCCACGGCTCGTTGCATCGCATCAGTATTGAGCGACACACCATCGCCCTTGGCACCAAAGGCGGTGATATCAAAATTTCCTGCCGCTCGCAAGGACGCCATGCCCACGCCAAACCAGCATAGGAGCGTCAGCAGGATATGGAAGAGGGTCGTGCGAGGCATCCTAATTGTTACGCGCGCAGATCTACGGTTTATCGTCGATGACACGGCGGCTAACACACAATCGTTCTTCCCATGAAGCTCCGCAACTGATAGTCTATGGGCGACATGACAACGCAAACGATGGGTCACGGTCCTCCGGTAAAACAATTTTCCGTGATGTTGCAAAACCGTGTTGGTGCTCTCGCCGCTCTGGTAAAAATGCTGCGCGGCACGGGAATCGAGGTCCTCGGCCTAAGCGTTCAAGACGCCAGAGACGCCACCATCGCGCGCATCGTCGTCAGCGATCCCGAGACCACCGAGCAGCTGTTTCTGGAAAAAGGCATTCCCCACACAGTCTGCGATCTGTTGGTCGTAGAGCTCAAGGAAGCGGGGCCAAACTTGCTGCAATGCCTGGATCACCTCATGGGCGGCGAAACAAATATCGATTTCTGCTATCCTTTGCTCTCCGTGTATCAAGGCTACTCGTTGCTGGCCATGCATGTGGATGATCTGGAATTCGCTGCCTCCATCCTCAATGCTGCGGGATTCAACCTCATCTGGCAGGACACTCTCAGTCGCTGATCAAATCAGCATTGCCAGCCTGCCTAAAAACTTCCAAACTCATCGCCTCATGATCATCGCTCCGAAAATCCGCGGATTCATCTGCACCACCGCTCATCCCGAAGGCTGTGCCGCCCACGTCGCCGAACAAATCGCCGTCGTCAAAAGCCGCGGCCCCATCGCCAACGGTCCGAAAAAAGTTCTCGTGATCGGCTCCTCTACCGGCTACGGCCTATCGTCCCGCATCGCCGCCGCCTTCGGTTCCGGCGCCGCCACCATGGGCGTGTTTTTCGAAAAACCCGC
>JBJOMZ010000134.1:0-6112 GCA_046052105.1 Verrucomicrobiota bacterium | reverse complement strand
TCCAACCGCACGATAACACAACACATACGCATTGCCGTTTGCCTCATACAGCGCGCGCCAGACGACGATATTCGCAAACGATGGCTTCACCGTGATGCGTTGGATGTCATGGTCGCGTGATTCCGCCAAGCCGCGCGCCGCCAGCATGACCTGATGATTTTGCCATGAACAGATGCTCAAATAGAAAGCGCCCCAGCACAAGGCACAGACCATCCATGGGCGCGATCGTTTGACGATTCCCATGACCACCAAGGGCAAGAGCGGCAACGTGAACAACGGATCGATCACAGAAATCAAATCCCACGAAACTCGCTCCTGCGAAAACGGCCAAAACCAGCGCGTACCATAGCTGGTCCAGACATCACAGAAGGCATGAGAGAACGCTGCCGCGGATGCCGCGATCACTACCGGAGCCGCTGCTGTTGCTCGCCCACGCCAGCGTTGCCAGGAAACGACCAGCCATGTCATCAAGACACCGATCACAGGAACCATCACCAGCGAGTGGGTGAAATGCCGGTGCATCGCCAGGCTGAACAAAGGATCGGTCTCGGAACGGAGCAACACATCCAGATCCGGAAATTCCCCCGCAAAAAATCCCGCCACCGCAGCCTGTCTGCGCAGTTCGCGTGGAGCGACGCAAACAGCCGCCGCCATTCCTAACAAACCATGTGTCAAAGGATCCATGCTAGGCGCAGCATCGCCGCATCAATCGGATTTTCCAGTGAAAAAATCCAAGTCCTCAGCGAACCAACTGTCTGAGCTGCGTCTGGAATGCCACGATATCATCCTGGGTAGGGCGATAACCGGCAGTATCTGGATCGAGCCCGAGACGACCGCTCTCATCGACATACCACAAGGCCTTTTCGCCATCGCTGAATTGCACCTTGCCGCTGAACATCATGCCGGGAATCACAATTTCATCACGGCTCACGCGCACAGCACCAGCCTCGGCATCGAGGTCCGTCTCAGCAGCGGGCTCCTCTTTTTTGGGTTCCTCCTTCACCTCGGTTTTCAGCGTGATGCCCAAATCAAGAATGAGGAAACGCGTGTCCATGTAGGTCACACGGATCTGCCAGAGATCGTTCATGCGTTTTTGAATCTCCGCCATCTGCGCGCCTTCTTCGGCCCACTGACGGATGGCATTTTTCTGATCGTCGCTAAGTTGGCTGGAGGAAAACATCGGCACACATCAAAGCGCAGCAACGAGGAATCACAAGCCGAATCCACCGAAATTTCCGATCACAGGCCCAGCAAACGCCGATCAGCAACGGTAAGCTCTCTCCATTGCCCCTGTGGCAGACTTTCTAACGAAAAATCACCGGTTGCCACACGCACGAGCCGCAACGTAGGAAAACCGACCGCAGCCGTCATGCGGCGCACCTGGCGATTTTTGCCCTCGATCAAGGTCAACTCGATCCACGTGGTAGGAATGCTCGCGCGGTAGCGGATCGGTGGCACACGCGGCTCCAGTGCCGGATCGCCAGATAAACGCCTCACCTTGGCCTTTGCCACGCGATGCCCCTGTACGACCAACGTGCCATCAGCGAGCTTGTGCAGCGCTTCGTCATCGACCTCGCCCTCGACCTGCACCCAATAGGTGCGCGGATGTTCATGGCGCGGATGCAGCAAGCGGTCAACAAGCGCCTTTTCATCGCTCAGCAGTAAAAGGCCCTCGGAATCGCGATCGAGGCGACCGATGGGATAGATCCCCTTAGGTAGGGAAAAATCCGCCAGTGTGCGGTGTTCGGGCAGTTCCCGGGTGAATTGCGAGAGCACGTCGAAGGGCTTGTGAAAAGCGATCAGCATGCTCCACTCGCTCAGGATTCGGGTTCGGCCGCCTTCGGCCAGATCAACGAAGCCACTACCGAGATGACCAATGCGCACAACACCACGCCCAGCGAGATGTTGACCATGCTCTGTTGAAATTCATGATTGAGGTAGCGTTTCACCAGCAGATAGAAACCACTGTCGGCAGGGCCGTCGTGCAGTTTCATCATACCCGCCGCCGCCAAAGGAAGTAGCATTTTCACACCAATAAAGCTCAGAATGAAGGCCAAGCCGAATTTCAGCAAATGAAAGCGGTCCGCCAGATCCGCCAGCAGGAAGAAAAAAGTCCGCAAGCCCAGAATCGCAAAAATGTTCGAGGTATAGACGATGAACTTGTCCGTGGTGATGCCGAAAATTGCCGGAATCGAATCGACGGCGAACATCACATCAGACAGCTCCACCACGATGAGCACCAACAGCAATAAGGTGCCTGTGCGTTTGCCATCCTGGATGACGGTAAAGCGGCTGCCATCGTAGTGCTTGGAGATGCGGATAAAACGCGTCACAAAAGTCACCAGACGGCTGTCCTCGGGATTGAAGCCATCGTCATCGCTACCGAACATTTTCATACCCGTCCAGAGCAGGAAGGCACCGAAGACGTAGAGGATCCAGTGGAAACGCTCGACCAGTTCAGCGCCGGTGAAAATCATGATCATGCGCATCGCCAAAGCGCCCATGATGCCCCAGAACAGCACGCGGTGCTGGTATTTTTTCGGCACCTTGAAGTATCCGAAGATCAACAGGAACACGAACAGATTGTCCACGGAGAGCGATAACTCGATCAGATAACCCGTGAGAAATTCCTTGGCCTTGAAAAACCCCATGTCCGCCCCGTGAATGTTGGTGACGGCCCCGTAAACAAAGGCGTTGAACAATAGCGCGAGGGAAATCCAGACCGAACTCCAGATGAAAGTTTCGCGGCGCGAAGGAGCGTGATCACGGCGATTGGCAATGCCGAGGTCCACGAACAAGGCGAGCAATACGACGACAAAAAATGTCACCCAACACCAAAAGGGATAGTAGATTTCCTTCATGAAAGAGAGATACGAATCAACGGCAAAACCACAACGAGGTAAAGCACGAATCCGCTGCGATCAGGAATTCTCCCCCTCGCGACGCATCTCCTCAAGAGTTTCGGAAACATCCGCCAAGGAATTCCACAACTCCGTCAGCACAAACATGGGTGCGTGCGCACGCACTGCTAGGGCGATGCAGTCGCTGGGCCGCGCATCGAGCTCCACGATTTTTTTCTCCTGCACTTCATTTTCCATCTGGAAAATCGCACGCGCGTAATACACCTCGCCCTGCATGCGGATGATCATCACCCGCAGCAGTTTCGCCCCGAATGACTCCAGGGTCAGGAGAAAAAGATCGTGCGTCAAGGGGCGCTCCGGCTGCTGTCCCGCGAGCACCGCGTTGATCGATACCCCGATGGCTGGGTCGATAAAAAACGAAATCACCTTGTGCCCGTCGCCCAGAAAAACCGCGCATCCCGCCTGTGTCGGCATCAGGGCGATCGGTTCTACGCGGGTCATATCAGGCATGCGAGGATTATCGCATGCGCTGGATCAGTAGCAAGAGCGAAACCACGACAACGGATGTTCATTCTTTCGAGTCGGCATGCATGATGGTCGATGGAACTAACACTTTAAGCCATGCGCGTTGCCGACTCTCCGCATCCTGCAAAAAAGCGATGATTTCCTGATCATTCGCTGTTGTTGGTAGAATGGTCAGCATGGCAGACAACTGAGCAGGGATTTTTTCGCCGAGTATCTGCTCATTGCGTGCCATCTGGACAGCAGCTACGGAGAACGTGTGGTTCACATCACTTTCCAGCCATTCCAGGGGAGTGTTCCAATCCGCCATGAGAGTCGGATCGAGCAACACCACTCGCTCACGCACGGCTTCGGCATCCGCTGACAATAGGCCGGAACTCAACTCAGATGCCAGTATGAGATAATTTTCACGAATCCGAGATCGAAAATAAACCTGCAGCATGGCGCGGTGAAGTGCTTCACCGGCGGGATCGGAAGAAACAGGGTTGAGATAAATTTTCAAGGCCGGCAGTGCCTCGGCCTGCTCCGAGGCATACAAGGCCTGCAACTTGTGAAACACCGACCTGCATGCGGGGTGGCTCCAATCATGGACCCAGGCAAGATGCAAAGTGCGCATGATGTTTTTCCCGATGACCACACTCGGCACCTGCCCTTGCGCAACAGGGATATTTCCGCCATCGAGCGCCAATGCGGCCAGATTCCGTTTCGCCCAAAATGGTTGCACAAGCAAGCGGGATGCATCAATCGTCGGAGCTTCTGCTGTCGGTTCCTTTGTTGATTCTTGATCCGCACCCGAGTGCCATACCAAGATCGCGAGTGATATCAGCAAAAGCAAGGGTAACAGTAGCTTAGCAAACGATCGTTGCATGACGGCATCGTGGAGACAAATCAAGGTGCGATAGAAACACTCAGACGAAGGAATTTTTTAGCATCGGGTGAACGAGGGATACTCAACGTCACCGTATCAAATCCAGCAGGCACACCTTTCTGAATCATTACGCCTGGGGAGGATGTCGCGGTATCTGCTCCGACGTTGTAACTGCTTGGCCAAGTTTGCAGTGTGGCCCCGGATTGAATGGTCACGCTGGTGTTGGCATTGATCGATGACTGGGCTCTTTTGAACGTGAACAGAAGGTTTGCTCCGGAAGGTGAAGTGGTCGGCAGCAGGGAAATGTCCTTGGTGAGGCTGGTGCCGCCGAGGATGTATTCGATACCATTGCTCACGCCATCAGTATCGAAATCAAGATTCGGCGTGCCGCCTCCGGCGTTAGCGGATGCCCATGTGGCGTAAGTATTCGCCGGGGCATCGATCAGATAACCACTGGAATTCAGAGCGACAGCACCACCGCCAGGCTTGGAAATTTTGGCGAGCTGCGAAGCTGACAAACCGCTACTTGTTGTCCCAAATCGGAGAGAAGAACCGAATACAAAACTGCCGGTGAGCGTGAGCGTGCCGCTGGACCAATCGATCGCACGGCTATCGGCAAAACTCAGCGACGCACCCGCTCCAAGGTTGATCACCGCGCTGCCGGCTATGCCTAGCGTTCCCAAGGTATCACTGAACGTCGCCGCATTGAATGTGGCAGCGTCGATCACGACCGGGTTGTTGGGTATCGCATTACTCGCGCCGAGAGACAAGGTTCCCCCGCTGATTGTGGTACTACCACCATAGTTGTTCGTTCCAGAGATCGTGAGTGTTCCTGCCGTGGTTTTGGTAAGGCCGCCCGTGCCGTTGATGCTGGCGACGTTTTGCAAAATTCCGGATTCGGCAGTGAAGGTGACGGTTCCAGCTGCGGCTGCTCCCATATCATTACCGCCCATGTTGAGAGTGCCGCCGCTGAGTTTCACGCTGGCATTGCTGGTGCCGGTTGCCGCACCGCGTATGATATCGCCTGCGAGGGTGAGAGTGCCGTCGGTGAGATGCAACATTCCTGTGGCGGTGCCTCCTGCGACACTGGCATCCGCGAGGCGAAGAGAGTTACCAGCATGGGCCGCGATAGTAACAGTGCCGCCAGATATCGTAAGAGTACCCGACGCAATTCCAGATCCCAGAGAATTGATACCAAGCTGGATAGGACCGCTACTGTTGTTGATGGTGACCGATCCACCACCAAGCGTGACGATGCCTGTGGTGGTCGAAGCTGCCGCCGTGCCACTGCGACTTCCGACGACAAGGTCATTGGCATTGAGCGTTCCCGTATCAAATTGAAATCGCGCGGTGGTCGTGCCCGAACCGATGGTGCGAGATGCGATCTGAATGGTGCCGAATCTGAGATCCGCGGAGTGGCCGTTTGTATCCAGCAAGTTTCCGATTTGACCAACGCCCGTGTTCATGTTGACGACGCCGATCGTTAGATTGGCGCGACCATTGACGGGATCGGCCTGACTGCGAATTTTCAGCGTTCCTGTGGCTCCGTTAAAACTCAAGTTGCCATTGCTGCGCCCATCACCAGTGCCAATGCCGCAGAGGTTGATCGTATCCACATTGATGACATTCGTGCCGCTGCCGAGTTTGAGTGATTGCACGGCGCTACTGCCGCCGTTTGCCGATCCATCAGGACCACCCAAGAGCATGGTGGCAGCCTGAATGGTGCTGTTTGTGGCCAAAATCACAGTAGATCCACCGCCATTGGCGCTACCAATATTGGTCGGGCTACCGACACGGAAAAGGCCCGTGCCAAGGTTGGCATAAAATGTCGTAAGACCACTCATATCGAGAATACCTGCGT
>JBJOMZ010000133.1:0-6114 GCA_046052105.1 Verrucomicrobiota bacterium | reverse complement strand
CACAACGGAAGTTACCATTTCCGCTTCCATGGCAGCGCGAAAAACAAAAAATTTGCCAATAAAACCGACTGTGAGAGGCACACCAGCCAGCGATGCCATGATCACGGTGACGGCAACGGCCATGATGGGGTTGCGGCGCGCGAGCCCGTCGAGAGCGTCAATGTTTTCACTTCCTGTTTCCACGCGGATCAGGCCCAGAACAAAAAATGCAGCCATCGTCATAATGGCATAGCTGGCGAGGTAAAATCCGACCAATTGCGGCGAGGATAGGCTCGTCGATCCATCACGATTCGCCGCTACTGCAAGCAGCAGGAAACCTGCATTCGCGATGGATGAGTAAGCGAGAAGTCGCTTGAAATTATTTTGTGGGATTGCACCGAAGTTTCCGATTACTAGGGTAATGCAGGCAAGAATGGAAAGGACGCCGAAAAGTTTGTCCGCGTGAGGGCTGGCGGCATAAGGCGCCATCACCGCCATCAATGCGACAAAACCGGAGGCCTTCGATCCAACGGAAAGAAAAGCCGTCGTGGGTGTGGGAGCGCCTTGATAGACATCAGGGATCCAGAAATGCATGGGTGCGGCGCCGACTTTGAAGCCGAGAGCGATGATCATCAAAGCAGCACCGAAGAGCAGAGGTGCCGATGGAGTATCGGTGCTGGCGGCCATGGTGATGGCATCGAAACTCAGCGATCCTGTAGCGCCGTATGTCCATGCCATGCCGTATACCAGGAAGCCGGTGGAGAGGGCGCCAAGGATGAGGTATTTCACCCCAGCTTCCAATGAGCCGACATTGCGTTTCATGAAGGCAACTAAGATGTAAAAAGTAATCGTGAGCAGCTCAAGAGAGACAAACAGCATCGCTAGGTTTTTCGCCGAAGCCATCCACATCATCGCAGCGGTTGCGATCACAATCAACGAATAGTATTCTGCCGTGCCGTTTTCATCATTGGTGTCTCCCGTATAACGCGAAAGGATGGAGCGATAGTCGATGGCCAGGATCAGCACAAGTATGGCGGATGCCAATGCAAGAATCTTGTAGAATTTCGCCGTGGCGTCGAATTTGTATAGATCCCAGAGCGCATACTTGGTCCATGCCTTGGATTCGATGGCTTTGTCTGGTCCGACAGCAGTGAATGTCAATGCGAGAACCAGCAGCAATCCGATGATCGCGGTGAGACCGACCCAAGTTTTCTGTTTACCCGGCACGAAAGCCTCGGCGACCAATAACAGGATGCCGAGAGTGACGGTGAGTGCTTCAAGATAATAAGCGGGCATACGAGGAAAATGTTTTTCGTTAGGAAAGGAGTTGGAGCAGAATACGAGGATAAATTCCTACGATCAGCAGAGCCCCAGCGAGCAGAACGGCGGGAATTTTTTCTGCTGGGCTGAGATCGGTTGCCGATGAACTGGAATCAACGGTGGGACCTTGGAATGTTTTGCGAAAACCTCTCAGCACGTAGACAGCGCTGATCACCACGCCCCACAGCGAAAGAATTGTAGCGATTTGCACGGGACCTAGTGGCAAACTGGCGTCACGTCCCTCAAATCCCGCAAGAAATACCATCAACTCACCAGAAAAGTTCGCCAATCCCGGTAGGCCCAGCGATGCCATGCCTGCCATGCCGAACAAGAAAGCTAGAGTAGGTGCTGTTTTGGCCAAGCCGCCCAGATCACTGAAATCGAGCGACTTGGTGCGCTTTTCAATGCGATCAGCAAGTCCGAAGAGCATGGCAATCGAAATGCCGTGGGCAAACATTAAAACCGTGGCCGCTGGAATAGCGAATGAGTTGGTATGACCTGATGCGCCCGATGCCACCATCGCGGCGAGAGCGAGGAAAATGTAGCCCATGTGCATAACAGACGAATGACCGAGCATGGAATCCAATCGCTTCTGGCTGATCGTTACCAGGCCGACCCACAGAATGTTGCCTAAAAGCAAGACGAGCAGGGGAGTAAGCCATGCATTCATGCCATCGGGAAGTAGTGGCACCGCAAGTTGCAGCAGTCCGTAGAGACCGAACTTCTTGAGCACACCGGCATGCAACATGGCGGTAGGTGCGGGCGCACTGGCATAAGCTGGTGCGGCCCAAGAATGAAAGGGGAAAAGCGAAACGAGAATACCAAAACCCACGATCAGCAATGCAGCGATGGATTTTTGTGTGCCTGCGTCGATCGACAAGGTTCCAGCTTTTTGAGCCTCTCGCATGGCGATGATGTTGTATGTTCCCGCCTCGCTCGCCAACCACACCAGACCGGCCAAAAGAACGAGAGATCCGACTCCGAGGTAAATGGTGATTTTCCAAGCGATCTCCTTGCGGTTGCCGCGGCCTAACAAACCAATCATCAGAAACGTGGGGATCAAGGCCAGTTCGTGGAACGCATAGAAGAAGAAGAGATCGGTCGAGACAAATGCGCCGATCGCGCCCGCTCCGATCAACAAGCTGGATGCGTAATACAGTTTCTCACGCCCTTCCGGCGACTGCCCGGAAAATACCGCCGCGAGCAACACCGTTACCGCCAGAGCTACCATGATGGCTGAGGTTCCATTGAGAAAACCGAAAGCCATGTCGATGGAGGGAACGGTCAGTGCCGAAAAAGTAAAGGACCACAAATCGGTATTCTTCCACGTGGCCGCGGCATAAAGCCCAAGTAAGAATGCAGTCAAAGCGGCAGCACGGGCCGTGAGACGCGCCGGAGAACCGAAAATGATAGCGATCGCGGCAAGGAACGGAATGAGAAAAAGGAACGAGGACATGGAAAAAAGCGTTAGAAACTATCAGAACACAACCAGATAAATCACCAGCAATACTCCGATCCCGAGGAAGGCGGCATAGGTTTGGAGATTGCCGGATTGCATGCGGCGGATCAGCAATCCGATGCCTTGGGCGCCGCGCGAGATGCCACCGACAAGAAGACCATTGATGAAGAGTTCATCGAAGAAATGGACGATCGCGGCAAAAGCGTCCTGAAGATACTTCACGATAAAATGATCGTAGAATCGATCAATATAAAAACGCTCGCGAAAGGCAGCGAAAGAAATCGGGTCCTTGGTCTTTCCGTTGTAGAGTCCGAATCCTGCAAAGAAACCTAAGACAAGAGTGCCGACGGATGCGTAAAGAATGATCGAGTCGTGATGATGCGCATCAGGTCGGATCGCCGAGAGAGTTTTTGCCAGATCGAGACTGCCCAGCTTGGTGGCTGAAAACAATGCCATGATAGCGAGTATGACCAGAGGCACAAACATGAGTGGACCTACCTCATGAGCGTGATCGGCATTTTCGCTCTTGGTCTTACCGAGGAATGCTACCACGAAAAGGCGAGTCATGTAAAACGTTGTCAAAAATGCCACACCCACAGCGATCCAGAACAACGCTTTATTGTGACTGTAGGCCGCAGCAAGAATCTCTTCTTTCGACCAGAAACCGGATGTCACATAGGGAACGGCAATCAGTGCGGCGTAGCCAAGTAGGAAAGTGAAGCCGGTGATCGGCATCTTTTTCAGCAGGCCACCCATTTTCCAGATGTCCTGCTCGTGATGGCACGCGTAGATCACCGCACCGGACCCGAGAAACAGCAGCGCCTTGAACCATGCGTGAGTGAAAAGGTGAAACATACCCGCATCGCCAGCTGTGAGACCCACGGTCATCACCATGTAGCCGAGCTGCGAGAGTGTCGAATAGGCTAAGATGCGTTTGATATCGTCTTGCTGCGTTGCCATCAGTGCCGCAGCCAGCGAAGTGATGCCACCGATCCAGGAAATCACCGTGCCTGCGTCATTGGCAAAGCAGTCCGCGCCAAGCGATACCTGCACACGGAACAGCATGTAGACGCCTGCCGCAACCATCGTCGCAGCATGGATCAGAGCAGACACAGGAGTGGGGCCTTCCATCGCATCGGGAAGCCACACGTGGAGCGGAAGCTGCGCGGACTTGCCCACCGCACCGCAGAATATGCACAACAGTGCCGCCACCAATACTCCCGTTTCCAATCCATCAGGTAGTTTCATATCACCAAAGGTGAAAGTGCCAGTGATGTTCCACAACAGGAGAATTCCGATCATGAATCCGAAGTCACCGATGCGGTTGGTGAGGAAGGCTTTTTTCGAGGCATCGGCCGCGGAGTCTTTCTGATACCAGTGACCGATGAGCAAATAGGAACTCAGACCCACCAACTCCCAGAAGATGAAAGTCATGATAAAATTGTTTGCGAGCACGATGCCGGTCATCGAGAACATGAACAGCGACAAGCCTGTAAAGAAGCGGGCCTTTGCTTCATCGTCCTTCATGTAAGCCAACGAGAAAATGTGCACCAGCATTCCCACGCCCGTGACCACGATCATCATGCCGGTTGACAACGGGTCGAGCGTGATGCCTATCTCGAGGTGCCATTGACCTAACGAAATCCAACGGTATGACTCAGGTTGTGCACTGCTTCCAAGTAAAGTGAAAGCCACGGCGAAGGTTACTACCGAGGATGCGGTCGAAAGCAGCGAAGCGATGCTGTGTTGTTTGGAAAAGACCAAATAGTTCACTGCCGCGACGAGCAGGGGAAGCAGGAGAAGATACCAGGCGGGTGACATAGGATTGCGGTAATGAGTTAGCCTTTTAACGTGGTGAGTTCATCCGTGCGGATGGTCTGGCGGGAACGGTAGAGGGCCACGATGATCGCGAGACCGACTGCGACTTCTGCCGCCGCCACAGTGATGACAAAAAATACTAGCATTTGACCGTGCACATCGGGCAGGTTTTGCGCGTTCAGGTGGAGACGCGAAAACGCGATCAACGTGAGGTTGGCTGCGCTCAGCATCAGCTCTAGACACATGAACACAATGATGATGTTGCGACGCAGCACCACTCCCGTGAGGCCGATGGCGAACAACAGTCCCGCAACCAGAAGATACTGGTTGAGCGTGGCTGGTTGAAAATTGGCAAGCAATGTCATGGCGTATCAATGGATTTGTTTTTTCGAGAGCACCACCACACCGACGGTGGATACCAAGAGCAGTGCGCCGAGAATTTGCAGAGGCAAGTTGTATTGGGTGAACAGGCTTTGACCGATCAAGTGCACGTCGGGTAACGAATTGTCGCTCAGGTTTTTAGCGATTTGTGTGGTCTGATCGAAATGGGTCGCCGCAGCGGGAAGATTAAGATCGACCAGTTTCTCGTTAGGTGTGGCGGTGATGACGCCTACAAGTTGGATGGTAAAAGCGATGACGATGCCCAACCCGGCAAACATGGAAACCATTTTTGGTGCTCGTTTTTTGTCGGTATTCAAGTCCAGCAACATGATGATGAAGATGAATAACACCATAATCGCGCCCGCGTAGACGAGGATTTGGATGATGCCAGCGAAGTAGGCGTTGAGACCCACAAAAAGTCCTGCCAAGCCGACGAACGAAGCCACCATGGACATCGCACTGGCGACAGGATTGGGCAGCAGCACCACTGCAGCGGCGCCGAAGAGCATAATTAGAGTGAAAAGCCAGAAGATGGGAGAGGGCATGAGAGAATAGGGGGAAGGGTTATTTGAGTTCGTTCCACTTGTTGACGAGACCTACGCGCACGCCGCCGATCTCGTAGAGTTTTTCTTTGTCGTGCACCATATCGGCACGACTAAGACCGGTGATGAGATAGTCCTTGCGCAGGAAAATCGCCTGTTCAGGGCAAACCTCTTCACACATACCGCAATAGATGCAGCGGATCATGTCGATATCGAACGCTTTGGGGCGCTTTTCCACCTTGGCCCATGGATCATCGGAAGGAATTTCTCCCGGGGTGATCTTGATGGCCTTGGGAGGGCAGATGAATTCGCATAGTTGGCAGGACACGCAACGCTCGCGCCCCTGTTCATCGGTTACGAGAGTGGGTGCACCACGGTAATGCTCAGGCATGTGCTCATCCCAGCGTTGCTCGGGAAACTGCATGGTGACCCCAAGACCAGAAGAAGCGAGATCTTTTGCGCCACGAGATTTGTTCATCAAGGAGGCGACCGCGTGCTTCATGGTTAGAAAAAAACCCTTCAGCAAGGCACCAAAGTAGATTTTTTCACCAGCGGAAAGCTTGGGTCGAGTAAGTTTGACAATGGCCATGAATGGAGGGAGTTAGTGTTGAACCG
>JBJOMZ010000132.1:0-6195 GCA_046052105.1 Verrucomicrobiota bacterium | reverse complement strand
CCAAAGGTCGGGTGGCTTCCACTCCCGCCGAGGCTGAGGCCGCAGCCCGCGAGTTCGCTGGTTCTCCTCTGGTGATCAAGGCCCAGGTTCATGCCGGTGGTCGTGGTAAAGGCACGTTCAAGAATGGTTTCAAGGGCGGAGTGCATTTGATCGAATCTCCCGAGCAAGCCGCCGAATTCGCTGGCAAAATGCTCAACGAGACACTCGTGACGGTGCAAACCGGTGAGGCCGGACGCTTGGTGCGCAAGGTGATGGTTGCTGAAGCCGTGGACATCACTCACGAATACTACCTCGCCATTTTGATGGATCGCGCGACCTGCCGCCCCGTCATCGTGGCATCCACGGAAGGAGGCATGAACATCGAGGATGTGGCCCACAACACCCCGGAAAAAATCATCCGCCAATTCATCCACCCATTGCTCGGGCTGCAAGCCTATGAAGTTCGGAAAATCACGGCCGCGCTCGGTCTCAGCGGTGATCTCGCCAAGCAGTTCGCTAAATTGCTGAGCAATCTCTACAAGCTTTTCATCCAGTGCGATTGCTCGATGCTGGAAATCAACCCGCTCGTCACCACGCCCGATGGCCGCGTGCTCGCGCTCGATGCCAAGTTCGGCTTCGACGACAACGCTCTCTATCGCCATCCCGATATCGTTGCCATGCGCGATAAGGAGGAGGAGGACCCCCGCGAAGTGGCTGCCTCCGAGTATGAGCTGAACTACATCGGTCTCGATGGCAACATCGCCTGTCTCGTCAATGGCGCTGGTCTCGCCATGGCCACGATGGACATCATCAAGCATTTCGGTGGTGAACCCGCGAACTTCCTCGACGTGGGCGGTGGCGCTTCGAAAGAACAAGTGACCGCAGCCTTCAAGATCATTCTCGGCGACCCGAACGTCAAAGGCATCATGATCAACATTTTCGGTGGCATCATGGACTGCAACGTCATCGCGGAAGGTGTGGTGGCCGCCGCCAAAGAAACCGGACTCCCCATTCCGCTCGTCGTGCGCCTCGAAGGCAATAATGTCGAAGCTGGAAAAGCCACCCTTGCCGCCAGCGGCATCAACATCACCGCCGCTTCCACCATGGCCGATGCGGCAGAGAAAATTGTCGCACTTGTAGGCTAACTTTTTTCGCGAATGACGCAAAAGCAATTCTACGACTGGCAAACGATGGGCGGAAGCAGAGATGTTTCCACCCTCATCCAGTTGTTGGAAGAGCGGGACATTTCCTGGTGCATGATCGGCGGGCTTGCCGTGAACCACTGGGCCGCCGAGCCAATGGCCACTGCCGATGTGGACATCGTTATCGTCACGGATGCCCTTGACTCCGCGATTGCCGCTTGCGAACAAATGGGATTCACCCGTCAGCAATTCGAGCATTCGGTGAACCTGAAAGGTCAGTCCAAGGTCAGCATTCAGATCACCACCGCGCCGTTCTATCAGGAATTCCCCCTTCGTTCGGTCCCGGCCGATGTCCACGGCATCCTCATGCGCGTCGCCAGTTTGGAAGACACGCTTGCCGGAAAAATTGCCGCATTCAGCGACTCAGCCCGGCGTCCCAGCAAGCGCCAGAAAGACCTCGCCGATATCTCACGATTGCTCGAGTCACATCCCCATTTGCAACCACTCATTCCTGCCGATGTCCTATCGAATTTGATTGTCTAACACACTGCTCACTTCAAACTTCACACTTAACCACCATGTCCATCCTCATCAACGAAAACACGAAAGTCCTGATTCAGGGCATTACCGGCAGCTTCGGTGCTCGCCATGCTTCCTTGTCGCTCGCCTACGGCACTAAAGTCGTGGCAGGAGTCACTCCCGGCAAAGGCGGTCAGTTGTTTGAAAATACCGTTCCCATCTTCAATGGCGTGGCCGATGCCGTGAAAGAAACGGGTGCGACGGCCTCCGCGATTTTTGTGCCACCTCCTTTTGCGGCCGATGCCATCCTCGAAGCGGCCGATGCCGGTGTGGAGTTGATCGTATGCATCACGGAAGGGATTCCCGTGATGGACATGATGCGCGTGAAAGAAGCCATCAAAGGTCTGCCCGTGCGTCTCGTTGGTCCGAACTGCCCCGGTCTGGTGACTCCCGGTTACGGCGAGAAATCCCACGGCGGCTGCCGCATCGGCATCGCCCCCGGTTACATTCACAAGCGTGGTAACGTCGGCGTGGTCTCACGCTCCGGCACTCTCACCTATGAAGCCGTGTTCCAGTTGACACAGCTCGGCTACGGCCAGAGCACCTGCGTGGGCATCGGCGGCGACCCAATCAATGGCACTTCCCACCTCGATGTGCTGAAAATGTTCAACGAGGACCCCGAGACCGAAGCCATTATCATGATCGGTGAAATCGGTGGCACGGCCGAAGTGGAAGCCGCACGCTGGGCCAAGGAGAACTGCAAGAAGCCCATCGCCGGATTCATCGCCGGTGCCACCGCACCTCCAGGACGTCGCATGGGGCACGCTGGTGCGATCGTCGGTGGTGAGGAAGATACCGCCGCCGCTAAGAAGCGCATTCTCGCCGAGTGCGGCATCGCCGTGGCGGAAACACCCAGCGACATGGCCTCGACTCTGCTCACCCGTTGGGGCAAGTAATACGAACCCATCGTCTTTTTCGAAGATCCCGATCTCACCTGAGGTCGGGATTTTTTTGCTATGATCGATAGCGGAACCGGCGGAAGCAGACCGATCAACAAACCGGCGTGTCACGGTTTTTGGGGAAGGGACACAATCACCTACTCCAACTTCCGTTCTCGGTCAGCGCGTTTTACTTGATCGGCTTCTTGGTGGATCCTGGCTACGAGAGTATCACGATCATCTTTCATCAAGCGATGAATGGCATCGATCCGACGATGCAGATCGGCAATCCCCCATGCGATCACGGAGAAGAAGGACACTGTGAGGATGGGAAAAGAGTCGCGGCCCATGCCAAGCATCAGAAGGGCAAAAATGATTGGGATCAACCACCAAAGTTTTTGCCACGCCGAAGCATCCGCGATGCGCTCCAGTCGGGTTCTGTTTTTCAATTGCGAGAGCTCCAAGGATGCCAATGAGTTTTGAATCTCTTCGGGCATGCTCCGGATGTGCTCTTTGGCTTGGTCTGTATGGATCATGACGTGATATGGATTTTCTAACGAACCTGGATTTTAGCATCACCAGTAGTGAGGGAGGAAGTGGGAGACAATGTTGAGGTTGTAGATTCCTACAATGATCGATTCAGCCTCCCTAGCAAGGCGATTTCTTGCCAAACGTCAATCGTTAGCCACGCACCTTAGCACGTTGGCTGGAAGGCTGGTTGAGTTGATTTCTTTGTCTCTTGGTAAACGTAATCAACTAGATCGGATAGGGTTGCATCGCGCGAAAACGGCGCATCCATAGTCACATTATAATGTCTTGCGATGTTGCGAAAGAAGGAAACATCATCCAGTCCATCTTGATGGGCCCAAGCCGCAATCCAAAGCGGGTCAGATGGAATAAAATGATGATTCGGCCACCCAAATTCAATGGGTAGCTGATGAACAATGTAGTCAGCAATTTTTTTCCGTTGAGAGTCTTCGCCCCAGACGGACAAAGAAGGTTCTGATCGGTTCTGAAGCTGGCGGCAGATATCCTCAGCAATGGGTCGTATACGGACCCGATACAGTAAGGCCACAAAGAGCCATCCCACGATAGGAATCCAGATCAGAGTTTTTTCAAGTTTGCTAGGCTGAGTATCCCAAAACTTGGCGGAGTGAAGTGCAGTCATTTTCTGCTACGGTGAGCGCACATACGAATGCCTGTGACGGCTCGCGTCGATCACGGGGTTGGTGTTGTAATTACAGAAAGTCATAAAAACAGGACGGCTTTTCGTGGTTGGATGATGCTTGTTCGGCTTCTGGGTTTTTTGAATGATATGCTATTTGTCGAGATGCTCGGATATCCAGTTAGGATCACGTCGACAATCAACTACGGCCACAACCAGAGCAGCCTTATCCTGAAACTCATAAAATATGCGTAAGGAAATCTTCGACTCAGTAACCTGTGCAGATGTCTGTAAGGCCTACGATGAATTCCAGCCGTGATCTTCAGGCCATCAATATCAGCGCGTAGCTGCGAAAGAAAATAATCACCTAACCCGGGTTCCCGGAGTTCAAAAAACCGAAATCCATCTTCAAGATCCTCAAGCGCATCGCTCGATATGCGAACTTGAATCATGACCGACCGATTGAAAACTTGACAGAATCCCAATCATGCACCTCGGCCGATCCTCTCCGAAGCCGCTCGATTCTCTCATCGAGAAGGTCCCGGACGGCGGGAGAAACGCTCATCTCATCAATATGTAAGCTCAAGTCGTCCCAGATCAGCTCAAGAATCTGGAACTTCTCTCGCAAAGGTAAGTTTCTGACTTCTGCGATACTCATATTGGTATTCTACTGCTACTTGGATTCAAAGCGAGGAGAAATTCTTCTCAATTTTAGCAACGATTAAGTGCTGGCACCGCTTGGGCGGGGGCGAACGTTGAGACGAGACGGCGGGTTAAAGTTACCGAAAGCACGGTCGGCAGAGCAGCCCCAGCAGTTGTCCAGCCGCGTCTTGTTTCGCTGCTATTTGTCCTTTAGATTGCTGACCGACATAGTGCCATCGGAAAAACCTTCCACGTAATAATGATTGTTCTCGATCGCTGTGCTTATAAGGAGCCCATCCTTATGTCGTCGCATCCTCGGTGGGTTGAAGTAGAACCAGTGGTATCCCTCCCTTGTGGTCGTGAGTCCTCCTCCTAGAGCAGAAAACCACTCTTGATTGGGCAACTCCCCGTGTGCTGCTTTATAATCCTCGATGAGCTCCAGGATCACACGTCCCTGTTTGCAATGCTGAGGAACGTTGGCGTATGCACGCATGTCGTTCGAAAACCGATACCCAATGATCCCGATCGCTGCTCCGGCAATAAATGCCATCGCCAATAATGTGTAGAATCGGGCTTTCATTTTCATGGCGAACGTTAAAGCAATGGCGGCGCCGGTGTGAAGCTCCAGTTTGCGCTGCGTGATTTTTGTTCAGGGTAGCTTACAAAAGGTAACAATGCACGAGCGTGTTGCTGGAGTGGAACAACGAATTCTCCATTGCAAAAAGTGACTGACATTAAGGAAATACCCTTGCGTGAGGCATTTGCAGATTTCCGAGCAGCTGGAAAAGGAGCATGATCCATCCGTAAGACGATTGAGGAATCGGGGAAAGCGGGAAAAAGCTAATACAATCATCAAAAACAATCCAAAGAGCTCGAAAAAATGTTACCATGCGAAGACTGACCCCAGAGACAGAGATTTCATTTTCTTCAGCAACGATAGATCCCTCCTACGCCTGACTGGGGACGAGGATGGAACACGGGGTTGAGATTAGAGCGTTCATGGCGGCTGGAACTAGAGGCGGGTCAGGCGTTAGGAGCGACGGCATGTTCTCCTTCTGTGTTTTGGAGGTAGCTCGTCACCCGGATCTGGGGCGGCATCAGGCACGCGGGCCAGTAGGCTGTCAAAATCCTTGAGATTGGCTCTCTCTGCTCGTTGTCGAAGGTAATCAACGGTATCAAGTGCCGAAAGCTTCTCAGCTGCCGCTGTAATAAGGAATTGGTTCATGGAGTAACCGTCCTTCGTCGCGAGTTCTTTGATCGCGCGATGGAGGGAATCGGGAACACGGATGGATAATGTAGTCATGGTCTGATGATATCTAGGGTTGTAGCAGGTGTGATGGCGCGAACGCCCATTGATTCTGAACCTCGAAAGTCACTGATGTTGTGTGTGATGACGAATGCGGCTGATGCTGCGACCGCAAGCTCGAGAACAAGATCATCGTCTGGGTCGGGCAGGAATGGCCGCCAAGCAAAAAACATTTGCTGGTGATCGGCCAACTGGCAAAGGCCGTCCACAATCCTGCGGAGCTCATCAGACGTGAAATGAGGTAGGAGGCCAGGCCGCAGAACGACCGACTCATACTCAAGAACGAGGGCGACAGACACGGCAATACGGATGTCCCCGGCACGGATCGCCCGGAGGATCTGAAAGCTGGCTCCCCGATTGGATCGGAGTCCCGCCACAAGGACTGACGTGTCGAGAATTGCATACACTTGCGGTATTATCCATGATACCGTCTATGTCGCAAGGAATTTCTTTGGCAGAACGATGAGCGCATGCACCACTACCAGATAGAATGAGAAGGACTTG
>JBJOMZ010000131.1:0-6201 GCA_046052105.1 Verrucomicrobiota bacterium | reverse complement strand
TCGCCATCGGTGATGAGCACCAGGATGCGTTGGTTGTTTTGGTTTTGTCGGAACATCCGCTCTGCCTCGCGGATCGCGCTGGCAAGGTCCGTGCCCTGATGGGGAATCATTTGCGTATTGACCACTTGTAGCGATTCGCGAAAAGCATCGTAGTCGAGCGTTAGCGGGCAGAGCGCGTAGGCGCTGCCGGCGAAGGGAATCAAGCCTACGCGGTCGCCCTCGAGCCGATCGATGAAGTCGAGTATGCCCATGCGCGCGCGGTCGAGGCGGTTTGGCGAAAGATCGTCCGCTAGCATGCTGTGGGAGGTGTCTAGCGCAAAGAGCAGATCAATGCCGCGACGTTTGACCTCGCGGTATTCCTCGCCCCACTGCGGACGAGCGAGAGCTGCAAACAAGAGCATGACCATGCCAAGCCAGAGGGCGCGTTTGATTGCGCGGCGTTGGGCGGAGTCTCCAGGTAGCAACAGGGGAAGGAAACGCGGGTGGACCATTTTGGTGAGATCGTCTGCGCGTCGTCTATCGAATTTCCGATAGAGCAGCAACGCTACGGCACACACCAGCACCCCCGCCGCCAGCCACCATGGCTGGGCAAAGGACAATGTTTGCATGATCGGCATGGTTATCATGGCAATCGACGGTAGCGTGTATGGTTCAGGATCCATTGCAGCAAGACGAGCCCCAGCCCCGGCCAGAGGGCAAAGGCGAACCACTCTTCGTAGTCCTCGTATTTTTTCTCCTTGCGCGCGGTGGTTTCCAACTGGTTGATCATCGCGTAAATTTTTTCCAATGAATCGGAGTCGGTGGCTCGGAAATATTTGCCACCCGTCATCTCGGCGATACCGCCCAGCGTTTTTTCATCGATCTCCACCTTCACCATTTGCAGCTGAGTGCCGAAAATGCCGCGCACGGGATAGGGCGCTTCGCCATTGGTTCCTGCGCCGATGGTGTAAACCTTGATGCCTAATGCCTTGGCGGCCTCCGCGGCAGTGAGCGGGTTGATCGAGCCACTGGTGTTCACACCATCCGTGAGCAGGATGACTACCTTGCTTTTGGCATCGGATTGCCGCAGATGATCGACCGAGGAAACGATGGCTGAACCAATCGCGGTGCCATCCTCGACCTGACCGATTTGAATATCCTGCAGTCGTTGTGCGATCCACTGTTCATCATGTGTCAGCGGCGCAGCGAGATACGGCCGTCCGGCAAAGGCCACCAGCCCGATGCGGTCATCGGGCCGTTGCGCCACGAATTTTGCTACCACATCCTTGACCACTTCGAGTCGGTTCGACTGCTTGCCCCGGAGTGTAAAATCCAGTGCTTCCATCGAGCCGGAGACGTCGATGGTGAGAATGATGTCGATACCGTTGGTTTCCAGATCATTGGTGCCCTTCACCTTGCGCGGTCGGGCGAGCGCGATGACCAGCAAGGAAAATGAACAGAGGCCAAGAGTGACGAGCAGTCGTCCTGGGCGCGTGCGTGATGGGATGCCCGCCTTGATGGCGTCATCGATGCTCGGTAGGCGCAGTGACATCATCGACCCATGCTTGCCCTTCCACCATGCGAGCACTGGCAGCAGTAATAGCAGCAGCAGGAACCACGGGTAGGCGAATTGATAGGAAACATTCATGAGGCGGATGATTTTTTTTGTTCCTCCGCCGATGATATAGGCATCAATAATAACTCGCGCACTTGCGATAGCATGTCCTGTCTTGCCAGCGTTGTGAGCGCTCCCGAGGCGAACTTCGCTTCGTCACAGGCTCGCAGCAAATTCCGCAGCGATTCTAACGAAAAATCACTCCAGAGCGCCATGCGCATGCATTCGTGCAAAAATTCCTGCGAAGTGCGTTGCGGCGCGTCAATGCGGTATGCTGTGACAACAAATCTACGTAAGACATCGGTCAACTCAATGGCGTATGTTTCATCGCTCCACTCCAATTGTCGGCTCTCGATCTCGCGCAGACGCTTCATGGCCAAGCCCAAAGCGGATGTCTCTTTGCTTCGCGCTCGCATCGCCCGCAGGATCAGCCACGCAGTGAGGGCCACGACTATCACGGATGATATGATCCACCACAGAGCATGGGATGATTCCTGCGGCACGGGCACTTCGATCAGATCACGTATCTCGCGGATGTCTTCCTCGGCCATTGGTGCCTGTTGGGCGCGGCTTGGCGTGATGCAGGCCATCGCCCCCACCAAGCCATAGCGACTCCATGAAACGATCCGACTCATCCCGTGCGTTGACGACGGTTTTGAAAAAATCCTAACAGCTGTGGCATCCAGTCCTCGCCATTCACGCACTCGACCAGATCGATGCCGCGCGCGCGGATTTTCCGCACGGTATTTTCGCGGCGTTCAAGCGCCTGTGCCGCGTAGCGTTGCCTAACGGATTCCTTGCCGGTATCCAGCTCCACCACCTCACCGGTTTCGGCATCCTCGATGCACAACAGTCCTACGTCCGGTAAGTTCATTTCGCGCGGATCCGTGACCGATACCGCGATGACATCGTGCTTCCGGCAGCTTACCTGCAGTTTGGTCAACAAACGTGCGAGTTTATCTTCTGCAGAGGAGCCGAGGCAGAAGTCCGATACTAAGAACATCACGGCGCGGCGATGCAGCACGCGGTTGGCGAAGTCGAGTGCACGGGTGATGTCCGTGCCTCGCCGATGCGGACGAAAAAAAAGGATCTCGCGGAGGATGCGCATGATGTGCGTGCGGCCTTTTCCCGGAGGGATGTAAAGTTCCACATCGTCACAGAAAAGAATCAAGCCGACCTTATCGCGATTGCGAATGGCGGATGCGGCCAACACGCCAGCGGCCTCTGCGGCGAGCTCACGCTTCGAGCTTTCCACCGAGCCGAAATCCGATGAAGCGCTGATATCGATGAGCAATAGAATCGTCAGCTCGCGTTCTTCGGTAAAGACCTTGATGTGGGCCTCGCCCGTGCGCGCGGTGACGTTCCAATCGATGGTGCGCACATCGTCACCTGCGACGTAATTTCGCACGCGATCGAAATCCATGCCTCGGCCCTTGAAAACACTGGCGTAGCGGCCGGCGAGGGCGTCATTAACCAAGCGGTGGGTGCGAACTTCCATGCGTCTCACACGACCGAGAATTTCCGCGGCGCGGGCCTCGTCTTCGGCGTTGATGGCAGTTGTGGCTGCTTTGCGCGTCATGGCACCGGCATTTCGTTCAGCAGGCGTTCGATGATTTGCTCGCTGGTAAGACCTTCGGCTTCGGCTTCGTAGGTGACCGTCACCCGGTGCCGCAGCACATCCATGGCAACGGATTTGACGTCATGAGGTGTCACATACGCCCGCCCATCGAGAAACGCGTGGGCGCGGCTGGTGAGTGCGAGATTGATGGTGGCGCGCGGCGAGGCTCCTACGCGGATCAGCGGAGCGATGGGAACACCGTAGTCATCCGGGCGGCGGGTGGCTTGCACCAGTCTCACGATGTAACGTTTGACTTTTTCATCCAGATGCAGGCTGTTAACCACCTTGCGCGCCTGCTGAATCGCCTGAAGGCTGACCATCGCCTGCGGCACTGGCATGTCTTCCGTAGTGGCTGCCAGATCCAGCACCTTCATTTCCTCGTCCTCGGTGGGATAGTCCATGATCACCTTCATCATGAAGCGATCGAGCTGGGCCTCAGGCAGCGGATAGGTGCCTTCTTGCTCCAAAGGATTCTGCGTGGCCAGCACGAAAAACGGCGCAGGCAGGGGAAAGGTTTGCTCGCCGATGGTCACTTGCTTTTCCTGCATTGCCTCAAGCAAAGCGCTTTGAACTTTCGCGGGAGCTCGGTTGATTTCATCGGCCAGAATGAAGTTGGCAAACACGGGACCGTGTTTCACTCGGAAGCGTGCTTCCTTGGGATCATAGATCTCCGTGCCGACGATGTCCGCCGGCAGCATGTCTGGGGTGAACTGGATGCGGTGGAATTGGGCGTTAACCAGCGAGGCCAGGGTTTTGAGAGCAAGGGTTTTCGCCAGCCCAGGCACTCCTTCTAACAGGATGTGGCCCTTGACAAGAAGAGAGATCAGCAGGCGATCCACCAGTGATGTCTGGCCGATGAGGTAACGGCCGATTTCCTTTCGCAGCGGTTGGATCCAGGCCGAGGACGAGGCGACCTGCGCTTCGATGGCGGAGAGGGACAGTGAGTCTGATGGTGGTGTCGTCATAAGGGGCGCTGCTTGCAATGGCGGCAAACGGTCTACACCGTTTCCGCCGAGATTATCGTCAGAGCAGGGCGAATTTGTCCATGTGATTTGGAAAATTCCCGCAGTGTCAGGTCTCGGCATTTCTGCAGTTTTTCATTGCCAAGAGGTGTGCGTGTTCTTACGAATGTGAATCGTTTTTGCAATATCATGGTCCCCACCGTTTCTCCTATCAAAACCGTCACTGCGGAAGTTCTGTCGGCAATTTCCCAGATCGGCAATCAATTTGCGATTCAGGGGGAATTCGTCGAGGGTCATGAAATCGAGAGTGGTCATATCAATACCACGTATATGGCGACATATCAGACATCGGACGGATGTCGTCATCGATACATCTTGCAGCGCATCAACCAGAATGTTTTCAAAAACCCGCTGGCTGTGATGAGGAATGTCGAGTGTGTGACCCGACATATCAACTGGAAGGTGCTGCGTGTGAAAAAAGATCTGGGAGGTCAGACCTTGAACCTTTATCCTGGACGCGGCGGACGATTCTGGGTGGAAGGGCCGAATGGTGGCATCTGGAGATGTTACAACTACATCGAGGGTTGCCAGACCTATGATGTGGTGGAAAACACCCGTCAGGCCTATCAGGCGGCGCGGGCCTTCGGTTCGTTTCAGGATCTGGTCAGTGATCTATCACCGGATCAGTTGGAAGAAACCATTCCGAATTTTCATCATACGCCCCGGCGTTTTCAGCGTTTTATCGAAGTGGCGAATGCCGACCCTTGCGGACGCTTGGCATCGGTGAAGGAAGAATACGACTTCATCTGTCAGCGCGAGGACATCACGGGTGTGCTGATACGACTTCATGAAGAAGGAAAAATTCCTACACGCGTGACGCACAATGACACGAAAATCAACAACGTCATGATCGATGCCGAGACAGACGAGGCGGTTTGCGTGATCGATCTCGACACCGTCATGCCTGGGCTTTCTCTTTATGACTTCGGTGATTTGGTGCGGACCGCCACGAGTCCTGCTGAGGAGGATGAAACCGATCTAACGAAAGTGCAGATGCGGATGCCGATGTATGAGGCCTTGGTTGAAGGCTACCTCGATTCCGCCGGAGATTTCATCAATGAAGTGGAGGTCGATCATCTCGCATTTTCTGGCAAACTCATCACCTTGGAAATCGGCATCCGTTTTCTAACGGATTACCTGGAAGGAGATGTCTATTTCAAGACCCATCGCGAGCGGCACAATCTCGATCGTTGCAGAACACAGTTGGAACTCGTCCGGCGCATCGAAGAGCAGGAGGAGGCTATGGTGAAATTCGCGCGCAAGGTTCGCCGTGGACGCAAGTGAGCCACCGACCTTACTTTTGCCAGAAAACCTCCGTGCCTTCAGGTCCTTGTTGTTCGCCGCTTACAAACAAGGCCGTGGCCCAGGCATCGGCCGTGGCGGCATCGCGGGCCACAACGGTCACGGCGGAAAAACCGCGGATCACAGGTAGACCGGTGCGTGGATCGATGATGTGGGATACGATTCCCTCCGCACTGTTGCGGAATTGCCGGTAGTTGCCGCTGGTGGCAAGGGCCTGCTGTTGCAGTCGTATTTTTTTTGTGACCCGTCGAGCGATGGGATCCGGAGATTCCACGCCGACTTCCCATGCGTGGTCGCCTGCGATGGTTTCTCCTGCCAACTGAAACAAGAAATCGTTGACACCAAGGGCCCGCAGTCGCTCCGCCACACGGTCCACCGCGAATCCCTTGCCTATGCCCGATAGATCTATGCCTTGCCCCGCGGGTGCGAATCCCGCGCGATGCACGGCATGCAGAACACGCGCGTCAAAGTAACCCTTGCTATCCAGGCGGATCTGTTCCGCAAGGTCCAATACGCGTTGCAGATCGGCGGTGGCGGCCTCTCCCCGGTTGTGTCGGGAGAGGTCCGAGTTCTCGCGCCAGGTGGACATCACACCTTCCCAGTGATCGAGTATCTGCTGTATTTCTTTGGTGAGAACCGAAGTTTCAACCCTGGCATCGCGGTGC
>JBJOMZ010000130.1:0-6267 GCA_046052105.1 Verrucomicrobiota bacterium | reverse complement strand
TCGGCATCACTGGGCAGGCGTCGTTTCCAATGATGCCAAGCACGCAGCAAAGCCAGTGGTCCGAGGAGAAAAAATCGGCTGATGAGCAGCGCGGGAGCTGTGGCCTGCGAGGTATAGGAATGGATCGCGATAGCTCCGGCGGTTTCTTCTGTGAGGCCGCGGTGATCCCATTCCACCATGTCATCCAATAAGCTCGTTTGTTGCTTCCATATCTTCCAGGCCGATGCACACAAGACCAGCATGCAGGCTGCGGCGATGCCGGTCGCAGTCGAGGCAGATAAAAATAACTCAAACCGCCGCAGCGACCATGCGGGAACATGGCGGAAAAACCACCAGGCCGCCATCCAACCCAGCGGGGACAAGAATAGCCAGCCGATGGCTCCCATCACACATCTCCGGTTATGACGAGCAAGCATCACAGCCGTTGAATAGCCAGTAAATGAGGCGATGACAAGTCAAACGACGACTGTGTGCTCTCGCGCAGCTGCGCAACTGAGGTTGTTTCTGCGTCTTGCCCGAGGCGCGAGAAAGTTGTAGGTTCGGCTTCACACGCTGCGTAGTCATCAATGAAAATGAAACCTTTCTTGTCCTTTTTGTTTGCCGTTCTGACGGGTGGCTTGTCTCATGCGGCGAAGCCGATGAATGTGGTCGTGCTGTTCGCCGATGACTGGCGTCACGACACGCTGGGCTGCGCCGGGCATCCGTTTTTGCAGACGCCGAACCTCGATCAATTGGCGAAGGAGGGATGCCGTTTTACTCGCAGCTGCGTCACGACATCGATCTGCGGCGTGAGTCGCGCGACCTTGTTCACGGGGCAATGGATGTCGCGCCATGGCAACATCGCGATGAAGGAATTCAAGACACCCTGGAGCGAAACGTATCCCGGCTTGCTGCGGTTCAAAGGCTATCATGTGGGCCATGTAGGCAAGTGGCACAATGGCGATTTCCCAGCCAAGGAGTTTGATTTCGGGCGTTCCTATTCCGGCGTTCACTGGATCAAACAAAAGAACGGCACGAAAATCCATGTGACGCAGAAAAACGAAAACGACGCGCTTGAGTTCCTGCAGCAGAGACCTAAGGACAAGCCGTTCTGCCTGACGCTGGCGTTTTTCGCTACGCATGCGGAGGACGGGAATCCCAAGCAATTTCTACCGCAGCCGCAGAGCATGTCGCTCTATCAAAACGTCAAGGTGCCGGTGCCGTCCAATGCCACCGAGGAATCGCTGAAACGCTTGCCGCCTTTTCTCGCGGATGCCCGCAACGAAGGCCGCGTGCGCTGGCACTGGCGTTTCGATACTCCGGAAAAATACCAAGAGATGATGAAAAACTACTACCGCCTCGCCACCGAAGTCGATGCGACCTGCGGCAAGGTGATAGAAGAGTTGAAAAAACAAGGTCTGTTGGAAAACACCTTGGTGATCTTCGCGGGGGATAACGGCTACTTCCACGCCGAGCATGGTCTGGCCGACAAATGGTATCCGCATCAGGAAAGCATCCGCGTGCCACTCATCGTGCGCGACCCGCGATTGAAGCAGGACAAGCGTGGCATGACGAATGACGACTTCGCCCTCAATGCCGACCTCGCACCCACGATTCTCGCTGCGACGGGCACAGAGGCGCCCAAAACCATGCAGGGGCAGGATTTGTCGCCGCTCTACCTGGCGGACAAGATACCCACATGGCGGCAGGATTTTTTTTACGAGTTCAGCGCCTTCGGTGGCAACATCCATCGCATCCCCAGCTCGCAGGCGCTCGTGAGCAAAGAGTGGAAATACATGGTCTGGCCGGATTTCCAACGCGAACAGTTGTTCCATCTGACGGCGGATCCGCGTGAGGAAAAAGATCTTATCGATGAACCAGCGCAAGCACAAAGACTGGCGGAGATGCGCGTCCGCTTGGCGAAGCTGCGGGAGCAGGCGAAGTAAAATAACCGATCGCAGTCATCACGATGAAAAATTACTATCGCATAGCGGTCACACTTCTTGTTCTCACGGGTTCATGGTGCGCAGCTGAAAAGCCGAATGTCATCCTGATGGTGGCCGATGACCTGGGCTATCAGGATTTATCGTGCTACGGCGCTACAAAGATCGCCACGCCGCGCATCGACTCGCTTGCCCGCGATGGTGTGCGTTTCACCGATGCTCACTCCTACAGCGGCATTTGCATGCCTTCGCGCTACGCCATTCTATCGGGCCGCTACGGCTACCGATTAACGCGGGCCATGGACTACGCCTGCAACTTTGATCCCGGACAGGTGCTGATGCCACATGTGTTCCGCGATGCCGGGTATCGCACCGCGGCCATCGGCAAGTGGCACAATGGTTTCGGCGTCCAGCGCGAGGTTGACTGGAACGCTCCGCTGAAACCTGGCCCACTGGAGTTCGGCTTCGATTCGTTTTTCGGCACCCCGCGCACGCATTCCGAACCACCCTTGGTGTTCGTGCGCGATCACGCGATTCTCGGCTGGGACAAAAACGATCCGATCAGCGTGGACAAATCGCCCGGCACCGGAGCACATGGCAAGCAGATCGGCGGCAAAAAAGCCATGGAACTGCGGCCGGACGAAAAGATCGACATGATTTCAGCAGATGAAGCGGTGACATTAATTGCATCGAAAAAAACGACTCAGCCGTATTTTTTGTATCTTGCTTGGCAGGCCCCGCACAACCCGATCAATCCCAGCAGTGACTTTCGCGGAAAAAGCAAGGCGGGCATCTATGGCGACTACATCCAGCAGCTCGATCATTGCGTGGGGGTGGTGCTCGATGCTTTGGAAAAAAACAACCAATCCCGCGATACCATCATTGTTTTCACTAGTGACAACGGTGGTCGCTATCATGGCGAGGCCATGCGCAAAGGTCACCGCTGCAATGGCGAGTTGTTAGGTCAGAAGACTGACGCGTGGGAAGGCGGTCATCGGGTGGCGGTTCTGGCGCGCTGGATCGGACGCATCCCCGGTGGCACCGTGCGCAAAGAATATTTTCATCATGTCGATCTGATGGCCACACTCGCCGATCTTGCGGGCGTGGCTTTGTCCGCGGGGGCTTCGCCCGATGGTGATTCGGAAAAATGCTCATTTCTCGATCCTGTGTCCGCTCCGATCAAACGAACAGAGGGCATGCACCACGGCACGCGCGGTCTGGCATTGCGTCATCGACAATGGATCTACATGCCCCAGCAAGGTTCCGGCGGAAAGACTGTGCCGGAACCCGCAAAACCTTGGAGCATTGCCTATCGCGATATGAAGACTGTCACCAGCGATGTCGATGAACGCGGACAGATCAAATCCTCTGCGCCGAAGGAGCAGCTCTACGATCTCACCAAAGACCTCGCACAAACCACCAACCTCGCCGCCACACAAGCGGATCTGCTACCGAATTTGCGCCAACGCTATGCCGCATTCACGGCGGGCGTGAAACTCCAGAACTCGGGTGGGGGAGAATGAATCGAACAATTTTTATGAAATTTTCACGAAGAACACTCACTCTTGCTCTCGTTGTGCTTTTCGATTCATCTGCCCTAGCGGCGGAGAAACGGCCTAACATTTTATGGCTCACCAGTGAGGACAATCATACGTTTCTCGGTTGTTATGGCGACAAACTCGCGCGCACGCCCACTCTCGATAAACTGGCCAAGGAGGGAATCCTCTTCGAACGTTGTTTTTCACAACCGGTCTGCGCGCCCTCGCGTTTTGCGCTCATCACTGGATCGTTTGCCGTGAGTTCGGGGCCGGCCGGGCACATGCGCGCTAGCGGTAACATCCCGCAGTCGATGAGAGGTTTCCCTGCTTTGCTACGCGAGGCGGGCTATTACACCACCAACAACGCGAAGACCGATTACAATAGTCCAGTATCGATCAAGGATACGTGGGATCAAAGCGGTAATGATGCTCATTGGCGCAAACGGGCCAAGCCCGGGCAGCCGTTTTTCAGTGTGTTCAATCATGAGATCACACACGAGAGCTGTCTGTTTCCCGTGCAGGATCGGAAACTTTCGGCTCCGCCCATGGACCGCGCGCTGGTGCGCATTCCCCCGTATCAACCGGACACGCCGGAACTGCGCGATGACTGGGGGCGCTATCACGATCACATCCATACGATGGATGGCATGATCGCGGAAAAACTCGACGAGCTCGAAAAAGCCGGCCTCGCCGAGGACACGATTGTATTTTACTTTGCGGACAACGGCGGTGTTCTGCCACGCAGCAAACGCTTTCTGCAACAGAGCGGCACGAACGTGCCCTTGATTGTGTATTTCCCGCCGAAGTGGCGTCACCTCGCTCCCGCGGCCCCAGGAACCCGCATCAAGAATCCAGTTTGTTTTCCCGATTTCGGCCCCACGGTGTTGTCGCTCGCAGGGGTGACACCCACCGCCGTGATGCAGGGTAAGGCGTTCGCGGGAGATGGACGTGCGGAGCCTAACGAATTTGTGTTCTGCACTCGCGACCGCATGGACGAACGCTATGATACCATGCGCTCGGTCGCCGACCGTCGCTGGCTCTACATCCGCAATTTCCGCCCGGATCTGCCCTACGTGCAGCCTTTGCATTATATGTTTCAGGCGCGCGGCTATCAGTCGTGGGCGAAGCTCGCGGAGCAGGGGAAACTCACCGATGCCACCTCGATGTTCTGGGGCAGCAAGCCCAGCGAGGAGCTCTATGATATGGAGGCGGATCCGGACAATGTGAAAAATCTCGCCTACGATTCCGCGCACCGTGCCACGCTTGAGCGCATGCGGATGGTATTGAAACGGCATACGATAGAAATCGTCGATAACGGCTTTATGCCCGAGGGATCGGTGCATGAGGGCTACGATGCCTCGCGTCAGTCCGGCGCTTTTCCGTTAGACCGTGTTTTTGATATGGCGATGATCGCTTCCTCGCGTGATGCGACGAAACTTCCCGCGTTGCGGAAGGCGCTCGATGATGAAAACGAAGCGGTGCGTTGGTGGGCGGCGCAAGGTTGCACGGTGCTTGGTATGAAAGCCGCGGATGCCGAAAAATCCCTGCGCGCGCGACTGTCCGATGAATCACCCGCCGTGCAAGTGGCAGCCGCCGAGGCGCTGGCGAAACAAGGCCACGCTGATGTCGCACTGCCTGTATTGGAGCGCATACTGTTACAGGATAGCGCTCCGTATGCAGCCTTGCAGGCGGCGAACGTTCTCGATCGCATGGGGGAGAGGGCCCGCCCTCTTTTGTCCGTGATGGAAAAACGACTGAAAATGCTCCCATCCGGCAAAGGTGCGAACAGTGCTGCGGCATACCAACAACGAATCCTCGAGCGCATCACCGCCGTCTTGCAAGGTCACGAAAAAGCCCTAGTCTACCCCGCGAGAGAATATCCTCCCTCTCTCTGACCAATCATGAATCCTGTTTCGATCTTCAACGATGTCATCGGCCCCGTGATGCGCGGGCCATCGAGTTCCCATTGCGCCGCCGCGCTTCGTATCGGACGTCTGGCCCGCGATCTGATGGATGGCGACATTTCCTCCGTGCTGATCGAGTTCGATCGCGAGGGATCTCTGCCCACCACGCACGACAGCCAGGGCTCCGATATGGGACTGTTCGGCGGTTTGTTAGGCTGGGAGGCCGATGACGAACGCCTGCCGCATTCGATGCAGACGTTTGAAGAAAGCGGTATGCTGCAGCACATCGTCACCGTCGATGTCGGCGATCCACATCCGAATACGTATCGCCTCACTCTCACGAATGCTCGCGAGAAACATTCGGTGATCGCCATTTCCACCGGTGGCGGCATGATGGAAGTGCACAGCATCGATGGCATTTCCCTGCACATGGATGGTGGCTATCACGAGACCTTGCTGTGGGTCGATCCCGCGACGGAGCTTTCCTTTGAAGGCTTGGAAGTGATCACCCACGCCGCAGGAGAGCAAAAACTCCTGCAAGTGCGCGGCGATCATTTTCCCGAAGTGCCGGCTGGTGTCGCCACGATGGTGAAACGCCTCTCGCCGGTGCTTCCCGTTCCTTCACGCAAGGAAATCCAACTGCCCTTCACTTCCTGCGCGGAGATGTTAGAATGGGATGGTGACAAAAAAACGCCGGTGTGGAAGCTCGCCGTCGCTTACGAAATGGCACGCGGAAATTTCACCGAGGCGGAAGTCATCGAGCGCATGAAAAACATTGTGCGTATTTTACGACGATCCATTGTGAATGGCATCGCGGGCACGAGTTATGAGGATCGCGTGCTGCACCACCAGAGTGGACGTTTTGCCGAATTGATGAAAGCGGGTCGTTTGCTCAATGGCGGC
>JBJOMZ010000129.1:0-6382 GCA_046052105.1 Verrucomicrobiota bacterium | reverse complement strand
AGATGAGCAGGCCGCATGGATCCGCGTAACACCACAGTCCGATGCCAAAAAACTCAGTGTCTGCTTCAGCTATCGCAATGCCTCTCCGCACATCAAGCCAGATGAAACTTTGTTTGCCGGAGTGGCAGCGAGCGGATCGAAATCTGCCCGTGGTGGATCGATTCGCGCCGCGGATAACGATGCTCTGACATTGAGCATGATGGCCACAGACGCGGAAGGTAAAGAGACGGGCTACTACACCATGGGAGCCGAGATGAAACTCACGCCTCAGACCGATACGAAGGCGTCGCAATTCCATCGCCAGCACTGCAAGATGATGGAAAAAAGCTTTACGGTGGATGAAGCATCCGCACTGGTCATCGATGACAAAGGCCGCCGCTGGCGTTTCCCGCGCGGCGCCGCCGCCTACGCCAACGGAGGCTCTTTCGGTAACGCGCGACTCGCACGTGAAGTTGCCACCGAGCGAGATCTTTTGAATCTCTGCGGCACGTTTTACGAACTGCCCGCCGAAAACGCCGGCGGCTTCGCCTTGTCCCGTCCGGTGGCCACCCACGACCGTCTGATCCACGATTTCTGCTCCTGGCGCGGGCTTTTGCTGATGAGCGGCATCGATGACACCAAGACCGATAACCGACACATCATCCGTTCGGACGATGGCAAAGCAGCCCTGTGGGCGGGCGTGATCGATGACGTATGGAAACTGGGCAAACCACGCGGCGAGGGAGGTCCGTGGAAAAACACGATGGTTAAGAAAGGGGCTCCTTCCGATCCTTATCTGATGACTGGCTATGACCGCAAATCGATAACTCTGCAGAGCGATCAAAATACTACAATCCTAGTAGAAGTGGATATCAGCGGATGGGGTGATTGGGTGGTTTATCAGAAAATGCCGTTGGAGGCTGGGAAAGAGCTTACGCACCGCTTCGATGATGCTTTTTCCGCCTATTGGATCCGCGTCACCAGTGATAAAGATGCCGTCGTTTCCGCGCAATTGCGTTACGAATAAAATTTCTATTCTGAAGATTACTTGGGTGATGGAATCCATCGCCCAGTTTTTGCGCATGACACGATTTGCGTAAGATGAAGCGGCCTTTGACCGTATCAAGGCGCACATGAAACCTACACTACTTTCGTCACTGGCAATTGCTCTCCTTGCCGTAGCTCATGCGGATTCTTTTGTTGTGGAAGCCGAGCAGTTCGCCCAAAAAGGCGGCTGGATGGTGGACACCCAGTTCATCGAAACGATGGGTTCGCCGTATCTCATCGCGCACGGTATGGGCAAGCCGGTGGCTGATGCGAGCACCAAGGTGAGCGTTCCTGCCGACGGCAATTATCAGGTATGGGTTCGCACCATTGACTGGAGCAAGCGCCTCAAGCGCGCGGATAGCGCAGGGACTTTTGCTCTATCAGTAAACGGCAAGGATCTCGGTACGGTGCTGGGTCAAGGCAACACGGCCTGGTCATGGGTGAAAGCGGGCAAAGCGGAGTTGAAAAAAGGTTCAACGGAAGTGACCTTGAAGGATCTAACGGGTTTTGACGGTCGCGTGGACGCCATCCTTTTCAGCAGCGATGCTTCCTTCACTCCACCGGAGAAATGTTCGTTAGAAGATCGCGGCTCCTGGAAAATCGCGGGAGCTCCGGCCGCCATTGAGGATGCCGGTTCCTATGATCTCGTGGTCGTAGGTGGAGGCTACGGAGGCATGGGTGCCGCCATTTCCGCAGCCCGTCTCGGTGCCAAGGTGGCCCTGATCCAAAACCGCAAGGTGCTGGGTGGGAACGGCTCCTCGGAAGTGCGCGTGTGGGCCATGGGCAACACACCGCCGAGTGAATACGCGTTGGCCGATATCATCAACGAATTTCAGGATAGCGCCAAGGCTTCGCCCGCTCCGGCCGAGCAATTCGAGGATGAAAAAAAGGAAAAAATCGTGCGCGCGGAGAAAAACATCAGCCTGTTTCTCGGCCATCACGCCTACGGACTAGATATGAAAAACGGATCGATCAGCGCCGTGAATGTGCTCGAGGTCGAGACTGGCAAAACCAGAAAAATTTCCGGCGTGCTTTTTGCCGATTGCACCGGCCACGGTTTCATCGGCCAATGGGCCAAGGCGGATTCCACCATGGTGGATAAAGGTCGCATGGGCATGAGCAACATGTGGATGTGGGAAAATCGTGACAAGCCCATGGCTTTCCCACCGCAAAAGTGGATGCTTTCTCTTACCGAAAAAGATTTTCCCCATCCCCGCCGCGGCCATGCCGAGTGGTTCTGGGAAAGCGGTTTCGACCGTCATCCCATTGAGGAGCTGGAAGTCACGCGCGATTGGAATCTGATCTCGGCCTACAGCGCCTTCAGCGCCATGAAAAACTACGGCGCCCACGCCGCGCGTGATCCCCATCAACACGCGAATGCGGAAATGACATGGCTTGCCTACGTGGGCGGCACACGCGAGACGCAGCAGTTGCTCGGCGATGTGGTGTTGAGCGGGAAAAACATCGAGAAAGACAAGACCGAGTTTCCCGATGGTTGCGTGTTGACGACTTGGTCGATCGACCTCCACATCCCCGAACAAAAATACGTGCAAGGCAATCCCGAGCACCCCTTCATTTCCAAAGCGATTCACCGTCACGCCATCGACAAGCGCGTGGGGTATCCCATTCCCTACCGCTGCTTCTATTCGCGCAATGTGCCGAATCTCTACATGGCGGGTCGAAACATCAGTGTCGATCGCGATGCCTTGGGTACAATCCGCGTGATGAACACCATCGGCATGATGGGTGTGTGCGTAGGTCGCAGCGCCGCGCTCTGCCGTGTGCACAACTGCCTGCCACGCGACATCTACACCAAGCACCTCGACCAAGCGAAAAGCCTGTGGAAGCTCCCCGGCGCGCAACGCTATGAGAGCCTCGTCGAGCTCAAAAAATCACTGTAAGGTTTTTTTCTCTCTCGGAAAAATGTCTGTGCCTCGTTGCAATTTTGGCCTGCGAGCCGGCTTCTGATTCGTAGTTCCGTTGATGAATCTCCTTGTCATCTCCGCATCGCTTTGATGGGGTCGGTGGGCAATCCCCATGTCATTTCTTCGGTTCGAATCGGTTCATAAATCCTTCGGCGCTTTTCGTGCCGTGGAGGATGTGAGTTTGTCGATCGATCAAGGGCACATCTTTTCTTTGTTGGGTCCGTCGGGTTGCGGCAAGACCACGCTGTTGCGCATGGTGGCCGGCTTTGAGCGTCCGGATCATGGCCGCATTTATCTCGATGGAAAAGATATCACGGATCTTCCGCCGGAGCGCCGCCAGGTGAACACGGTGTTCCAGCATTACGCGCTGTTTCCGCATCTGAGCGTGCGAGAAAATATCGCCTTCGGTCTGAAAATGGCGGGGCATGGAAAGGAATCCATCCGCACGGAAGTGGATCGCATGTTGCACGTGATCGACCTGGAAGCCCATGCCGACAAACGCATTCCGCAAATCTCCGGTGGACAAAAGCAGCGCGTGGCAATCGCGCGCGCGCTGGTGAATCGTCCGCAGGTGCTGTTGCTCGATGAACCACTGGCCGCACTTGATCTCAAACTGCGTCAGCACTTGCTGGCGGAGCTGCACAAGATTCACGAAGAAGTGGGCATCACGTTCATCTACGTCACCCACGATCAGAACGAAGCATTGTCGATCTCTGATCAAATCGCCGTGCTTCATCACGGTCGGCTGCAGCAGGTCGGCGGTCCGCGGGAGATTTATGAAAAACCGCAAAACTCGTTTGTGGCCGCGTTCATCGGCGATACCAATTTTATCTCCGGTGTGGTGGAAGAGGCAACGGATGAGATGTCTTGGATTCGCCTCGATGAAAATCATCGTATTGCGACGAAAAACAATATAACGCTGAAACAAGGTCGGGAAGTGCACCTTTCGTTGCGCCCGGAAAACATCCTACTCCATCCGTCCATTCCCGATGCGGTGCAGAGGGAGAATTTTTTCCCGGGGATCATCGAAGAAAGCACGTATCATGGCTCGTTTACCCGCTGCCGCGTGCGATGTGGTGCATTTGTCTGGATCGTCGATGTTTCGCAGCGCGCGCTGCTCTTATCCGCGCATTCTTTAGCGCTGGGAGCCAGAGTGTGGTTGGAGGTGCCCATGAACGCCGCGATTTTGTTAGATTCTTATGACGCCCATGATGAATGCATGGAAGAACTTCTGGATGAAATCCCCCGCCCATCGGAATCATGAAGCGTCAGGAATTGCGTGTCACATGGCCCAGCTTGCTGTGGTTGTTGCTGTTTGTGGGCATCCCGACCTTGCTGGTATTTGCCATCGCTTTCAAGCCATCCACCAGCCATGGCGGCATTGGTGAGGGTTGGTCGCTCTCAGCCATCCGTTCACTGGCGAGTGCGCATTACCCGCTGCTGATTTGGCGCACGCTGTGGATCGCCGCGGTGACGACATGTGTATGTCTTTGCATAGCGCTCCCCGTCGCATGGACCATGGCACGCGCTTCCCGAAAAGCAAAATCGTGGCTGTTGTTGTTGGTCGTGGTGCCGTTTTGGACCAATTTTCTCATCCGCGTGTTCGCATGGAAACAAATTCTTCACGCCGAAGGATATCTCGCCGGTATGCTGAAGAAATGGCATTGGATGGAGCCTAACGCCACGTTGCTCTATCATCCCATGGCCGTGGTGGTGGTGAGCGTGTATGCATTCCTTCCTTTTGCCATCCTGCCCATTTACGCCGCGGCGGAAAAATTCGATTTTTCCCTGCTGGAAGCCGCGCGCGATCTGGGTGCCGGACGAGTAGGCGCCATCTATCGGATTTTCCTGCCAGGAATCCGTCGCGGCATCGTCACCGCCGCCATGGTCGTTTTCATCCCCATGCTCGGATCCTATATCATCCCCGATCTGGTAGGAGGCAAAAACGCGGAGATGATCGGCAATCAAATCGCCCAACGCAATTTTTCCGATCGCAATCTTCCTCAAGCCGCCGCTCTCTCCGCCTCGCTGACACTCGCGGTACTGTTGCCCTTCGCCTTTGGTCGACGACCACGATAAGACCGATCGCACCATAGAGAAAATTTTACGAAAATTTTTGAATAAACTTTTCTCTATGGCATCTTACCTATGACAACAAAATCGGCGCAAAAAACCGCAAGCCCTGCGTTGCGGAAAAACGCCGCCACCATTACAACTATACCAAGAAAGAACCAAAGCCATGGGACTCGATAAACTTACACAGAAACTCCAGGAAGCCCTGCAACAAGCGCAGCGCCTCGCTTCCAAGTCCAGCCATGCCGAGCTGAAAAGCGCGCACGTGCTGCAGACCCTGCTCGAACAGGAGGGCGGCATCCTCATCCCCATCTTGCAAAAAGCCAACGTCGATCTAACAAAACTCAAGGCCGCCGTGCAGGAAAACCTCGCCGCCGAGCCGCGCGTGCAAGGATCCACCTCGCAACCACAGCTGA
The DNA here is from genome assembly GCA_046052105.1 of Verrucomicrobiota bacterium. GTDB lineage: Bacteria > Verrucomicrobiota > Verrucomicrobiia > Verrucomicrobiales > Akkermansiaceae > UBA956. Next base: position 942 of record JBJOMZ010000129.1, on the reverse strand, counting down.
GTTACGGCCTGCGCGCGACCTTGGAAAAAGCCGACGATGCCCGCGAAGCCCTCGGCGATGATTTCCTCAGTGTGGAGCACTTTTTGTTAGGCGCGCTTCAGGCGGACTCGCCCGCCGGCAAGCTCCTCAAAACCGCCGGCCTCACCGAAGCCAAGGCAAAGGAAGCCATCCAATCCGTGCGTGGCAGCCAAAAAGTCACGGACGAAAATCCCGAAGGAAAATACCAGACCCTCGAAAAATACGGCACCGACCTCACGGCCCGTGCGCGGGAAGGCAAGATCGATCCCGTGATCGGTCGCGACAACGAGATCCGCCGCGTGATGCAGGTACTCTCGCGCCGCACGAAAAACAACCCCGTGCTTATTGGTGAGCCGGGCGTGGGCAAGACTGCGATCGTCGAAGGCCTCGCCCGCCGTATCGTCTCGGGCGATGTGCCGGATGCGATGAAAAACAAACGCATCATCGCGCTCGACCTCGGCGGCATGCTGGCCGGTGCGAAGTACCGCGGTGAGTTCGAGGACAGACTCAAGGCTTTCCTCAAGGAAGTCACCGACTCCGCGGGCGAGATCATCCTTTTCATCGATGAGCTGCACACCATCGTCGGCGCGGGCAAGACCGAGGGCAGCCCGGATGCAGGCAACCTGCTCAAACCACAGCTCGCCCGTGGCGAGCTCTCGACCATCGGTGCGACCACGCTCGATGAATACCGCAAGCACATCGAAAAAGACGCCGCGCTCGAGCGCCGCTTCCAGCCCGTGCTCGTCGGCGAACCTTCCGCGGAAGACACCATCGCCATCCTGCGCGGCCTCAAGGAGCGCTACGAGGTCCACCACGGCGTGCGCATCCAGGACGGTGCCATCGTCGCCGCCGCCATGCTGTCCGACCGTTACATTTCCGATCGTTTCCTGCCCGACAAAGCCGTCGATTTGATTGATGAGGCCG
>JBJOMZ010000128.1:0-6451 GCA_046052105.1 Verrucomicrobiota bacterium | reverse complement strand
ACACTCTTCCGGATTTCTGTTGCATCGACAGGTGGGCGGCTTACGCTACAACCGATACGATCGTGCGCAAATCGAAGAAACCATCACGCTCTCCCAACGGCGGAAACGACATAGAGCCCACGCCATGGATCTCCCAAGTGCGCGGCATCTATCAGGAGCTCGCGGCACGGCCTATGCACGGCAACTGCACTGGGCGATCCACTTGCTGTCGGTTCCAACTCACGGGAAAGACCCCGTATCTCACTCGCGGCGAAGCACTGCTCGCAGCACAGGCCTGGCGTGCCAGCGGTAGAAAAGTCATGCCCACATCAGCCGACGGCGCTTGCCCATTCCTCAAAAACGGGCTGTGTCAGATTTACGACTCGCGCCCCTTCGGCTGCCGCACGCATTTCTGTGAGGCTGCAGGCGGACAAACACCCCGACACCTCGTGCGTGATCTGATCCAACGATTGGAGGACATCGACCGCGCTCTCGGCGGCGATGGTGCCAGTCATTTTCATGCGGCCGTATCCCGCTATCTGTGAAATGCCTGCCCTGCAGCTTTCCGATTTCGCTTTTCATGAAAGCGAATCAAGCTAGACTGTTGTCAGTGAAATCAAAGATCATCGCACTACCACTCAGCTTGCTGGTGCTGGTCATCATCGGTGTCTGCTGTGCGCCCATCGCTCCGATCGGTGGTGGCCCTGATCGTTCGGTCAGCTGGGCTGGAGGCTCAGCTCCAGTCAGCGGTGGGGCATCGATGGGACAGATCATGCGGGGTGTCAATCTGCGGCAAGATCTCGTTCCCCGCGGCAGGCACGGGCGCAAGGTTGTTCGACCAATGACACCGCGCTTCATCACGATCCATAGCACGCAGAACTGGACCGCCAACGCATGGCAACATTCGCAAGCGCTGAAGAACGGTGCTCTGCGTGCACCGAAACGCAAGGGTGGCAACCGCATCGGCTATTTGATTTGGCACTTCACGGTGGATGACAAGGTCGCGCTGCAACACATGCCGACGAACGAACAGGGAGAACACGCGGACTTCGACGGTCCCGGCAACCGCTACAGCATCGGCATCGAGATGTGCGAGCACCGTGGCAGCAATCTTGGCGCCACCATCGATCGCACGGCCAAACTGGCTGCCTACCTAATGATCAAACACGGCATACCCCTGCGCAATGTGGTGCCCCATTACCATTGGCCGCGCCGCGGCGCAAAGCCTCCGAACAAAAACTGCCCGCATTTTCTCTTAGAAAACGGCAGACCCGGTCGAAAATGGCGAGGATTTCTGAGCCGGGTGGACTCCTACTACCGACAGATGCGCCTCTGATGAATCCTTCTTCCCATGGCAGTCCGGGGAATCGCGAAACCGTTCTCGATCCCGATACCTTTTATGTGTGCCAGCGCTGCACCGCCTGCTGCAAGTGGCCGGGCGACGTGCGACTGGAGCCCGAGGAAATTCCTCGCATCGCGGCCTTTCTCCATCTCACGGAAGAGGAATTCATCGCGCGGTTCACGCGTTTGCGCACAAACCGACAAGGGCTTTCCTTGTTAGAAAAAGAAAATCACGAGTGCATCATGCTGGACGGTAACTCCTGTCGCATTCATCCGGTAAAACCATCGCAATGCGCGAGTTTTCCCAACAAATGGAACTTCCCCGGCTGGCGGCAAGTCTGCGAGGCGAAGGCCCTCCCCATCGCAGAAGCCCGAGAACGCGGATTGACGAAGTAGCCGAAGCTGTGGAAACTCGCGCCAGATGATTCAACAAATTCTCACCCACCCCGGCAGCGCGCACAAGGATGAGTTCCTTGCGTGCTGCCTCTTGATTGCCGTGCACAAAGTGCCAGTGATCCGGCGCGAGCCGACGGCCGATGACTTAAACGACCCCGCGACCATCGTGGTCGATGTGGGTGGCGAACACGATCCCGCGCGCATGAACTTCGACCACCACCAGTTCCCCGCCGATGCCGAACCGATCTGCGCGTTGAGTCTGGTGATGAAACACTTGGGCATATATGATGACGCGCGGATGTTCTGTGAATGGCTGGAACCCGCGGAGTGGTTCGATACCAAAGGACCGGTCAAAACCGCGGAATGGCTGGGAGTAAATCGTGAGACACTGGGCAAACTGCAATCCACCATCGATGTAACCATTCTCCGGCGTTTCGCTTCTAGCTCGCGACTGGAACCAGGGCAACTCATCTGGGAACTGATGCAACTTATCGGCAACGATCTGCTTTATTACCTGCGCACCATGCGCGAACGCATTCAGTTACTGGAAGAAAATTTGCACTTTTGGGAAATGGAAAAAAATGGCGAACACTTTCACGCCGTTTTCCTTCCGCGCATGGATTCCTCCATTGATGATCCGTCCGGCGCCATGAGTCGCTACCTTCGTAGCATCGGCAAGGAAAACGAGATCGTGGCGATGATCTATCCCGACCGCCGCGGGCAGGGCTACGGCCTGAGCCGTCACAATGACCATCCGCGACTGAATTTCACCTTGATCGAACATCACGAGGATGTTCACTTCGCCCATCCGCGCGGATTTGTAGCCAAGACCTCGGCGACCGATATCGATCGCCTGCGCGCACTCCTCCACGCCTCCTGGACCTGATCGCATGGCCGAGACGTTCTCCCAATCCGCCGCCGGAACCACGATTCTCAAGGGAGTCTCGCGCTCGTTCTACCTGAGCCTGCGCTTGTTGCCTTCAAGCATGCGAGATGCCGCCGGCCTTGCCTATCTGCTGGCACGCAGCAGCGACACCATCGCCGATGCGCCCCAATGGGATGTGTCATCGCGCCTGCAAAGCCTCGATGACTTTCATCGCGCAATACAAGGATCCATCGTTTTTTCCACACCAAACGATTTATTGGAACAATGCAATGCCGGCGAAAAAATTCTCATGAGTCACGTGCAGGAACACCTGCGTTGGTTGGAAACACTGACCGAAGCGGAACGATTGCTGGTGCATCAGGTGCTGGATGAAATCATTTCCGGACAAAGGCTCGACTTGATCCGCTTTGCTGATGCCCGTGAGGGAAGTCGCATGGTATTAGCAAATGATGCCGAGCTCATCGACTACTGCCAACGCGTGGCGGGATCGGTGGGAGAGTTTTGGACCAAACTCGGTTTTCTCGCTGAAGGCGAGAGATTCAGCGCTGTAGACATGGAAACCATGGTGCACTGGGGACGCAACTTCGGCTGTGCTCTGCAACTCGTCAACATCCTGCGCGATCGTCCGGAAGACATGCGCCATGGCCGATATTACCTACCCGGAACCGTCGAGTTAAACGATGATGATGCCTGCCTGCACGCTCAGGATCGTTGGCTTAAAGTAGCGAAAGCCTGGGTGCATGAAGGCATGTCATACGCGCGCGCCCTGCATGGCAGACGATTGCGTTGCGCCACCGCGCTGCCCGCCTTGTTGGCTTTGGAAACCATCGAGGCCCTGGAGCAAGCCACATGGCCGCAGATGCAACGGCGCATCAAGGTCTCCCGTTCCACCGTCTTCCGCTGTTTCGCCGAAGCATTGTTGTTTTAGAAACGTGGCGCTGGCGTCCCGCCGGCATGCAGAAATCATGGAGATCAGGCTTGGAGGCGGGACGCCTCGGCCACGGTTAGCGCCTGCGCCTGCCTTTGGGCTTAGCGGGCTTGGCGCCATCATGCTGGAGAGCTTGTTTTTTCGCAGGGCGCGGCGTTTCGTTTTTTCGATTCCCCTGCTTTCGCGCGCCTTGTTTGCGCGGTCTTTCCTTATTACCCCGCGATTCACGCGCTTCTCCGGCGATGGTGAAGTCCACGAATTTTCTCGCAAAGTCCACCTTGCCCACACGCAGCGGCACGGCTTGCCCCGCACGGAATTCCTGCCCGCTCCGACTGTTGAATCGCAGGCGCGCGGCATCGAAATACCAATCGCCGGGCGGCAGGTCCTCGCGTTTGACCACGCCTTTCATGCCGATGGCGATAGCCTCGACAAACAGCCCCATGGGTCGCACCTCGGTAATCATGCCCTCGAAAGTCGGCGCGTCTTTCATCTCCCCTGCTTTCGCCAACCACTCCATGAGTTTGAGTTGTTTCGTCTCGCTCTCCGCCCCCGCCGAGGTGCGCTCTGTGGTGGAAATGTGCTGCGCGATCTCGATCAATTCGCGCTGCGGCGGTGTGCGGTCGCAGACCTTCGGCGCATTGCGCAACAGAGGCTGCAACGCACGGTGCACAATGAGGTCGGCATAACGACGGATGGGACTGGTGAAATGGCAATAGTCGGTTTTCGCCAAGCCGTAGTGCCCTAACGGATCCACATCATACTGCGCGCGTTTGAGGCTTTTCAGCAGACCCAGTTTGATCACGTGTTCATCGGGATTACCCTTGGCCGATTCTAACAACTGCTGGACGTGGGCGCGATTGCTGAGATCACCGACTTGATACCCAAAGGAGCGAGCGGTCTCGGCGAAGGAATTGAGTTTCTCAAAGTCCGGGTCTTCATGCACCCGGTGCACCACCGGTTTTTGTTTGCGTTTCAACGCGAGCGCTACCGCATCATTGGCAGCGAGCATGCATTCCTCGATCAGTTGATGGCTGCTGGTATGAATCACCTCGCGGACTTCACAGGCTTGACCTTTGTCATCGAGGATCACGCGGAACTCCGGAAACTCGAGATCGAGCGAGCCCATCTTGAAACGCAGTTCGCGCATGCGCGATGCCATCTTCCACGCCTCCCTCACCATCGCCGTGAACGAGGGGTCGCCGGCGTCATCGCCATCAAGCATGGCCTGCGCTTCCTCGTAGGAAAGCTTGGCGCGGCTGTGAATCACGGCATCGAAAAATTCCGTCTTGGCGATGCGTCCGCTGTGATCGATCTCCATCAACGCACATTTGGTGAGGCGATCGACATCCGGCTTGAGCGAACAAATGCCATTGCTTAGTTCTGGTGGCAACATCGGCAGCACGCGATCGACGAGATAGGTCGAGTTGCCGCGTTTCTGCGCCTCCACGTCCATCGCGCTTCCCGGTTTCACGTAGTGAGAAACATCGGCGATGTGCACGGCAAGACGCCAACCGCTGGAAATGCGTTCGACCCAGATGGCGTCATCGTGATCTTTCGCATCGGCAGGGTCGATGGTCATCACCAGTCGATCACGCCAGTCCTCGCGACGTTTCATTTCCTCTAACGGAATCGTCTCCGGCGTGGCATGGGCCTCGGCCATCACGACATCCGAAAACGCAGTGCGCAGGCCGTTACGATGGATGACAGCCAAAATGTCCACTCCAGGATCGCCCGGCCAGCCCAGCACTTCCACGACTCGCCCTTTCGGAGCCTTGTTCGCCTGATCCCAGCGGTCCAGCTCCAACACGACCAACTGTCCATTTTGCGCGGTAGTATCCACACTGAGGTCCACGGCACCTTTGAGAGCCACATCATCGACATCGACCCAACTAAATTTCGCCTTGCGCCGGAAAATCCCCACCACCTTCCCGCTGCGGCGCGAGATCACCTGTTCCACTCGCACCTTGGGCGCCACTTCTTCTAACTCAGACTCGCTGAATCGTCCGCGTGGGCGTGAAAACTTGGGCGTCTGGAGCACCTGCACCAAAACGCGATCGCCATCGAGTGCCGTGCCGCAATCGCGTTGCTCGGCGCGAAAGCGATCGAACTGCGTGAAATCCCAGTCCTTGTTTTCCGGTGCGGCGAGATCGGCATAGACCCAGGCAAATCCCTTGGGTGCAAAGCGGATCGTTCCCACCAGTTGCGGCGGATTTTTTGTCGCGACATTCGCTTTCACCAGCTCGTAGCGGGATTTTTTTCCCTGAGCAATTTTCCCTGCTGAGGCGAGCTTGTGCAGGATGTTGCGCAGAGCCGCACGGTCGTTTGAATGAATCTCCATCGCCCTCGCCAGTTCGGAAGAATCCATGGGGCGATACTCCTTGGCGGCCATGAAACGCAATACCGCCTGTTCGTTCAATTTCATGGTCGCATCATGCAAGGATCAGACAAAAATCGCAATCCCAAAGTCAATGTTCAGGGCGTGTAAATGACCACGGGGCCGACACCATCCCCTTGCACGCTGCGCAATTTTTTGACCGCTTGGCAAACAACTGCCGCCGCTTGCGTCGCTTCTTCCATGGTGTTTTCTGCGCTAAAACTGAAGCGCAGGCTACTTTTCGCACGGGCATCGGAAAAACCCATTGCCTTCTGCACGTGCGAGGGATGCTGTTTGCCCGACATGCAGGCCGATCCCGCGGAACAGGCTACGCCTTTTTCATCCAAGAGGATCAGCAGTCCCGCCGCCTCGCATTGATCGAACGAAAGATGACTGGTATTAGGCACTCGCGATGATGGATCGCCGTTGACACGCACACCCGTCACACCAGCCAGAACCGCTTGTTCAAAGGCATCTCGCATCCGTGAGACGCGCGCCATCGTTCCATCCGTCAAACGACTTTGGGCGAGAACCGCCGCAGCACCCA
>JBJOMZ010000127.1:0-6463 GCA_046052105.1 Verrucomicrobiota bacterium | reverse complement strand
GGGTGGTGGTTGGTCGATCATAAGGATTAGGGTTGGGCGGTGATGAAGGCCACGAGATCCGCTCGCATTTTTTTCAGATCTGGCGGGTTCAGATAAAACATGTGCCCACCCTCATACCATGCGAAGCGCAGATTGCTGCGCAATGACGGCGGCAACGAGAGCATTTGACGTGTGGAATACAACATGCCGTCGGCAGGTGTGGCCAGATCCGTGAACCCGCACTGCACGAGCACGCGCAATTTCGGGTTGTCCCGTATTGCGGATGCAAGACGGTTCGTGAGGTTGACATACCCGTTGCTGGCATTCCATCGCCAGGGGTGAACCTTGCCCGTGAGAATTTCATAGGGCTGGCTTTCCTGCCAATTCAGTTCCGTGGTGAGATAGCCCAACATGGCCGTGCCAAATGCTCCGTATGCAAGGGAGTAGGATGGATCGTAGTCAGCATGTGATTCGGAGCTGTCCGTGTCGTCCCAAGCCACACGCGCATCGAATCGGCCGATCACTTTTCCCTTACCCTTGAGCAGTTCTCCGCGAAAGCGCGCAGGATCGATGCGCAGATGCAGTTCCTCAATCAGCAATGGCGAAAGACCGGTGAGCTCCGCAAGCTGCGCGGCCATCGCCTTTTTGTCAGCATCGGTCAGTTGGTTTCCTTGTTGGAGCGCAGTGGCATAGGCGCCGAAGGCCAGTGCTCTTGATTTCGCTACCAATTCGTCGCGGTTACCCCGAATGATACCGTGGTAGTGGGCGACCGATGTCATGGTCGGCAGATACACCTGATATGCGAGATCATTGCCGCCCGCTGGCGATAGTGTTTGGAAGTCCATCAGGGTTGACAGCATGACAACGCCGTTGAGGGACATGGCGTAGCGGCTTTGCAGGAAATGCGAAAGTCCGGCGGCGCGCACTCCGCCGTAGGATTCGCCCAATAAAAATTTGGGTGATTGCCAGCGTTTGTTCTTGGTCACCCACATGCGGATGAAGTCCCCCACGGATTCAATATCCTCGTCCACACCATGGAAATCTCCTGGTTTTGTGTCTTTTTCCGCACGGCTGTAGCCCGTGGAGACTGGATCGATGAAAACGAGATCGCTGACGTCGAGAATCGAGAATGCGTTGTTGCCGAATTGAGCGGGGGGAGCGATCGGTTGCGTGCCGTCACCGCTCATTTGTATGATGCGAGGTCCCAGCGCGCCCAGGTGCAGCCACACCGCAGAAGAACCTGGTCCACCGTTGAACGCGAAAGTCACGGGGCGGTTTGCTGCGTTCTGGTCGGAGCGCACATAGCTGACATGGAAAATGGAAGCGCGTGGTGTTCCGTCCTCCTTGAACAAGGTGATTTTTCCTGTTGTCGTTTGATAAGGAATTTTTTTCCCTTCAATGGTCACCACACCCTCAGTGGATACATCTTTGGGAGGAGTGGGGGATTCGTTTTTTTTCGCATCGTCTTTGGGCTTATCCACGGTTGGCTTGTCCTGGGCATCGAGATGGAGAAGCATCAGGGCGAAGCATGAAAACCGAAGCAGGAACGAAATCATGACCAAAATGTAGAGGGATTGCGGGCGCTGGCAACTGAAAACCGGAGGAAAAGGCGACGCTTCGCATTCATCTTATTTCGAGCTCCTGTGGAGATTTTTGTTTTGGGTGCTCGACAACAGGATGCCGAAATCCTACTCTCTCTCCTGTGAGAAAAAACCGTTCTGAATTGTTTCGCAAAGCGCATCAGCTCTCTCGTGGATTCACTCTTGTGGAGTTGCTGGTTGTCATCGCCATCATTGCCGTATTGGCCACGCTCATTTTTGGTAGCGTGAGGAGTGCCGTGCTGCGCGCGCACAAGGTGCGTTGCACCGCGGCAATTCGCGAGGTAAACACGGCTCTCCAGACATTCTCGGCAGATTACATGCGCCCACCCATTCCGCCGAACATTCAGCCGGGCACCCTGCCCGATGTGGTGTTTGGTGACTCCAGCGGACGATACACCAACGACTATATCGTTTCCGTATTGGAAGGTGAGGATAAGAGCTTTGCTTTTGAGGGTGGCGACTGGAGCACGCGCAATACCAATCCCAAATTGGAAGAATACTTCGTTTTCCCGCGCACGCTTGAGAAGAAGAATGGTGTCAACAACATTCAAGGTGACGCAAGCTTTGGGCAAATTCTGGATCCATGGGGCAAGCCATTGATGATTGCCATCAATGTCCCACCTTTCACCAACGAGCGGAGCAGTGGAGTTGCCGACCGTTGGATGGAAACCTACAACCTTGCAGTATATCCGGATTCCCAACCTCGATACGAATCATTTGTGATCTGGTCTTATGGACGTGATGGTGTCAAGGGAACAGCCGGGAAACCTGATTCCTCGAATCGCCTGTCCGCTTCGGATGACGTTGTTTCTTGGTAAGCCGTGCTTGTCAAACCGCCCGTCTCGCCATAAGTAGCGGCATGAAAAACATGCGTGCGGGAGTTGCGGGTGCGGGATCGATGGGTAGGAATCATGCGAGGATTTATTCCATGCTTGATGGAGTGGAGCTCGCCGCGGTGTATGATGCCGATCGCGCGAGAGCCGAGGCCGTGGTTGCGGAGTTTGGAGGAAAAGCCGTTGATACCCTGGAGGAGCTTGCCGACTGCTGCGATCTCGCATCCGTTGCCGTTCCCACTGTCGCGCACCGCGAGGTAGGATGTTATCTTTTGGAAAAAGGTGTGCATGTGCTCATCGAAAAACCGATCGCTGCCACCGTGGAAGATGCCCAGGCATTGGTGGATGCATCGAGACGCTTCGAACGTCTTCTGGCTGTCGGCCATGTCGAAAGATTCAATCCCGTGCTCAAGCAACTCGAGGGCCGACTCACCAAGCCACGCTTCATCGAGGCTCATCGACTATCACCTTTTCCCAATCGCAGCATGGACATCGGCGTCATTCTTGATTTGATGATCCACGACCTCGAGGTGATTCTGCACCTTGTGAAGAGTCCCGTCGTCGGCATCGATGCCGTGGGGGTTTCTGTTTTGACATCGACGGAGGACATAGCAAATGCCCGCCTTCGTTTTGAAAACGGTTGTGTTGCCAATGTCACCGCTAGCCGTATCAGTCCCGAGCGCATGCGCAAGATTCGAGTGTTTCAGGAAGATTGCTATCTGTCGCTCGACTACCAGCAACAAGACGGGCAGATGTATGCGAAAGTGGATACAGGCATCGCCAAGCTGGATGTGGCAATTGAAAAGGGTGAGCCTCTGATGGGCGAGTTGCGTTCGTTTGTGGATGCCGTGGCGCGTGGAGAAAAACCGGCGGTCACGGGGCAGCAGGGTCTGGCGGCGCTCGAACTCGCACTCAAGGTTACGGAGTTGGCCCGGTTGGGAATGTGACCCTAACCAAAAGCCTTCAGAAATCCGCACTCAATGGCAAGTTGTTCGCTGGCATTGGTTTCCAATGTCGAGCGCAGATCTTCCAGTGCTTCGACTCGACGCAACAGCGAGGCGGTGGTCTCCGCATCGGCGAGCTTCGCGATGAGATGAGACACTTCCGGGAAGTCCTCGCATGCCGCTCCCGCCTTGCATCTCAGGACATCCGCCATCCAGGCCATCATGATGTCGAAATAGCGCGAACGTTCCGCAAGATAGGTGGACTTTTTGGCGGCCTCGTGAAACTCATCGCGCTCTCTTAGCCACGAACCGTCTGTCGTTTGCGAATACTGTTTCTTTTCCGCGGAATATAGCTGGTCCTCCAGATGTTCGATGTCTTTCTTGCGTTGGTCCAAGACGTCGGTGAAGCATTTTTTGATGGTGAGGGCGCCCCAGGGAGTGCCGAATGCCGCCGCCGCCACACGATTCATGGTCTCGATGAGCGAGTCTCCGCCATGAGCGCGGAAATCAGTTTTCCCCATCAAGGGCAGTTGCACACAACGCGAGAGTATGGTCGGCAACATCGCCTGCGGCTGAGCTGTCAAGAGCATGATCAGCGTGTTGTTCGGAGGTTCTTCCAGAGTCTTGAGAAAAGCGTTCTGGGCCTGGGGATTCATGCGGTCGCTATCGACGATGGTGACGATTTTCCAGGTGCCTTGTTCTACCGCCATGTGCAGGCGCGTCTCGGCATCGCGGATGCTTTCTACATCGATGACTCGTGATTTTTTTTCTGGGCGCAGCAATTGGACCGCGTCGCATTCCTGCTCTTCAAGAGGCAGAGGATCGCTCACGATGGGATCGCCAAAAAGGTCGGTGCCGGACTGGGTCTTGCCTTGCAGCAACCAGGAAATCTTGGCGGCCAACGCGGACTTGCCGCTATCGCGCGGTCCCGAGATCAGCAGAGCGTGAGCGAGCCGACCGTGCTCGAATGCTCGCATGATGTGTTCATAGGCCTGATCCGGAAGAAATGCCATGCGGGTATTAGCTCTTTATGCTGATAGGGGTGGGGGACTTAGGTAAGAATGGGGCGACAAATGCTTCTTCAAAGGAGTAGACATCGACGAAGTCTTCCTTGGTATCCGAGTCCTGTTTGCCGAATACCTGCTCTTCAATCAGCAGGAACACCATGTCACCCACATCCTGGCAGCGACGCAATCCCCACTCTTCCATGAGTGTCGAGGCCATAGGACCAAACTGCTGCAAGGCAAGTTCACGGAAACCGAAAAGCAACTCCGCGCCGCTGACGTGTCGTGCTTTTCCTTGGTTGGCGTCCATGACTTTTTTCAAGGTATGGTCCAAGGCCTCTTTGAGAAAAATGTAAGCGGAGGGATGAAAACGCGGGTCGCGTTTCACGATGGCTTCGATGGCATGCTCGTAGGGCAGTGCTTGCATGGCAAAGGAGTAACCGAATTTTCCGAATGCGTAAAGTTGGAAGCTTGAGAATTATCTTCACGGAGTCATGGAGCGCAGGAAAAAGCCGCACAGATCCGCATACAAAGCGGTGGAACCTGTGGAGAGCACATTGTGATGTCCGGCATCTTCGATCAGCAGCAGTGTCTTGTCTTGATGGGGGACCGCTTGGAACAATTGCTCCGCTGATGCAACGGGAACGAAAGGATCCTTGCTTCCATGCGTGATGAAAACCGGGCATTGGAGTCGAGTCGCGGCATTCAATGGACTGATCTGCGTAGGGAAAAAACCGCACCGACAGTAGATGCCAAGCGCGCAGGCTCGGGTAGTCAGCGGTTTGGCGTCACGAAGAATCGAGGGCAGATGATCGGCTGAGGCAGCGATCGGCTGGTCGAGTGAGACAAATGAACAGACGCTGGCCACGGCTGTTACTGTGGATGGCTCATTTGCGGCGAGTTGCAGCGCGATCGCGCCACCTTGGGACACGCCGAAAATCCCGAGCGGGCCGATCGCCTCAGGATGACTATGAAGAAATTCCCGCCAAAGATCCATCAACTGGGAAACTTCCTTGTGGCCGAAGGTTGCATACGTGGCAGGATTCTTCCCATGCCCCGGTAAGTCCACGCAAAGACAACGGAAACCGGCAGCGCAGAAACGCTCGCATATCGGGAGATGATCCTCTTTGCAGCCCTTATGACCGTGGAGTAGCATTAGCGTTCCATGAATCTTCCCGGGAGCAGACAGCGCAGTTCCTCTGCTTTGGAGCTCGTCGCGCAACAGCTTCGCTTTTTTCCCCTTACCTTGGCTGGTTGGCTCGCATACCAGATAGGGCGTGCCTCGCTTGTCTTGACCGCTTTTGATCCTGATGCCGAATTCGTCGGCTTGCTGGATGATTTCGCGGTGCCATGGCTCGACGGAACGCCTCTTCGGGGCCAGAGTGGCGGTAGAACCAACCATCGCGATTGCAACCAGTGTTATTACGGCAATCACAACCAAACCCAGAATAAGAAATCGTAGTGGTAAAAAAATGACTCGTAAAAAACGAGTGGAATTACACGTCGGACTCATGCTCGGATTGTTTTCTTTTCCGTGATGTTTTGAGCAGGTCGTATCGTGTGCCGCAATACATGCAGCGGAATTTCTGTGTGAGTGCGATGCTGAGAACGGCGGTGAATCCCTCGTTGAAGGGGGTGATTTTTTTCGATCGTTTGTGGGGTAGTGCGCCGCAGTTCATGAGCGGTGTGCCGATGCAGAGCGGGCAACGTGCGGCTCGCCGCTTGTAATTGGAGACGATCAAGCTCAATACGGCGGAGGCGGATGTGGCAATGATCAGAAGTTTCAGTTGTCCGCGGTTTTCGCTTTCCAGATTCATGAAAAACAACACGACGCATGTGATGAATGCGGCGATGCTGCACAAATGCAGGAGGGTCCAGAACACGGCCACGTAATAGGGAGGACGATACGGAATCGATCGATAGCGTGAGGATTGGGATGAATGGGCATCACTCATGTGGGGGCATGGTTCCGTTGCTTATGGATTGTCTTCTTTCCAGTTAGGGAATTGTTCGGTAAGTTCTTTGCGATATTGCGCGGCTTTGTCAAGATCTTGATTCGCTTCCAGTGCCCTGATGAGCCGTGAGATCGCCATGGGCTTGAG
>JBJOMZ010000126.1:0-6525 GCA_046052105.1 Verrucomicrobiota bacterium | reverse complement strand
CGGAATATGCTGTTGCGACCTATTACATCATCGCTCCCGCAGAGGCATCCTCGAATCTCTCACGCTTCGATGGCGTGCGCTACGGTCACAGGACCGCCCAACCAGCCGACATCATGTCTCTCTATCAACAATCGCGCGAAGAGGGATTTGGTCCTGAGGTGAAACGCCGGATTTTGTTAGGCACTTACGTGCTTTCCTCCGGCTACTACGATGCATACTACAACAAAGCCCAGAAAGTGCGCACGCTGATCCGCCGCGATTTCGAGCAAGCATTTCAGCAAGTCGATGCCATCGTTTCTCCCATCGCTCCGAGCCCCGCGCGCAAGATCGGTGATTGTTCGAATCCGCTGGAAGATTATCTGGCTGATGTCTGCACCATCCCCGTGAACCTCGCGGGATTGCCCGCTATTTCCGTCCCACTTCCGACAGGTGGTTTGCCCATCGGATTGCAGATCATCACACCGCATTTGCAGGAAGCGCTACTGTTGCGTGTCGCTCAAGCGGTGGAATTGCCATAAAATGGTCGAGGTTCTCCAAAAAACCACTTGCGTTATTGAGAATCAATCTCAATAGTATCGGCGAGCAAGATGAACAAAGGAGCCATCCATGCCCTGAATGTGATCACGCTGGCCATGTGGCTGAGCGTGGGGCTGGGGGCGTTGGTGGGGTTTACCGTGCTTCAGGAGTGGAAAGTGACTTTTGCGGTGAAACCGCCACGTCTCGAAGTCTTGAGCTCGGTGGACATCGCACCGGCCGACCCGGCGCTTGCTGCGGAGAATGAATCCACGGATGCGGAAGCCACCACGCAACCAGAGGTTGTTCCCGTAACGGCTGTTTCTCCCACGCCACCGCCGATGCCGGAATTGCCTCCCCTAACCGAATTGCCGGACATCCCCGAAATGCCCGCGCCCGTGATCAAACAAAACGCGACTCAGGTGGCAGTAACCACGCCGCAGAAACCTACTTCCGCACCGAGCAACAAGCCGTCATCCACGACCACGGCGAACCAAGCGACCGGTTCCTCTACGCCCTCGAACGCTACCACTCTCTCTTTCGGCAGTGGTGCGGGGCGACAGCCGGCTCCGACCTATCCGGCTCAAGCGCGCCGCAATAATCAGCAGGGCACGGTAGTAGTGGAGTTTATCGTTGGAGTCGATGGCAAGGTTTTGAGTGCATGGGTCAAGACCCCCTGTCCTTACGAATCTCTGAACAACGCCGCGCTCTCGACGATTCGCAGCCGCTGGAAATTTTCTGCTGGTCAAGCGCAACGCTATCGTGTGCCCATCATTTTCCGTTTGAACTGATCCTTATGATTCTATCCCACATTCTCGTTGAATACTTTGAAAAAGGCGGCCCCATCATGTGGCCCATGGCGCTGTTGTTTTTTCTCGCTGTATGCGTGATTCTCGATCGCGTGATCTGGTGGTTGAAACTGCGCTCAAGTATCAATGCCGGATTGCAGGAATCGGCCCGCGAGGCTCTGGGAATGGGCGAGTTTGAAAAAGCCTGGAAGTCCACGGATACCCCTGATCCTTTTTTGCAAAATCTTCGTGATGGTCTCTCTCACGCCGCCACTTCACCTCTCGCCGCGATGCAGCTTCACGCGAGCAATTTGTTAGAAAAATCAGAGTCGCGCCTGTGGGTTCTCAGCACGGTCATTACCTTGGCCCCATTGTTGGGATTGCTCGGCACCGTGGTGGGCATCATGGGGTCGTTCAACTTCGTGGGTAACGACCAACTGGCTGTCACCAAAGTTTCCGGTGGCATCGCCGAGGCCTTGATCGCCACCGCAGCGGGTCTAGGCATCGCCATTCTCTGTCTCCTACCCTTCAATTTTTTCCGCAAAAAAACCTCACTGCTGCGTGGCAAGCTGGAGCATTGGATCAATCATTGCGAGCTCTTGACCGGCAATGCGAAAGCGCACGGTCATGATCTCAGCGATTTCAAAGCACCCCGTCCCTGATATCTGACATGCCGATCAAACTTTCCAGCACTGCTGATCAAGACGGGCACGACGAGGCCCGCATCGAGATCGTTCCGCTCATCGACATCATGTTCTTTCTGCTCGCCAGTTTCATGTTGGTAAGCCTCAGCATGACGCAGCTCAGTCGCGTGCCCATCGAGCTACCAGACGCCCAGGCCGCTCTATCGGAAAAATCCGTGCCGCCCTTTCATTTCGCATTGAACGAGCAGGGTGTCATTACGCTCAAGGAGGAAATCCTCACTGCCACCGAGGTCACGGAGCGTCTTGCGGTTCTTGAAAATCGCGAGGAAGTCAACGTTCTGATCGCCGCCCATGCGAACGCGCGTCATCAGCAGGTGATGCGTTTGCTCGATGCCGTTCGTGCGGCGGGAATCGAGCGCGTGAGTTTTGAAAGCAAAACACCCAAGCCATGATGTCCCGTTGGTTGCCACTTCTTAACGCCGTGGGATGCGCGGCTCTATGCATCGTGATCGCCGTTCAGTGGCGGCATAATGAAAGCCGTCGAGAGCTCTACCGCCGGCTGCAGGTTGACGCTCATGCCCTTCAGGAACAGCGAGATCAGGCCTTGCAACGCGTGGATTCTCTCACTACCGATCTGGCAGATTTGAAACAGTCGCTTCTGGAGACGCAAAAAGCTGCGGATGAGGCATCGCGACTGAACAAGGAGCAAGCGGAGCAATTGATGGCGTCGAACACGGCACGTGACCAAGCCACCGCCGAGCGCGATGCGCTGCGTGCGCAAATCACCCAATGGGAAACCGCCATCAAGGAGCGCGATCTGGCGATCATCGAACGCAACGAAGCGATTGCCGCGTTGCGCAAAAAACTGGACGAAGCGATCGCTCAGCTGAAAAAAGCTGGTGCGCAGTAAGAATCAGTCGAGAAACTTGATCTTCGATACCTGCGGCATTTGCCCGCGAGCCATGGCAGCGTGTTGTTCATCGCTGCAAGCGGAATTGGTCGGCGCATCCGCCTCGGCATCGATGGCCTGCACCAGACCTTGCGCTATCATCCATGTCTCCACTTCCGCTCCAGAAATATCGGCCAGCATGTGACCGTTGATTTCCACGCATGGCGAAAGAGGCTGCCCGCTCTTGGTTTCCATTTCCCAGCGGAATGCCGGATTTTTGATGATGTCCTTTTCCTCGAAGGGCAGGTTGTATTTGCGCATGATCGCGCGCACGCCCTCGCTCCAGCCGCAAAAGGTTTTCAGATAGGCGGTGATTTTCGGTGTGGTTTCGCTCATGATGGGAAGTTGGTTCGACGCGAATGTAATCATGCTTGGGTGCGATGCAAGCGGATTAGCGCTGCATTATGCTTGTGTTCGAGGACATGCTTTGCCAGTCTGCGCGGGTATGGAATGGATGAAGTTTCGAACGCGTGTGACCGGATGGCTGACCGCGCTGCTATTTTTTGTTGGTTGCTCAGGCAGCTTCGCGCAGGAAAAGGAAATGTCCTTGGATCAAAAAATCGACCAGTGGTTCGGTGATATTTCCGGACCGTTTGTGAATAGCATTTTTTATACGGTTAAGATTGGTGAGTTCGATGCCCTGCTGGTGGTGTTTTGGTTGGCACTTGCGGGCGTGATCGTGACCATTGCCTTCAAGTTCATCAACATCCGCGCTTTTGGTCTGGCGATGCGCACGGTGCGCGGTAAATACAGTCTTCCCTCGGATCCAGGATCCGTGACGCACTTCCAAGCTTTGACGGCTGCTGTTTCGGGAACCGTGGGCTTGGGTAATATCGCCGGTGTGGCGATCGGGATTCACAGCGGTGGCCCGGGTGTGGCCTTTTGGTTGTTTCTCAGTGGTTTCCTCGGGATGTCGACCAAGTTTGCCGAGTGTACGTTAGGCGTGAAATACCGCATCTTTGACACCGAGGGACGTGTTCATGGCGGTCCGATGTATTATCTTCGTCGCGGCCTCACCGAGCGAGGATGGAAACCGCTGGGCATGGTTCTCGCATTCTTTTTTGCGATCTTTTGTGTGTTTGCCTCGTTCGGTGGCGGCAATATTTTCCAGGTCAATCAGGTCACATCCCAGTTGATCAATATCACGGGAGGTGAATCCTCGTTCTTCTTCGACAAACAATGGGTCTTCGGCCTGATCATGGCCTTCATGACGGCGCTGGTGATCATCGGTGGCATCCAGGGCATCGCCAAAGTGACGGATAAGCTGGTTCCGTTGATGTGCGGCACTTACGTTGTCAGCTCACTATTGGTGTTGATCGTCAACGCATCTCATATCGTGCCTGCTTTGCAAATGATCATGAAAGAGGCCTTTGAGCCCCGCGCCGCCATTACCGGTGGATTGGTCGCCGCGTTCATCTGGGGCATGCGCCGTGCCACGTTCTCGAACGAAGCCGGTATCGGCTCGGCTCCCATCGCGCACGCCGCGGCGAAAACCCGTCGTCCTGCATCCGAAGGCGTCGTAGCTCTGCTTGAGCCGTTTCTCGATACCGTAGTGATTTGCACGATGACGGCACTCGTGCTCTGCGTTACGATGAACTTCGAGGGGGACTCCGCCAACTACGCGATCAACGGGCAATCATACGTATTAGGTGCGAAAGGAACCGGCTTCAAAGAAGGCATCGCGATGACATCAGCCGCCTTTGAGACGATTCACAGTTCGTTCAAATACGTGCTGTTTTTCTGTGTGTTCGCCTTTGCTTTTTCCACACTGATCACATGGAGCTACTACGGCCTCCAAGCATGGCAATACTTGTTTGGAAAAAAACCGATTACGGCTTGGATTTATAAACTGATTTTCTGCCTGATCATCATTGTCGGTTCTTCGGCGTCGATGGCGAATGCTACCGACTTCTCGGATGCTTCGCTCTTTGCGATGAGCATTCCCAATCTGATCGGAGTTTATCTGCTGCTGCCCGTGGTGCGTCAAGAGTTGACGCGCTTTACGGCTTTCGCGAAGCGCGTGGACGACGGCGCCAGTGTCGAGGAGGCGGACAAGGCCGAACGCGGTGAGCATTCCTGACCCACATGGCAAGGCAGTATCAACTCCATCGCAGCAACGGCAAGACCTCGGGCATTGACTACCGCAAGGAGCTCAATGAGGAGCAATACGCTGCGGTGAGTTCGCCCGACGGCCGCGCTCTGGTGATTGCGGGAGCAGGTTCGGGGAAAACCCGCACGCTCACCTATCGTGTGGCATGGCTGTTGGACCATGGCGTCGAGGCGCGGAACATTCTCTTGCTCACCTTCACCAACAAAGCGGCGCGTGAAATGATCGGTCGTGTGCGCGAATTGGTAACCCAGGACACATCCGATCTCTGGGCCGGGACTTTCCACTCGATCGGTAGTCGCATTCTGCGCCGCCACGCCGAGGAGATCGGCTACACTCGATCGCTCACCATCCTCGATCGCGATGATCAGAAGTCGATGCTGCAAACGATCATCGGAAAACGCGACAAAACCGTGGACAAAAAGCGTTTTCCCAAGGCCGATGTGCTCGCGACAATTTTCAGTCTGGTGGTCAACACGGGGCAATCACTCGAGGATGTGATTGCCGAGCGATACGAGTATTTTGACGAGTGGTTCGAGGAAATCGACACCATACGCCTGGCCTACATCGAAAAAAAACAGCAGACGAATTCGATGGACTTCGATGACTTGCTGGTCAAGACCGTGGAGCTTTTGCGCACAAGACAGGACTTACTGGCACTCTATCGGAAAAAGTTTCGACATATTTTGGTCGATGAGTTTCAAGACACCAACCAAGTCCAGTGCGAGTTGATCGAATTGCTGGAAGGGGAGTCCAACAGCCTGATGGTGGTGGGTGATGACGCACAGTCGATCTACTCCTGGCGCGGTGCCAACATGCGAAACATCCTGGCATTCCCCGATCAGGGCAGACCCTGCCGCACTTTTGCGATCGAGACCAACTACCGCAGCGTTCCTGAGATTCTCGAACTTTCCAACGAGGCGATCCGCGCAAATACGGAGCGCTTCGACAAAAATCTGCGCGCCCAGCGCGAGGGCGGAAGTATGAAGCCGGCGATGGTAGTCGTCGAGGATCCTCAGATGCAGGCAGCCTTTGTCGGTCAGCGCATTGTCGAATTGCAGGACGAGGGTGTCTCACTTGATGAAATCGCGATTTTGTATCGCGCTCATTTCCAAAGTCTCGAAGTCCAGATGGAGATGACGATGCGGGGCATCCCTTTCGCCATCACCAGCGGGTTGCGTTTTTTCGAACAAGCTCACATCAAGGATGTCAGTGCTTTTCTCCGCTTTGTCACGAATCGCCGCGATGAAGTGGCTTTCAAGCGAATGGTGGAACTTCTTCCCGGTGTGGGCGCCACTTCCTCCGATAAGATGTGGAGCGCTTGGAGGAAAACGGGTTGGGCGGAAAAGGAGTTGCCCCCTGAAAAATTTTCCACGGTGTTTGAGACGCTGCCCGTGCCGAAAAAAACCGCGGCGGACTGGCGGCAGGTTGGCTACATTCTCGATGAAATGGTCAGGACGGAAGGATTCGCCAAACCCACGGAGATGATCTACAGCGTGCTTGAGGGACTGTATGATGATTACC